>JAFUEM010000080.1 GCA_017463935.1 Kiritimatiellia bacterium
GAACTCGCTCTGCATCTTCGGCGACCAGGGCGACGTGATGGCGTGCCGCCAGACCGGCTTCGCGATGCTCGCGTCGAACAGCGTGCAGGAAGCGCACGACATGGCGATGGTCGCGCACGCGGCGACGCTCAAGAGCAAGATTCCCTTCCTCCACTTCTTCGACGGCTTCCGCACCTCGCACGAGGTCCAGAAGATCGACGAGATTCCGCAGGACGTCATCCGCCAGATGATCGACGAGGAGTACGTCGAGGACTTCAGGAAGCGCGCGCTCGATCCGGAGCATCCGACGATGCGCGGCACGGCTTCAAACCCCGACGTCACGTTCCAGCTGCGCGAGGTCTGCAACAAGTTCTACGAGGCGACGCCCGCGATCGTCCAGGAGTACATGGACCGTCTCGCGAAGCTCACGGGCCGCGCGTACAAGCTCTACGACTACGTCGGCGCCGCGGACGCGGAGTACGTCGTCGTCGCGATGGGCTCGGGCTGCGACACGCTGCACGAGACCGTCGACGCGCTCGTCAAGGAGGGCAAGAAGGTCGGCCTCCTCAAGGTGCACCTCTACCGTCCGTTCTCGATGGTCGATTTCGTCAAGGCGCTTCCCGCCACGGTCAAGGTCGTCACCGTCCTCGACCGCGTCAAGGAGCCTGGCGCACTGGGCGACCCTCTCTATCTCGACGTAGCCGCCGCGATCGGCCAGGGCCTGCAGGACGGCGTCGTCGCGTTCAAGTATCCGAAGATCCTCGCCGGCCGCTACGGCATCGGCTCGAAGGACTTCACGCCCCAGATGTGCGCGAACGTCTACGCGAACATGGCGAAGGAGAAGCCCATGGACCACTTCGTCGTCGGCATCGTCGACGACCTGACGGGCCGCTACATCCTCGGCGACGATTCGTTCGTCGTGCCGAAGGGCGACCGCAAGGAGTGCATGTTCTGGGGTCTCGGCGCGGACGGCACCGTCGGCGCGAACAAGAACTCCATCAAGATCATCGGCAACTACACCGAGAACTTCGCGCAGGGCTACTTCGAGTACGACTCCAAGAAGTCCGGCGGCGTGACGATCTCGCACCTGCGCTTCGGCTCGGAGATGATCCGCTCGCCGTACTTCATCAACGCGGCCGACTTCACGGCGTGCCACTGCTTCCCGTACCTCGAGAAGTACGACATGCTCAAGGCCGCGAAGCCGGGCTCCGTCTTCCTGCTCGCGTCGCCCTACACGGCGGCCGAGGTCTGGGACCACATGCCCGACGAGGTCGAGCAGGCGATCATCGACAAGAAGCTGCGCTTCTACGTGATCGACGCGGCGAAGATCGCCCGCGAGAACGGCATGGGCACGCGCACGAACACGGTGCTCCAGACGGCGTTCTTCAAGCTCTCCGGCATCAAGCTCGCCAAGGCCGACGGCACCGAGCTCGATCCGATCCAGGTCCTCAAGGACTACGCCGAGAAGGCCTACTCCAAGAAGGGCCAGGACGTCGTCGAGATGAACTGGAAGTGCATCGAGGCCGCGTCCGCCGCGATCGAGGAGGTCAAGTATCCCGCCGCGCCGGCCGGCAAGGCGAAGATGCCCGCGGCCGTCCCGGCCGACGCGCCCGAGTTCGTCAAGAAGGTCTCCGCGAAGATGATCGCGCAGAAGGGCGACACGCTCAAGGTCTCCGAGCTGCCCGTCGACGGCACCTGGCCGACGGCGACGACGCAGTGGGAGAAGCGCAACGTCGCGGCGTTCATCCCGCAGTGGGATCCGGCGGCCTGCATCCAGTGCGGCAACTGCCTTGCGATCTGCTCGCACGCTGCTATCCGCATGAAGGTCTACAACGACGGCGACCTCGCCGGCGCGCCCGCGACGTTCAAGTCGGCGGAGGCGAAGGCGCTCACCAAGGGCTTCGGCTCGAAGGTGACGATCCAGGTCGCGCCGGAAGACTGCATGGGCTGCGAGCTCTGCGTCGTCCAGTGCCCGATGAAGGCGAAGGGCGCGCTCAAGATGGTCGAGCAGATTCCGCTGCGCAAGACCGAGGCCGAGAACTGGAAGTTCTTCCTGGGTCTCCCCGAGGTCGATCCGGCGAAGCTCGACACCCGCAAGCTCCTCGACAGCCAGCTCAAGCGTCCGCTGTTCGAGTTCTCCGGCGCGTGCGCGGGCTGCGGCGAGACGCCCTACGTCAAGCTGCTCACCCAGATCTGCGGCGACCGCCTGCTCATCGCGAACGCGACCGGCTGCTCGTCGATCTACGGCGGCAACCTGCCGACGACCCCGTACTGCCAGCGCGCCGACGGCCGCGGCCCTGCGTGGTCGAACTCGCTCTTCGAGGACAACGCCCAGTTCGGCATGGGCATGCGCGTCAGCGCCGACAAGCTCCACGGCTACGCGATGGAGCTCGTCGACAAGGTCATCGCGCACGAGAAGACGCCGGCCGAGATGAAGGCGCTCTGCGAGAAGATCAAGACCGTCAACCAGTACGACGAGAAGGGCCAGGGCGTCGAAGAGATGCGCGCGCTCGTCAAGGAGCTCAAGAAGGGCTGCGAAGCGGGCAAGGCCAACGGCTGCACCCTCTGCGCGCAGCTCCTCGCCGTGGCGGACAACCTCGTTCGCAAGTCGGTCTGGATCCTCGGCGGCGACGGCTGGGCCTACGACATCGGCTACGGCGGTCTTGACCACGTCCTCGCCTCCGGCAAGAACGTCAAGATCCTCGTCATGGACACCGAGGTCTACTCCAACACGGGCGGCCAGGCCTCCAAGGCGACGCCGACCGGCGCGATCGCGAAGTTCGCGGCGTCCGGCAAGGTGCAGGCCAAGAAGAACCTCGGCCTCATGCAGATGCAGTACAAGGACGTCTACGTCGCGTACGTGTCGATGGGCACGAACCCGGCGGCGACCGTCAAGGCGTTCAACGAGGCCGAGAACTACAACGGCCCGGCGATCATCATCGCCTACGCGCACTGCATCGAGCAGGGTCTCCTGACGAAGACCGGCCCGGCGCACCAGAAGGCGGCGGTGGAGTCCGTCCACTTCCCGCTCTGGCGCTACAACCCGGCCGCCGAGGGCAAGAAGCTCACGCTCGACTCCGCCGACAAGTCCGACACGGTCTCGTTCGCGAAGAACGCCGTCTCGAAGGAACTCGGCGAGAACCGCTTCCGCCAGCTCGTCAAGAAGGTTGGCGAGGAGAAGGCGATGGCGATGCTCGAGAAGTCCGAGCAGGGCTTCAAGGAGAACTACGTCCTCCTCAAGAAGCTCTCCGAGATGTAAGGCCCGGTAGGGCGCGTTGTCCTCAACGCGCCGCTCGAAACGGGGCGCGGCACTTGTGCCGCGCTCTCGTTTTTTGTCCGCTGCCCGCCCCGCCGTCCCGCGCGGTCGGGGCTTGATTTTTGGCGGCGAATATGCGATACTATCGCCATGAAGATTACAACCTGCCTTTTCTGCGCGGCGCTGGGATTGCTCGCCGCGGGCGCGGTCGCGGCGCCGGACGTCCAGTGGAAGCTCAAATACACCGAGGACTTCAACGGCCGCGCGCTCAACACTCGGCTGTGGCAGCGCATTTCGCCCTCGCCCCATCCGCCGCCGTGGCAGCGGTACCTCTCGACGCGCGAGGACCTCGCCCGGGTCGAGAAGGGCGTCCTGCAGCTCCGGGGCATCGTGAACGAGGACAAGTCGGGCGATCCGCGCGACTACCTCTGCGGCGGCATCTGGACGAAGGACCGGCTCGCTGTCAAATACGGCAAGATCGAGGCGAAGGTCCGCTTCGAGGATCAGCAGGGCGCGTGGCCGGCGTTCTGGCTGCTGCCGCAGAAGAGCGTGCGCGGCTGGCCGCTGGACGGCGAGATCGACATCTTCGAGCGGCTGAACGCTGAAAAGCAGGTTTGGCAGACGATCCATACCGGCTTTTCGCAGAAGAACCCGGGCGCGGAGCCGGCGCGCTTCCGCACGGCGAGCATCAAGCCCGGCTGGAACGTCTACGCGCTCGAATGGTCGCCGGACAAGATCGTCTGGAAGGTGAACGGCGCGACGACGCACACGTACCCGCGCGTGGCGAACACGGCGGATCAGTGGCCGTTCACGGAGCCGATGTTCATCATTCTCGACATGCAGCTCGGCGGCGACTGGGCGGGCGCGGTCGATGCGGCGACGCTGCCGGTGACGATGGAAGTTGACTGGCTCAAGATCTACGTCGGGAAGATCGGCACCCGGCAGGTGACGGAACTGACGCGTCCCGGCAAGTGACGCGGCGCGCGCGCGGCCAAATTTTCCGCTTGTCGGGGAACGGAAAGATTTGCTATAATAATATCGTAAGTTCGGCGGAGGACGCCGGACGAGCACCCACAAAAAAGGGGGACAACATGCAGACAAAATTCGCATCCGCACTTGTCGCCGCGTTCGCGGCGCTGACGCTCACTACTTACGCCGCCACGCCGGTCGCGGTGTGGAACGGCAACTTCGACAAAACGGTTCCAGGCTACACGCTCAACCTAAACGGGAATGCATTGAGCGCGGACAAGTCGGCAATCACGATCGATCAGACTTATGCGGGCGTGGATATCAATTTCGCTTCGGCTCAATCTGCGATGACGGTGCTTGTCAAATACGCCAACCTTGAGTCTGGGAGCAATGCAAAAATTGTCGCAACAAGCTGCAACATGTCCGATTACTCGAAAGATCGAACAGGTGTCGATCTGCAGACGAACGATGCGTTGCGCGGCATGTGGTACAATGGTGGGTGGAGTGATTTCGACCCCTATGAAGGGACGATTGCGGCAACTGGTTATTTTGCCTTCACCTACAAGCCGGGTGGCGGCACTTATCTGCATACGAAAGAGGCTGCCGGCGCTTTCCCTGAAACGGCGACATGGGGCACGTCGGGGCTTCATTCAAGTAACGATTCGATCTATGGCGCGACAATCGGCGGCATGCGGAGCGGTAGCATCAATACGAATTGGCGCGCCGCCAGTGGCATGGAAATCACCGCCATCGCCGTTTTTGACAGCGTCCTGACGGTGGATGAATTGAATGCTTATTCGTTTCCGACGACGGGTCGCGTGACGGTGACGGCGGCCGACGGAGCCAGCGTTTCGAAGTTGAGTGAAAACTTGGGAGCGGTTGATGAGGCGGTTGTTGTCGTCGAAGATGGTGCGACCCTTGCGTATGATGCGGCGTTCGCTGCAACGAAGGTGTTCTTCGTCAGCGCAGGTTCCATCACTTTCTCCGCCGAAACGCAGCCCGATGCATCATATTTCGCTAACGTCGATTTCACCGGCGTTCAGGGCGCGGTTCTGCGCTCATGGCTTGAGCCCGGCGTTGTCGGCTTCAATTTCAACAGCGCGAACGGAACCGACACTTCCGCCGCTCTTGTCGCGGGCACATGGCAAGCGAACGCCTCCGACGCATCCGGCACGGCAGATCTCTTCGGCGATGGTCTTTCGACATTGACGTGGAGCAGCGCGAACACGTGGGCGGGCGGAACGTATTATTTCACCGACGGCTACCTAGACGATGGCGCGAACAATGGCAACGGCGCCGAAATATCGCTTTCCTGTGTTCCGTACGAAACATACGATGTCGTCATCTACGCTTCCACCGATAACGGCGATGGTTTTACGTCGAAAACCGTCAACGGCACGTCGTATACTTGGGATTCCGTGTCCGCGAGCGTCGTGGAAGGCTCGGCGACATGGGGCAAGACCGGTCTGACCACCGCCATATACGGCTTGAACGCCATGCGCATCAGAAATCTCTCCGGTCCGCTGACGATTTACGGCAAGGCGAAAAACAGTTCCTATCGCGGCGGCATCGCGGCCATCCAGATCATGCCGCCGACGGCCGAGGATATCGTGAAAACCTATACGCTCACGCTCGACGGCTCGGAAGCGAGCTGGAACGCGGGCGCATGGACTCTCGACGACGCGAAGGTTTCCGCGCCGACGGCCGGCAACGTCGTCATCAACGCGACCGCCTCGACGACGCTGACGATCGATGCCGACGTGACGCTCAGCGATGTTACCGTGAACGGCGGCGCAAACATCGTCGTGAATCTCGCCTTGGGCGAAAAGACGGCGGCGGAGGGCGACACGGCGGCCACGTATTATTCGTTCTTCGCTGGCAGGGTCGCCGTTGCAAGTGGCGTCCTGCAGCAGGGTTCGGCCGCCGTGTTCGGCACGACGCCCGTCGTTGCGGTTGCCGACGGCGCGACGTTCGATTTGAATGCTTTCGCCATGAATGCGGCGACGGCCGTATATGTCGAAGGTGCCGGAGCGGGGAATTGGCCATGGGCGCTTACATCGTCCGGCGGTGCATTTGCCGGGACAATTCAAAATATGTATCTCAGCGGCAATGCAACGGTCGGCGGCGAATACAAGATTGTTCTTGGTGCCGATTGGTCTGCAAGCTATTGCTATTTGCAGAACCATACGCTTGTCAAGACCGGCACCGGTGAACTACTTGTCCGCAACTTGAACATCCCCGATGACGGCACGGTGATTGTCAGGGGCGGGGAATTGCATACCGACCAGTGGAACTGCCTCAACAAGAATACGTCCGGGACGGTGACGTTGAAAATCGAAGCGGACGGCACGGTGCGCGGAACCAACCAACAGTCCAATCCGCCTGCCGCCACGACTCTCGACTGGGAAGGAACGCTCAACACCGCATCGCGCACCTTTATCGTCAAGAGCACGCTCAGCGGCGGCGGCACGACAGCGAACTTGAATTTCGAGGCGAACGCCACGGCTAACTTGAAGCGCGATTTGACGATTACCTCCTCGCTTACGCTGTCCGGCGACGCATCGTTCCTCAAGGATGCCGAGGCAACGGCGGATGTGACGGTGACGCCGTCAGGAACGTTCACGACATCCTCCTCCGGCACGATCACGGTCGGCGCAGGGGTCGTGTTCAATCTCGGAACGGCGCGTCCCGCCGCGTCGTTCACGGTCGATGACGAAGGTACGCTTGTCGTGCAGAAGTCGAGCGCGACAGACGTGCCGGTCGTCAATGTCTCCGCAGAGCCTAAGAACGTCGTCTTCAAGGACGAGAACGGCACGGAGATTGAATCGCCGAAACTTGTTTACGATTCCGAGGCGGGGACGCTCACGTTCTATGCCGGCAACGTCTGGACGGCGGCGGACGGCACGGCGTTCGATACGCCCGCCAACTGGTCGAGCGGCGTCGCGCCGGCAGACGACGAAAACGCGACGCTTCAGATTTCGGGAGATACGGAAATCACGGTTGCGGACGCCTATACGCTCGATGCGCTCGTCATCTACGGCGCAGGCGAGGTGACGTTTACGGGCGCGGGTTCCGTCGCCGCCGCGAACATCCTTCTTGAAAACGGCGCGACGCTCAAGCGCGACGGTGCGACGATTTCCGCGAGGACGGGCATTTCGCTTGCTTCCGGCACGGTGCTGAAGCTCGACGGCGTCACCGAAGCGGCCTCTATTTCCGGCGCCGGCGCGGTCGAGACGTACGGCAATGTGGAATTTACCGCTGAAAATACCTTCACCGGCGGCTTGACGGTGAAGTCGGGAAGTCTGGTGTCATCTACAAAGACAGATGTCGGCGGGCAGATTTTCGGAAAGAACAACTATGGCCAGGCCACAGCCAATTTGTCGACGATTACGGTGGAAGACGGCGGAAGTCTCGATCTTGCCAATTCGGACGGTGCCTGCTACGCGATAACGATTGCCGGCAAAGGTGTGTTCGACAACGGCGTCTACAAGGGTGCGCTCTTCAATTCCGGTGCGGAGATTCCCGACAGTCATCGCCAAATGGCTTCGCTCGCGCTTTCTGCGGACGCGATGGTGAAGGCCGATGGCGCGAATAACGGTTGGGGCATTGTGAACTCCAGCTATGGAGCTGCGGTTCTTTCGCTAAACGGCCACACGCTCACGGTTTCCGGCGCAGGATACTTCCCGCTTGTGAATATAAACACGGCAGAAGGAACGACTACCACGGGAACGCTTGTTATCGATGGTGCCACGCTTGGCCTTGTTCAGAGAGCCAGCAATCTCACTGGAGTAAACATTGTCGTGAAGGGTGGCTCCAAATTGAATTCGAATGTGGCGCCAAGTGCCATCGGCTCGCTGACATTCCAGCCCTCTGCGACTGCGGCGGCGACGGCCACCAATTACAACCTCCCGGCGAACTTCGTCCCGGCGCTGAATACGTCGAATATCGATCCGTCGGGGCTTTCCGTCGGCGATATGCTCACGCTCTTTACCGCGCCTTCCGGCACGGAACTGACGAGCGAGACGATTACGGTAAACGCTGGTTCGCGTTATACGACGACGATCAGCGACAATACCGTTACCGCGACGGTCAAGGCGCTCGCGCCATTCCTCCACTACGACTTCAATGGCGAGGCTTCGGCGGCGGGTGCAAAAGCGTCGGACTCGACATATGAAATCAGTGAACTTGGCGGGAGCTGGCCTGCGGCGAACGTGAACGGCAAGAACGGAACGGCAGCGCTTATCAAAAACGGAAACACTCCGTGGTGGAATTCCTTGTCAGCCGACGTCTCCGCCATACATGCCGGAGAAATGTCTGTCGTTGCGCTTATTCGGCCGATTGCGATAGACGGAACCGTGCGAACAATCTGGAATCTTGGCCAGGCTGGTGGCGATGGCATGGCGCTCGTTGTCAAAGATGCGAGCACGTTGGCGCTTGTATCCTGGACTGGCGGCGGCGCAGGAGCGGATATTGTTTCGGTTTCGAACATCCAAGAATTGGCCGGGAAATGGCATTTTGTGGCGGTCGTTGCCTCGGCGAGCGGCACAACCCTTGTTGTTGACGGAAATGAGGTTTCGACAACGGCGTGCGTTCCGCAAGGTATGACGCAGGCTGGACAGTTCGGAGCGGTTCACGGCAACGGCAGCGGCAAGGGGTATTATGGTGCAAGCGATGACGGCTTCCTGCTCGACGACTGGCGCGTGTACGACGCGGCACTGACGACGAATGAAGTG
This sequence comes from Kiritimatiellia bacterium, assembly GCA_017463935.1. Taxonomy (GTDB): domain Bacteria; phylum Verrucomicrobiota; class Kiritimatiellia; order RFP12; family UBA1067; genus UBA1067. Next base: position 8,938 of record JAFUEM010000080.1, read on the forward strand.
CGTGCGCTCAAGAGTGCGCTTCTTCCCGATCCCTTCATCATCCGCTTCCGCTGATCGCGTCTTTGCGATTCCAAGGAGGCCTTCTCGCGCACGCGAGGAGGCCTCTTCGCATTTCTGAGAACGCATATCCGTGAGTGCGGGGAGGGACGCGCCTTGTCGCGGCTGTAGTAACGCAGAGAAAAAAGCCGGGGCCTGTCCCCAACCGTTCATAAACCAAATATCACATTGCGGGTTCGGTACGGGATGTGGTATACTACTTATCCGAAGGATGTAGGTTGAGCTGAAACAATCAGGCAGAGATTATGTGTTGGCCACGATATGGTTGAGAAACGGATAATTGAAGTTGTCGGTGCCATCATCAAAGATGGTGACAGGTATCTTGTCGGGCAGCGCGCGGCGAACAAGTCGCAGGGCGGGCTCTGGGAATTCATGGGCGGCAAGATCGAGCCGGGCGAAACGCCCGAACAGGCGCTCGCGCGCGAATGCCGCGAAGAACTCGCCCTTGAAATCGAGAACGAAAAGATCATCGACGCCGTCATCCACGACTATCCCGAGAAGACGATCCGCCTGACGCTTATCGCCTGCACGCCGAAGACGGGTTCCGCACCGGTGGCGCTCGAACATCAGCAGATCCGCTGGGTCACCCGCGACGAGATGGCGGCCCTGCCGTTCTGTCCGGCCGACGCCGATCTCATCAAAATGTTGTCTTTTTGAAGCGATGGAGCATAAAACGCAAAGATTGATGATGCTCTTTTGATAGACTGTTGCGCAACGATGGATACGATGACTCCAGAGCAGCGGCATCGCTGCATGAGCCGAATACACGGCCGGGACACGCTGCCCGAAATTCGCGTGCGCAAGCGGCTGTTCGCCGAGGGGTGGCGCTTTCGCGTGTGCGACAGGCGCTTTCCGGGCCGTCCGGACGTCGTCCTTGCGAAGGCGCGGACGATCATCGACGTGCGAGGGTGCTTCTGGCATCGTCATGGCTGCGCGGCTGCGACGATGCCGAAGACAAATGTCGCGTTCTGGATGGAGAAGTGGTCGAAGAACGTCAAGCGCGACCATCGCAACGAAAAGGCGTGGCGCGACGCGGGCTGGAACGTGATCGTCGTCTGGGAATGCGCGCTCACGGGCCGCTGTGCCGAGCGGACGCTTTCGCGCCTCTGCGATGCGCTCGCCAAGTGGGCTGCCGAGCGGGAGGCAGGCGCCCGCCGCCGCACGCCGCACCGGCTGGAACTGCCGCGCTGCCGCGCCGCCTAGCGCGGCAATCGAGAAGGCTAGACCGCTCGCGTGTCTTACTGTTCTAGATCGCGCGCGTGTCTCGATGTTCTAGACCGCTCGCGTGTCTTACTGTTCTAGATCGCTCGCTGCGCTCACTGTTCTAGATTTTCTAGATTAGCTCGCGCTCTGCGCGAGCATACTAGAATAGCGCCGCTTGCGGCGCGTTCTAGCCGAGCGAGCGTAGCGAGCGATCTAGATTCCTAGGGGCAGACCTCAGGCAAAAGAGGTGCCGCATTTTTTGTGTCTTCAACGCGCGCCGCCCCCTCTCGCCTCGCCAGCGCATGAAAAAATGGGTAAACTCCAGATCCGTTGGGGGTGGCGGGGCGCGCGGAGATTTGATATACTTACGGCACATGGAAGAAGTGCAGCACATCGCCTTGCCGCTCAAGTACCGCCCGATGACGTTCGACGACGTGATCGGGCAGGAGCATGTCGTCAAGACGCTGCGCCACGCGATCGAGGCGAACCGCATCGCCAACGCCTATCTCTTCATCGGCCCGCGCGGCATCGGCAAGACGACGATGAGCCGCATCTTCGCGAAGGCGCTCAACTGCCTCAGCCCCCGCGGCGTGGAGCCGTGCGGCCAGTGCGTCAACTGCCGCGAGATCGCGGCGGGCCGCTCGCTCGACGTCACCGAGCTCGACGCCGCCTCGCACAACAAGGTCGACGACGTCAAGCCGATCATCGAGTCGGTGCAGTTCAAGCCCGCGAACGGGAAGTTCAAGATCTTCATCATCGACGAATGCCACATGCTCTCCAACGCGGCGTGGAACGCGCTCCTGAAGACGCTCGAGGAGCCGCCGCCGCACGTCCGGTTCATCTTCGCGACGACGGAGGGCGACAAGGTGCTCGCGACGATCGTCAGCCGCTGCCAGCGCTTCGACCTGCGGCGCATCCAGACGAACGACATCGTTTCGCGCCTGAGGTACATCTGCGAGAAGGAGAAGATCGACGCGGAGGAGGATGCGCTCCTCGCCATCGCGCGCGGCGCGGAAGGCGGCATGCGCGACGCGCTCTCGTCGCTCGACCAGCTCATTTCCTTCAAGGGCGACAAGGTGACGGAGGCGGACGCGCTCGGCGTGTTCGGGCTCGTCTCGCGCGGCGCGCTCGAAACGCTCGCGCAGGCGATCCTGACGGGCGACGTCGCGCAGATCCTCTCGTCCATCGAGATGTTCGATTCGTCGGGCAAGAACATGCGGCGGCTCGCGGGCGAACTCCTGCAGCACTTCCGCAACCTCGTCGTCGTGCAGGCGCTGGGGCCGGCGTCCAAGTCGCTGACGGCGACGCCCGACCAGGTGAAGGTGCTCGTTGAACAGGCCAAGGGCATCGACGCGGGCCGCGTCTTCCGGATCTGCGACCAGCTCGCGGACATGGAGGACAAGCTCCGCTACGTGCTGAGCGTGCGCACGCTCATCGAAATGTCGCTCATCCGCGCGAGCCGCATCGCGACGACGGCGACGATCGAGGAACTGCTGCGCGTCGTGCGGGCGCTGAAGAACGCGGGCGGCGGCGCGGTGGAGCTGCCGACGGCGGCACCGGCCATGCCCGTGGCGAAGCCGGCGCC
>JAFUEM010000034.1 GCA_017463935.1 Kiritimatiellia bacterium
CCTGGCCGTCCTCTGCTACGTCTGGAACCTGTGACCATGGACGCGAAGAATCCCAGCGAAGAGCCGCACATCCGGCTGGAGCACGTCGACGCGGGCTATCCCGGCCGGACGATCCTGCGCGACGTCACCTTCGACGTCCGGCGCGGCGAGATCTTCATCCTGCTGGGCGGTTCGGGCTGCGGCAAGTCGACGATCCTGAAGCACATGATCGGCCTGAACCCGATCCTCGGCGGCCGGCTGACGCTCGCGGGGCTGGAGTGGACGCGCAAGACGCGCGCGTCGCTCTGTCGCAAGATCGGCGTCATGTACCAGTCGGGCGCGCTCTTCGGCTCGATGACGTGCCTCGAGAACGTGCTCCTGCCGCTCGAGGAGTTTTCGCGCCTCGGGCGCAAGGCGCGGCGCGCGCGGGCGCTGGAGCTCCTCGCCGACGTGGAGCTGGCGGACGCGGCGGACCGGCTGCCGGGCGAGCTTTCGGGCGGCATGAGGAAGCGCGTGGCGATTGCGCGCGCGATGGCGCTCGATCCGGAGGTCGTGTTCCTGGACGAGCCGTCGGCGGGCCTCGACCCGATCACGTCGTACGCGCTCGACCGGCTGATTCTGCGCCTGCGGCAGGAGAAGGGGATGACGTTTGTCGTCGTCACCCACGAGCTGCCGAGCATCTTCACGATCGCCGACCGCTGCGCGATGTTCGACAAGGCGCGGCAGGGGCTGGTCGCGCTCGGCGCGCCCGCCGCGCTCCGCGACGGGTCTACGGACGATTTTGTCAGAAAATTCTTCGGAAGGGGGACAGTGAATGGCAAGTGACAATCACGCCAGTTTCGCGCGCATCGGCTTCACCGTGCTGCTCGGCGTCGCGGCGACGCTGGGCACGCTCGTGTATCTCGGCGGCTACGGCGACCGGGGCGATCTCATCACCGGCGAGACGTACAGCGTGACGCCCGTCACGGGCCTGAGCGTCGGCAGCGAGGTGAACTTCCGCGGCGTCAAGGTGGGGCTGGTGAGCGAAATCTCGTTCGTCGGCGTGGCCTATCCCGACGCGGCGGAGGCGGACCGCCAGACGATCCTCGTGCGCATCGCCTTCGACACGCGGCAGTTCCGCTTCGAGGGCGCGGACGACGCCGAGGACGAGCTTCGGTCGCTGATCGCCAAGGGGATGCGCGCAACGGTGACGTCGAGCGGCGTGACGGGGCTGTCGAAGATCGAGCTGAACTTCCCGGAGGATCCCGTGGAGCTCGCGCCGGTCTCGTGGCAGCCGGACTACCTCTGCATCCCGCCGCAGCCGTCGATGCTGACGAGCTTCACGGCGTCGGCGTCGGACGTGATGCGCCGCATCGGCAAGCTCGATTTCGCGACGGCGTGGAGCAATGTGACGGCGGTGTCCGCGTCGATGGCGCGCCTGACGGAGAATGCGGACGCACTCGTCGACAGCCAGCGCGCGAGTCTCGGCGCGATCCTCGCGAACCTCGAGGAGACGTCGCTGGCGCTGCGCGAGCTCGTCACGGAACTGCGCGACGATCCGTCGCGCCTGCTGCGGCCCGTCGAGGAGAAGCCGCTGCCGGAGACGGCGAAGTGAGGGCGCGGCGATGGCGGGCTTGAACGAGACGCCGAAGGGCGGGCGCATCCACATCGCGTTCTTCGGCCTGCGCAACGCGGGCAAGTCGACGCTCGTCAACGCGCTGACGGGGCAGGACGTCGCCATCGTCAACGCGAAGCCGGGCACGACGACCGATCCCGTCTCCAAGGCGATGGAGATCCTGCCGCTCGGTCCGTGCCTCTTGACCGACACGGCGGGCCTGGACGACGACGAGGGCGAGCTGGGCGCGCTGCGCGTCCGGAAGACGCTCGCGGTGCTCGCGACGACGGACGTCGCCGTGTGGGTGGCGGCTGACGGCGACGCGGCGGCGAAGGAGAGGTTCCTGGCCGAATGCGCGGCGCGGCAGGTGGCGGTGCTCGAGTACCGGCGCGGCGAGCCGGTCGAGAAACTGAAGGACGCGATCGCCGCGCTGAAGCTGGCGGACGAGCCGCGTCCGCTCGTCGCCGACCTCGTCGCGAAAGGCGACTTCGTCGTCTGCGTCTGCCCGATCGATTCCGCCGCGCCGAAGGGCCGGCTCATCCTGCCGCAGCAGCAGGTCATCCGCGAGCTCCTGGACGCGGGCGCGACGGCCGTCGTCTGCCGCGAGACGGAGCTGGCCGCGACGCTCGCGCGCCTCACGCACGTTGCGTTCGTCATCACCGATTCGCAGGCGTTCGGCGCGGTGGCGAAAGTCGTGCCGCCCGAAATTCCGCTGACGTCGTTTTCCATCGTGTTCGCGCGCGCGAAGGGCGACCTCGCCGTCTTCTGCCGGGGCGCGGCGGCGCTCGCCGACCTGAAGGACGGCGACCGGGTGCTCATCTCCGAGGGCTGCACCCACCGCCGCCAGCAGTGCGCGGACATCGGCACCGTCAAGCTGCCGCGCTGGCTGAAGGAACACACGGGAAGGGACTTGCGGTTCGACTGGACGTCGGGCGGTCAGTTCCCGGAGGACTTGTCGCCCTACGCGGCGGTCGTCCACTGCGGCGCGTGCATGCTGACGCGGCGGATGATGCAGGAGCGCATCGCGCGCTGCGTGCGCGCGGGCGTGCCGGTCATGAACTACGGCATCACCATCGCCGCCTGCCACGGCATCACGGCCGTGCCCGGCACGTGCTGGGTCAAGCGGTGAACGCCCGTCCCCTCGTCTCCCCGCTTGCGAGGCGAAGAAGTTGCCGCCGCCGTCCTGTTTTTGATATCCTACAGGCAGTGGAGTCCGTTCTTGTCGATGCGAGGAGATGTACACATGAAGAAGCTGATGCTGACCGTCGTTGCCGCCACCGCCTGTGCGGTCGCCGGCGCCGTGATGAACACCTGCCGGGACGGGATGTGCCTGCTGCCCGCCGCGCCCGCCGAGGCGACGTTCGATGTGCTCTCGCCCGTCCCCGCGACGGCGGTCGAGACGGTGACGCAGGGGCCGCGCCTCGCGTCGCTTGACGGCAAGACGATCGCCCTCGTCGGCGGCAGCTTCATGGCGTCCGTCACGCACAGCGAGCTCAAGAGCCTCATCCTGAAGGAATTTCCGACGGCCACGGTCTACCTGCTGAACGAAATCGGCTCGGCGGGGGCGTATCCGCGCCCCGGCGTCGTCCGGCGCGAAAAGGACGAGTTCCAGCGGAAGCTGAAGGAATTCAGGGTGGACGCGGTCATCTCCGGCAACGGCGGCTGCGGACTCTGCACGCCGACGTCGGTCCCGGCCACCGCCGCTGTCCGCAGGGCGCGCGCGGGTTTTAAACCGCCGCCGACGAAGACGACAGGGCGCGTTTGCGCCAGTCGCGCGGGGACGCGCCGGTCGCGTCCCGGAACGTGTTGGCGAGATGGGACGGGCTGCAGAAGCCGGTTGCGGCGGCGATCTCGGAAACGGGCGCTTGCGTCGTTTCGAGCAGGAGTTTCGCGCGTGCGAACCGCTGCCGGCGGATCTCCTCACCGACCGAGTGGCAGAGGTGTTCGCGGAAGAGCGTGTCGAGCACCGACCGTTTGACGCCGAGGACGTCGGCGATCTGCGGCGAGCCGATGGGTCGGGCCAGATTCCGTGCGATGAATTCCATCGCCCGGCGGACGGTCGGCTCCGCGACGGCGATGACTTCCGTCGAGCGCCGCACGACGATGCCGAGCGGCGGAATGAGGATCGGCTTCTGCGGGGGCCGTCGGCCCGCCATCAGCCGGTCGAGAAGGGCGGCCGCCGCGTAGCCGCCGCGCTCCAGGTTCTGGTCGATGGAGGACAGCGGCACGGACTGGTTCTCGCAGATCGTCCGGTTGTCGCCGATGGTGAGGATGGCGAGCTCCTCGGGGACGGAGATGTCCAGTTCCAGCGCCGCGTTCAGGAGGCGCGCGCCGTCCGCCTCGTCGTAGGTGAGCGCCGCCACGGGCTTCTGCGCCGCGGCGAATGCGCCGCGCAGCCATTTCGTGAACGCGCCCCAGTCGTTCTGCCGCGACCGGGGCAGGCTCTCGGACAGCACCCATTTCGCGGGCGTGCGGCCCAGTCTGTCCGCAAGGCCCCTGAACCGCATCTCGTGGACACGGCCCCAGCCGGTCGAGAACCAGACGGCGTTGCTGAAGTTCCGTTCCAGGAAGTGTTCGGCGGCGAGGCGTCCGATCGCCTTGTGGTCGGAGGTGACGCGCGGCACGTCGACGTCGGGCCGCGACAGGGTGAGGTCCACGGTCGGCACGCCGCGCCGCATGAGCCGCGCGATGCTGGAGAACGTGACGGGGTCCGACCGGAGCGTCGCGATGATGCCGTCGCCGTTCCAGGCGATGGGATGGTAGCCAAGCCGGTCCTGGATCATCAGGTTCCAGTCGTGCTCGCGCGCGAAACGCGCGATCCCTTCGACCCGGGGGATGCTCATCGGGCTGACCATCACAAGTACATTCTTCCGCTTCATGGTTGAGAATTATACGATATGCGGCGGATTTTTGCAAGTGCGGGAAGCGTGGCACCGCTTGTCGGGTTGACGGCGCAATGGTGATGTGATATACTGTTGATCAGAAACTTAACCTTCTAAAAATGGTGCGGTTTTAGAATCTCTATGTTCTAATCTATTGCTCTTTTTAGAATATGTAGAATCGAGGTGCGTGATGACAGCGGCAGAGATAGAGTCGGTTTTTCGGACAAGCAATCGCCTGATCCGCGAGACGGATTGCAGGTTTCACAGATATTTGTCAAAGGAAATAGACTGGAACGAGCCTTTTGTCTGCATTATGGGCGCACGTGGGGCGGGAAAGACAACCTTGATGCTCCAGCATCTAAAGGAGACATTCGGCGAGGGAAGCGACAAGGCCATCTACATGAGTCTTGACAATCTGTGGTTTTCCAACAACAGCCCTCTCGAGGCTGTGGAATACCTTTACAGCCATGGTTTTACGCACGTGTTTCTCGACGAGGTCCACCATGTGGGAAAAGATTGGTCTCTTCTTCTCAAGAATCTCGCAGACCAGTTTCCGTCCATGTACTTTTCCTACAGTGGCTCTTCGCTGCTGACGCTGGACAGCGGCAGAGGTGATTTGTCGCGTCGACAGTCTACATACAGATTGCGCGGGCTTTCTTTCCGCGAGTATCTTGAATTCGAAGGTGTGGGCCGGTACGAACCGCTCGAATTAAGCCGCATCGTGAAGGAACATGTACGGCTGGCGTCCCGCATCTGTTCGGACGTCAAGATTCTGCCGCATTTTGACAGATACCGTCGATGCGGGTTCTATCCATTCTACAAGCGGTCGCCGACACATTATCTCGACCAGCTGCTTGAAACCGTCCACAAAGTGCTGGACGTCGACTATCCGGGGATAGAGGAGGTTTCGCAGGATACCATCCGGAAGGCAAAGAAGATGCTGATGATCCTTGCGGCTTCGTGTCCGCAGACGCCGAACATGTCCGCCCTCTACCGTGAACTTGGAACGGAGCGGGCGCAAGGGCTCAGGATGCTTTCTGCGCTTGAACGTGCCGGGCTTCTCGCGCTTCTTCCGCCGAAGGGCGAAACGCTGAAGCACATGTCCAAACCAGAGAAGATATACTGCGACAACACGAACCTCATGCATGCGCTTGTGCAGAACGCGAACAGCGGCACGCTGCGCGAGACGTTCTTCTGCAACCAGGTCAGGAAGGACCATGCCGCCGTTTTCACGGCGCGCGGAGACTTCCTTGTTGACGGCAAATGGACGTTCGAGATCGGGGGCAAGGGCAAAGGGTTCTCGCAGATAGCCGACATTCCGGACAGCTATGTCGTGAACGACGACGTTGAAGTCGGCTTCGGCAACAAAATACCGCTGTGGCTGTTCGGTTTTCTGTACTGAAGCCGGCGAGGCTTCTGCGCAACGTCCTTTGCAAATGAACCGAGTGGTCGCGGCATCAGGCCCTCGCGGGAGATGCAAGTTTGGCGACATGAAATGCAATTTCCATATTTCGTCTTCTTTGCTATACTATGGGCGTAAACTAAACCCAAGGGAGCAGTTATGAAACATCTGAAAGTTGCTGAAATCAGGGGGGGGGGGCGTTTTCGCGCACTTAGCGCGCTGCTGCTTCTCGCCAATGCGCCGAAAATAGAAATTGGCGAACCGAAGGGGAAAATCATCGAACGCAGAATCGAGGTTCGCAGATGATTCCTGTCTCGAGACGCGACTTCATTCTGGGCGGCGCAGCGCTTGCATGCGCCGCCAGGCTGCGTTGTGCGTTCGCCAGTACCTCACCCCACACTGAAAATGCCGGCGACAGCGAGGCTCTAGCCGCCTCTGGCGCTCTCAAGGTTCGCTTTCTCGGCACGGGCGCGCTCGACTGGGAGAAGGGGCCGAACAAGCACGGCGAGACGCGGCGTTTCGCCAGCGTTCTGATCGACGGACGCACACTCATTGATTTCACGCCGCGCAATCGCGAGATGCTTCCGGAGGGCTGTCGGCCGGAAGCCGTGTTCTACACCCATTCCCATCGCGACCACTTCGATCCGGAAGCGGCGCTCGCGCTTGGCGTCAAGCGCGTCTATTGCCATGAATCGTGGGCGAAGACCGCGCGCAGGCTTTTCGCCGCCGCAGCTGGCGAGCGCCCCGCACCGGAGGTGAACGGGGTGGCGTTCGGCGCGCCTGTCGTCGAAGGTGGCGTCGCCTTCACCGCGCTGCCCGCCAACCATTCCACGCGCAAGAAGGGCGAGCGCTGCGCATTGTACATGCTTGACAAGGGCGCGGCGCGCCTTTTGTACGCGACGGATACCTGCGGAATCCCGCGCGACGCGCTGAAGTACGCCGGGATGGAGCGGGACGCCGAACGCCCGTTCACGGCGATCGTCATGGAGGCGACGGCGGGCCCGGGACACGCCGACGACGCCAGATTCTTCTTCTCGCATTCTTCATCCGAGCTGGTGGCGCGGACCGTCCGCGCGCTTGCGGCTACCGGACGCTACCGCCCGCGCACGGCGGCGCAACCGGTCTGGATAACGCACCTGCTCCGCTCGCAATACGGCTCGATGCGCGAGCTGGATTCCTCGCTCCCAGCGCCGCTCAAAGCCGCCTTCGACGGCATGGAAATGGAGTTCGGAGAACAATCTGCAACCAGTACGACAACAACCAAGGAGACCACGACATGAAAACGGTAAAACATAAAATAGCCTGCATCCTCCTCGCAACTTTCGCGGCGTCCGCCGCGTTCGCCGCCGATCCCTATATCGCTTCGACGGCTGACGGTACGCTGTACGCGATCGACACCGGCTTCGTGCCAGGGCCGGATACGAAAATTTTCGCCGATTTCGAGTTCGTCGGCAAGGTCGCGGACATCGGCGAGACGTACGGCCAGATCGTCTTCGAGGCGACAAGCGCCGACAAAGGGTACGCGCGTATCTACATTACCGGCGGCGGCAAGGTCGGCTGGGCCTTCACCGAGCCGAAAGCGGAGAACGACACTTCCATTTGGGTCTCCACCGGCGTCGATATGGAAGTCGGCAAACGCTACACCATGGATATTGATGCAACGACGGGCAAGACGGTGTTTACGTACGACGGCAAAACCAAGACTATCGATTTCCCCGAGGGCAACGCAACCATACAGGCTGCGAATTCGATCATGCTCTTCGCCAACCGCTCCAGGAAGAATTCGGCGATGATGAAACTCTACCACTTCCAAATCTGGAAAGCGGGGACGCTCGTCCACGACTACGTCGCGGCAAAGCGCGACGGCGAAAACGGGCTTTACGACGCGGCGACCGGCGTGTTCCGTCCGGACGGCGGGTTGAACGAAGCTGCGAGCAATGCGCCGTTCGTTTACGGCGGCGATCTGCAGGATGTCGGCACGGGCTGGCTCGAATCCGACGGCACGGTCGCGTTCGACAGCGGCTACTATTTCAACGCCGACTCGCGCATCGAGGTCGATTTCTCGTTCACTGAAAACGCCAACGGCGATCGCATCTGGGGCGCGAGCGCGAATACGGAAACGGTTGCGCAAACGGCGGCGTTCTATCAGAATAAAAGCGGCAATTTTTCGTTCTTGAGCGGACCGGCCAGTTCGTATGGAACAGCTTCGCTTGGAATAGCGGCCGATACGGCGCGTCATGTCGCCATATACGACATTGCCGGCCAGTCGGCCTGTTTGATTACAAGCGGCGTTACAAACAAGACGCTGGTTTTGTCGAACGAAGCGCTCCAGCCGAGCGCTCAATCCGACGTGCCGATCGGTATTTTCGCCGATTGCACAAGCACTGACGGGAAGACGTTCTCCAACCATTTTTCCAAGTCGCGCATCTACCGCATCAAATTCTTCACGGACGGCGAACCGGTCAAAGACTACATACCGTATGTCAAAGAAGGCGTGCCGGGCTTCAAGGATACGATTTCTGGCGAATTCATCGAAAGCGCCACGGCGGGCGTTCCCGCATACGGCGGCAATATCGCCGGTGAGTGGGATGCATACCTCGAAAGCGACGGTACGCAGGGCATCAACACCGGCTACCATATGAAAAACACTACGCGCGTCGAGATAGATTTCGCCTATACATACCACCCATCTATCACAACCCACGGTGTCGTATTCGGCGCGCACACTTCCACCGACAACAGAGCGGCGGCCTATGTAAACGGCAACAATCTCTTTACCATGCGCCACGACAGCAAGGCAGTGAATAAAACAAAGACCTTCACCGAGCCCGATTTGCTGCGCCACAAGGCGATTGTCGATGCCGTCGCGAAGAAGATGCACTATGTCTCCGGATCCGTCACCAACACCATCGATAACGGAGGAGCGGGCGGCAATTATTCGAGCGCCACGCCGTCCCAGCATCCAATGGGGATATTCGCTGCGATCACCGACGCCGACGGGGCGACTTTCTCTCTGCCGGCCAACATGAAGCTCTATTCGTTCCGCATCTACGAGACGGAAAACAACGTCGAAACGCTCGTCCATGAATATCTGCCGTACAAAGGCGCGGACGGCACGCTCGGGCTGTTCGACACGGTGAACCCGTCGGCGGCGCCGCTGACGGATACATACACGGCCGGGAACGATACGGCGTTCGTATATGGCGGCAAGGGCGTCGATGGCGCCGAGAAGTGGCTTGTCGTGCCGCAGAACTGCAAGATCACGAAGGCGCAGGGGACTGTGACGCTCACGGCGAACGCGTCCGGCGCGGTGTCGTACAGATGGACGAAGAACGGCGAGGCGATCGAAGGCGGCGAAGACGGCGTTCTGGACGTCGCATGGCGCAGAGGCGGCAAGACCGATACTTACGCCGTCTCGCCTGTTTACGAAATGTACGGCGTCGCGATCGTCGGCGAAAGCGTTTCTTGCGAAGTCGAGAACGTCCCGCTCGGCATGATGGTGATCATAAGGTGATGGAATGATGACGCGGCGCGAATTCATGGGTGCGCTTGCAGGCGCGGCGGCTCTGAGGCCGGGCGTTTCCGCAGGCGCTCCGGAGCCGCGCCGCACCCTTCGCACCGGCGTATTCGTGGCCGGCGCGGGGCCCGCCGGATTCGTCGCCGCCATCGCCGCCGCGCGAGGCGGCTCGCGCGTCACGCTCGCCGAAACATTTGGTTTTCCGGGCGGGATGGCCACCGCCGGACTTGTCGGCCCCATCTCGAAGTTCAATTTCGCCGGGCGTCGCGTCGTGGGCGGCATCGCGTGGGAGTTCGTGGAGCGCATGGCATCTCTTGGCGGCGCGATAACGGATCTGCCGAAAGGCAACGTCCCCTTCGAGGCGGAAACCTACCGGCGCGTTGCGCGCGAAATGCTGGAAGAATCCGGCGTGGAGTGCCTTTGGCAGACGCAGGTCTGCGGCGAGCCGGAGCTTTCAGGCGATGGCGCCATCCGCGCCGTCACGCTTTCCACCGGCGGATTCCTGACGCGCCTGGAGGCAGACCGTTTCATCGATTGCACGGCCTCTGGCGCCATTGTCGGCCACCACGGTTTCGGCGCGTTTCGTTCGGCGCGCGGCGCGGCGCAGCCGCTTTCGCTTTGCTTCATCCTGGGCGGTGTGGACACCGAAAAGGCGCGCGTCCTCGTGCGGAACGACAACGAGCGCTCGCGCAATCCGGCGCTCGGCAAGGCGCTTGAAAAGGCGATGGCCTCGGGTCGCATCCGTTCGTTCGGCGGACCGTGGGCGGTGTGGGGGAGCACCATAAGGCCGGGTTTCGTGAGCGTGAATGCAACGCGCGCCGAAGCCTCGGATGTTACAGACCCTCTTGAAATCGCTTCCGCCACGGCGCGGATGCGCCGCGAAATACCAACGGTGATCGACGTGATGCGCGAGGCGGACGATGCGTTTCGCACTGCATATCTCGTCCAGAGCGCCGCTGCGGCGGGATTCCGCGAATGTCGCGAAATCGCAGCCCTCCATCGCGTTGCGGCGCACGAGTTCGTCGTCGGCGGACATCCCGACGATACGATTGCGATTGCCGCGCATCCGATGGATCGCCATATCGCCGGCACCAGCGCCCAGAGCCTGACGTTTCTGGAGCGTCCCGGCGCGATACCGCTTTCCGCGCTCGTATCGGCGAAGTGCCCGAATCTTTTCGCGGCGGGTGCGCTTGTCGCGGCGGAGCCGGAGCCGTTTGCGTCGATCCGCGTGCAGGCGCAGTGCATGGCGACCGGCGAGGCTGCCGGCACCGCCGCAGCGTTCAAGCCAGGCGAAGATGCGCGGCGGCTCGATTTCGCCGCCATCGCCGCCAGCCTCGCCAGGAAAGGCGCTATTGTGAAAGCTTGAAAGGAAGAAAAGAGGAAAGGAGAATGACATGAAATCAACCAGAATGTTCTGTACTGCGGCGCTTCTCTGCGCCATGGCGGCGCGTGCCGCAGACGGCATGCTGACCGAAGCGAACTCGCAGGTGATAAAAGATGTCGAACTCGAAACCGAGTTCGTGGTGTGCGGCGGCGGCCCGGCAGGGCTTTGCGCCGCCGTCGCGGCCGCCCGCCACGGCACGAAGGTTGTGCTGCTGCAGGCGCGGCCGATGCTGGGCGGCAATATGTCCAGCGAAATGCGCATGGGCGTTATGGGCGCCTATGGCGACGAAAACAAGGAAGCGGGCATTTTCGAGGAACTGCAGCTCAAGAACTTCTACTACAACCCGCTTCTGCGCTATACCATCTGGGACGACGTGATGCTTTCCACCGTCCGCATGGAGTCGAACATCACGCTTCTTTTGAATACCAGCGTGGAGGACGTTGTGATGGATGGCGGGCGCATCGCGGCGGTGAAGGCGTGGAACGGCGACGCCTACACGCGCTACACGGTGAAGGGGCGTTATTTCGCCGACTGCACGGGCGACGGCATACTCCGGCTTTCTGGCGCGAAGTTCCGCCATGGCCGCGAGCTGCCGTCGGAGTTCAATGAAACGTATCTGGAGCAAGGAGGCGACGCGAAGACGATGGGCAACTCCATACTCCTCCAGCTGCGCCGGACAAAGGAACACCGTCCGTTCGTTCCGCCGCCGTGGGCGCATAAATACACCGACGCCGACTTCGCCCATCCCGACGAGCCGCTGCCCCCCGGCGCCATGCGTCTCAACTACAAGCGCCCGTATCCCGAAGGCAACAACTTCTGGTGGATCGAAGTCGGCGGCAACCTGCATACAATCCACGATGCCAACGATATCCAGTTCGAGCTCAAGAAGATTGCCTATGGCGTGTGGGCATACATGAAAAACCACCCGGACGGGCGCGCCAAAAACTACGAGCTAGACTGGATCGGCTCGCTGCCGGGCAAGCGCGAATCCACGCGCTTCATCGGCCCGCACATCTTGACGCAGGGCGACGTCTTGTCCGGCGGCCATTTCGAGGACGTCGTGGCCTACGGCGGCTGGAAGCTGGACGACCACCACCCCGACGCCTTCGAGAGCAAAACCCATTCTTCTGTGGAATACGAATGCCCGTCGCCTTTCGGGATTCCCTTCGACTGCCTCTACTCCGTGAACGTGCCGAATCTGATGTTCGCCGGGCGCGACATTTCCACGACCCACATGAGCTTCTCGGCAACGCGCGTGATGGCGACCTGCGCCATGATGGGCCAGGCGGTGGGCACCGCCGCCTCGATGCTCGTCAAATACGGCATCGACCCGGCGCAGCTCAGGCGCGAGCGCATCGCCGAGCTCCAGACAACTCTTGAGGACGACGACTGCATGCTGCCTTTCAGGTGGCGCAAAGTCTCGCCCCTCACCGCCGAGGCGCGGTGCGACGACGACGTCGCCATACTGAAAAACGGCATCGACCGCAACTACGACGGGAAGGACAACGGCGTGTGGACGGACGCGGGCGAGGAGAAGATCGTCTATTCGTGGGACGCGCCCAAGCGGATTTCCGGCGCGCGCCTCGTCTTCGACTCCAAAATGACCTTCACCGGCAAGCGCATGCGCAAGCTGGAGGCCACCGTCACTCCCGCCAAGATGCCGGAGATGCTCGCCAAGGGCTTTCGCATTGATGCGCGCGTGTGCGGAGAGTGGAAGACCGTCTTCTCGGACGACTGCAACTTCCTGCGCTTCAGGAAAGTGGCGTTCGAGCCGGTCGAGGCGGACTCCCTGCGCCTCGTCGTCACCGAGTCGTGGGGCGGGGAAGGAGAGAAGGCCCATGTGTTCGCGTTCGATGCGCTGTGAGGCGGTTGGCCGGTTGCTCCCGGCTCTGGCCGCCGTCGTTCTGGCGGGATGCCGTCTGGCGTCCGTGCCGGAAAGCGTCCCCCGGCCGTTCTCCATCGGCCTTGAAGCGCTCGACCCGGCGGGTGGGCACGTGCAGGGGATCGCCGCCGCGCCGGATGCGCTGTACGTGGCGCAGCAGACGCGCATCGCGAAGCTCGATTGGCAGGGGCGCGTGCTGAAGACGCGCGCCGTGCCAAGGCATACCGGCGACTTGTGCTGGCATGGCGGCTTTCTCTACACCGCGCTTGCCAAGGACGGGAAAGGCTTCATCCAGGTTTACGATTCCGCTCTGAACCTTGTGCGCGAGAAGCCGCTGGATCGCGGCATCGACGGCATCGCGATCCTCGATGGCATCCTTTATCTCGGCATGGGCGCCGCGCGCGGCCAGCCGTCGGCGAAACCGCACCGCGTGAACATCCTAGGGCGGTTCGACGCTTGCGCGCTCGACGAGATCGCGCCGCGCGCCGAGTTCGACTACGGGCACGAGACGAAGTACGGCTTTCAGAACATCACGACGGACGGCCGACGTCTTTACGGGACTTTCTATGCCGTCGAAGGCGCGCCGCAGGTCGTCGTTTTCGACAAGGAGCTGCGCGTCGTCGGGACGCATCGTCTCGAAGCGAACCAGGGACTGGATGCGCTGCCGCCCGGATTGAACGGCGGTCGGACGCGCTTCATCCGTGCGACGTCGCTACTGGGGACGGACAAAAAAATCGCGGCCTGCGCATTTGACTTCTGGGAGCCGGAAGAGGAGCCGGAGAGATGAATTCGGCAGGCTCGATCACGCGGACATGACCGGAGACTGTTTATTCAGCAAGGAGGAGGGAGAACAATGAAGCGGACAGCCAGAAGAATCGTCGTGCTTGGCTCGACCAACACCGACATGGTGATCGCGGGCAAGCGCATTCCCGTGCCCGGCGAAACCGTGAGCGGCGGAAGATTCATGATGAATCCGGGCGGCAAGGGCGCAAACCAGGCCGTGGCCGTCGCGCGCCTTTGCGCAAAGCGCGGATGCTGCACGTTCATCGGCAAGACCGGTGACGACCTTTTCGGGCGCGACACCGCCGCGCGGATGAAGAAGGAGCGTATCGCGGCGCATCTCGTGATCGACCGCAAGGAGCCGTCCGGCACGGCTCTCATACTCGTCGATGCGAAAGGGCAGAACGTGATTTCCGTGGCGCTTGGCGCGAACGGCACGCTTTCGCCGGAGGACGTCGCGCCTTTCAAGGGCGAGATCGAGGGTGCGGCCGCGCTGCTGATGCAGCTGGAGACGCCGGTGGAAACGGTGGCGTGGGCGGCGAAGGTCGCGCATGACGCGGGGGTTCGCGTGGTTCTCAATCCCGCTCCCGCGGCAAAGCTTCCGAAGACGCTTTATCCGCTCGTCGATTGGATTACGCCGAACGAAACTGAGGCTGAAATCCTCACAGGCGTGAAAGTGTCCGACGCCGCCGGTGCGGCCAAGGCGACGGAAATCCTGATGAAGCGCGGCGTGAAGCATGTGATCATCACGATGGGAACGAAAGGCTGCTGGTGCGGGGATTGCGGTAAACTCTTCCCGGCAAGGAAGGTGAAGGCGGTGGATTGCGTCGCCGCAGGAGATACGTTCAACGGCGCGTTCGCCGTCGCGCTCGCCGAGGGCCGGACGTGCGCGGAGGCGATAGACTTCGCGCAAAAGGCCGCCGCGATCGCCGTTACGCGGCCGGGCGCGCAGTCGTCCGTCCCGTGGCGCAAGGAGGTGAAATAATGTATTTCTGCGACAACTATCTTCTCGCCGTCGTCTTTTGCGTCGTCACGATGTTCTGCTGGGGCAGCTGGGGCAACACCCAGAAGCTCGCCGGCAAGACGTGGCGCTACGAGCTTTTCTACTGGGATTACGTAATCGGCGTCGTCCTCTTCGCGCTCGCGAGCGGCTTGACGGCCGGCTCGTGCGGAGTCGGAGCTTGGAGCTTTCTCGCGAATCTGAAGCAGGCGTCCGCCGCGAATCTCGGCTCCGCATTCCTGGGCGGGATCGTGTTCAACGCCGCGAACATCCTTCTCGCGGCGGCGATTTCGATCGCCGGCATGAGCGTCGCATTCCCGGTGGGCATCGGCCTCGCGCTCGTCCTCGGAGTGGTGGTGAACTGGCTCGGCGCGCCGAAGGGCGATCCGGAGCTGCTCTTCGGCGGCGTGGCGCTTATCGCGCTCGCCATACTCTGCAATGCGTTCGCGTACCGCCTGAAGGCGAAAGCCGCCGGCGGCGCCAAAGGCGCGGAGGAAGGGACTAAGACCGTCGGCAAGGGGATTGCGCTCAGCGCGGTCTGCGGCGTGCTGATGGCGTTCTTCTACCGTTTCGTCGCGCGGACGATGGACATGGATTTCGCGGCGGCCGCTCCGCAGTCCGGCATGATGACGCCGTATTCGGCGTTTTTCGTCTTCGCGCTGGGCATCTTCGCCTCCAACTTCGTTTTCAATGCCGTCGCCATGCGCCATCCCGCGAGCGGAGCGCCGATCACGGAGCGCGAATATTTCCGGGGCGGCTTCGCCATTCATCTCGTCGGCGTGCTGGGCGGTCTCGTCTGGGGTCTGGGCAACGGCATCAATCTCGTCGCGGCGGGCAAGGCGGGCGCGGCGATTTCGTACGGGCTGGGCCAGGGCGCGACGCTCGTATCCGCGCTCTGGGGCATACTGGTGTGGAAGGAGTTCAAAGGCGCGCCGCGCAAGGCCGGAATGCTCAATCTTGCCATGTTCGTCCTCTTCCTCGCCGGCCTCGGCGCAATCATCGCCGCCGGCGAATCGAAGACGAAGGCGCCGGTCAAGGTGATTTTCGATACGGACATGATTACGGACTTCGACGACGTGGGCGCGCTCGCCTGCCTCCACGCGCTCGCGGACGCCGGCGAGTGCGAGATCCTCGCGACCGTCAGCTGCACGCGCGGCAACGCGTCCGTCGGCGCGATCGAAATAATCAACCGCTACTACGGGCGGCCGGGCATCCCGGTGGGATGCGCAAAGGAGACCGGCGTCGTCGGCGCGTACGCCGGGGCGAAGGAGAAGGTCGATCCGAAATCGCCGTTGGGCGAGAAGCGCGGCAACGACGGCGGACACTACAAATACCGCAAGCTGCTTCTCGATTATCCCGGATGGTTCGAATACGCCGATTCAGACGATGCGCCGGATGCGAACGAAGTCTATCGGCGCGTCCTCGCCGCGCAGCCGGACGGCAGCGTCGTAATCTGCTCCGTCGGCTTCCTGACCAATCTGCGGCGGCTTCTCGAAACGAAGCCGGACGCGATTTCGCCGCTGGACGGCAAAGCGCTCGTCGCGAAGAAGGTCAAGCGCTGGGTCGCAATGGCCTGCAAGTATCCGGCGGGCAAGGAGTACAACTCGAAGTGGGATCCGGAGTCGTCGCGCATCGCGCTCGAAAACTGGCCGACGCCTGTCGTATTCACCGATTTCGAGTACGGCAAGGACTGCTTCGCCGGACGCGCGGTGGCCGAATCGGGCGTGAAGGGCAGTCCGGTCGCGGACGTGTTCGCCGGCAACATTCCGTCCCGCGAGGAGATCGGGAAGGATCCGGCGCATTGGTTGCGCAAGGCTTTCGGCATGGGCGGACGCGCCGCGTGGGACGAGACGGCGGTGCTGATCGCCGTGCGCGGCACGGACGGATATTTCAACGTCGAGCGCGGCACGTACCGCATGACCGGCGACGACGGCTCGGACGAATGGGCGCCAGACGCCGAAAACGGCCCGCATTTGCGCGTGACGGAAAAGCTCGCGAAAGCCGAAGTCGCCCGCATCATCGACGAATTGATGCTGCGTCCGCCGGCGAATGTCGCAAGATAGGTTTGCCGCCGGTGTGCGGGAGATGCAAGTTTTGACGGCAGAATATGCAATTTCCTTATTTCGTCTTCTTTGCTATACTATGGGTAAACTAAACCCAAGGGAGCAGTTATGAAACATCTGAAAGTTGCTGAAATCAGGGGGGGGGGGGGCAGATTTGCGCATTTAGCGCGTTGATGCTTCTCGCGATACTTGCGCCGAGCGCGCGGGCCGCGCTCAAGTACGAGCCGAACTGCTATGCCGCGACCACCAATTTGCTCCTGCAGCTGGACGGCATACGTAACGTCGGCATGACGAAGGCCCACGACAGCAATGCGGCGACGTGGGTCGATCTGGCCAAGGGGAACGAAGCGATTTTCGGGAACGTCACCGGTTCTGGCATCACAAGCGAATGGGCGGAAGACGGCTATGTGTTCGGCGGCGGCGAATACGGCATATTGGCAAAGACCATCAATCCCGGCAACGTCTTCACGGTCCAGATCGTTTGCGACATGAAGCCCTCCGAGCAGAAGTCGAGCTATCCATCGCTTTTGGGCGCGGCGGACGACAAGTGCAACTTCTATACGTACAGCACCGGCAACAAGGTCATGTTCAAGACGGCGAACGGCTCCAACATCGGCTTGGAGAACTGGGGCGGCAAGTATTTGACGGCAATGTACGACGAGGCCGGCAAGACGTCGTTCCAGACCGCGACAGGCTCCGCCCCCGCGAAGGGTTCCAAAGCCGACTCCGTCGGTGCGCAGACGTTCTGCATCGGCAGCGTGCACAAGGCATCGGACGCCACCTACGCCACGCAGCGCTACCTGAACGGCACCGTAAAGGCTATCCGCATCTACAACAAAATCCTTTCCGCCACCGAACTCAACACGAACCGTGCGCTTGACGAGGCGCGTTTCTTCAATGGCATCCCCGTTACGAATGTCGTCGTCGCGACTGCCGTTGCCGGGCTCGAAGGCAATGAGAGCGGCGTCTACGCCTATGACGAAAACGGCTACACATTCTCCGCGCCACACAAGGCGACGAAGGACGGTGTGGACTACGCCTGCACGGGCTACACGCTCGAGACATGGAACGGCGAATCGTGGACGAAACCTGTCTTCACCGCCTCGACGGAGTATGCCGCAAAGGACACCTCCGCCAAGGTGCGCCTCACGTGGCAGTGGCAGCGCACGAGCGGCTCCAAGTCGCCCGATCTCGACCCGCTTTTCGACGACTATGTGACGGACGGCCTCATCCTCCATCTCGACGGCATCCGCAACGTCGGCAAGGACAAGGCGCACGACTATTCCGCGCGGCAGTGGATCGACCTTGCTTCCGGCAACCGCGTGAATTTCGGCAACGCGGGCGGCGCGGGCGTGACGAGCGAATGGGCGGACGACGGCTACGTCTTCGGAGGCGGCGAGATCGGGCGGCTGGTTGATACCATCAATCCCGGCAACGCATTCACCATCCAGATCGTCTGCGATGTCGACAAGACTGCCTCCTTTCAGAAGTCGAGCTACCCCCACTACTTCGGCGAGAACGGCGACAAGTGCAATCTCTACACATACAGAGCCGATGACAACAACAAGCTCGTATTCCGGGTGAAGGCGGTATCCAACGTCTCCGACGCCTCGATCAACCCGTGGACAGGCCGCCAGAAGTACATCACGGCCCTTTACGACAAGGGCAAGTCGTCGGTGTTCAGCACGGAGACCGGTTCGGTGACGGCCGGCACGACGGAAACGGCCGTCGGCGCGCGCGCCTTCACGATAGCAGGCATCTATACTGGCTCGGCTTCCGACACGGCGCGTTTTCTTAACGGCACGATCAAGTCGGTCAGGATATACAACAAGGTGCTGAACGCCGAGGAACTCGCGCAGAACCGCGCAGTCGACGAGGCGCGCTTCTTCGGCGCTGGCGAGTCCGAGCCGAATGTTGTCGTCGCGTCCTCGGTGCGCGGCGTTTCGGGCGATACGCCGGACGGCGCGTACGTGCTCCCCGATGGCGGCTGCACCTTCACCGCGCCCGCCAGCGTGACCGTCGGCGAAGATACATATTCCTGCGCGGGCTACACGCTCGAAACATGGGATGGTTCTGCTTGGGGCACCCCGGTTTCGCATAGCGGAACTTCCGTCCCGCTCACTGACAAGTCGGCCAAGGTTCGTCTCACCTGGCAGTGGTCGCACACGGCGGGCCCTGGTTATGACGCGGCGTTCAACGATTACGTCACGGACGGCCTGATCGTCCATCTCGACGGCATCCGCAACACAGGCGCGCAGGCCGTTCACGACAGCAACGCCAAAACATGGGCCGACCTCGCGAATCCCGGTGACTACGCCAGATTCATCATTCCTGACGCCGACTGCGGCTGGAAGAGCGACGGCTACTATTTCGACGGCAATTCGTCCGCCTGCTACGCCATCATGAATACCGAGAGGACGCTGGGGGCGGCATTTACCGCACAGGCAGTTCTTGATTTCGACTACAACAACTCACACCGCATCAACACCGCCTGGCCAGCGATCTTCGGCACGACGGCTACGGATTCAGACTACTTCGCGATGTACTACAACCAGAACAACTCTGCAAACCCTGGCGTGTGCCTCAAGGTCGCGGGGACGCATGTGCGCGATGGCGGCTTTAAGTCATGGAAAGGCGAGTACGTCACGGGACTTTCCGACGGCACGACAGCTGCGGTCTTCCAGACGGAGACGCCGGATGCGACGGCGGCGTTCAACAAGGCCGCAGGCACACGAACCTTCACGTTCTGCGGCGGCAACGGCGACGGACAGGGATACACGACCCGCCGCTTTAACGGCATAGGCAAGACCGCGCGTATCTACAACCGCGCACTTACGGACGAAGAGCTTGCGCGGAACCGTGCGGCGGACGAAGTGCGCTTCTTCGGGCGTTCCCCCGCCGCCTCGGGCGACCTCGTCGTCGCATCGACGGTCGAAGGGCTTGCCGGCAATCTGCCCTGCGGCGCGTATCGCCCGGTCGGCTACACCTTTACCGCGCCGACGGAAGCGACGCTCGGCGGCGTCCCCTACGAACTCAATGGCTACACGCTGGAAACATGGAACGGCTCGGCGTGGGCCGATGGCGCGACTGTCGCAGGCGGCTCGTCCGTCACGCCCGACGTCTCTTCCGCCTCCAAGCGCCTTACATGGAACTGGGTTGTCAAGAGCAGACTCACGAAGATCAAGGAGTATGATGTCGGCGACTATATTCAGGACGGTCTCTACCTCTTCTACGACGGATTCCGCAATGCAGGCGCGACGGCGGACCACGACCCGAACGCGACGGAGTGGGTGAACCTCGGCACGGGCGGCGCAAGCCTCAACGCTGTATTCGACTATGCGAGCAACGCTTCTGCCGGTGACGGCTGGGAGGCAGACGGCTACCACTTCAAGTACGGCGGCAAGTTCGCCAAGCTGGCCTCGGACCCGAAGATCGATTGGAAGGTCACGATTCAGGTCGTGTGCGAGGCGGAGAAGTCCGGGAAGACTAGCGGCGACACCTACCCGACATACTTCGGCTCGACCAACGACTATCTGAACGTATATGGCTTCGGTTCCGTCGCACGGACGTTCTTTAAGATACGCAACAACGTCAAGGATATTGGCAGCGGTCGTTTTGAGCTTTTGCCGAGCGCCTCATGGGAGGGCAAGTACCTCACTGCCATCTGGCATGCAGGAAAGTATCAGCTGTTCCAGAGCGTGACACCCGTCGAAAATCAATGGGATGGCTCATGGCGCAAGTGGTGGGACCAGTTCAAGGACCAGCCGTTCTACATCGGCGGCGTGTACATGGAAGGGAATGATACATATGTTGACGAGCGCCGACTCACCGGCAAGATTCAGGCGATTCGCGTCTACAACCGTTCGCTTTCCGACGAGGAGCTGGAGCAGAACCGCAAGGTCGACGAGGCGCGATTCAAGGGCAATCCGCCGGAATCGAACGTGATGATCGCGACCAAGTACGGCGACGGCACCGGCGAGACGCTCGCCGAGGAAGTCGGCAACTACAAGGTTGAGGGAACCTACACCTTCTCGGCGACTCTGGTCAAGGACTCGAAGGATGTGATCAAGCCTGTTAAGGGCTACTATCTGGAGAAGTATGTAAACGACGCATGGACGGACAAGACGTGGCACGACGGGCAGAGCTACACGTATGTAGCAGGTGACAAGGTCCGCGTGACATGGAGTGCGCGTCCAAGTGGATTGGTGCTGATCCTGCGATAGTCGCCGGCTGACAGCCGCCGATTCTGAAGATGCTGCGTGGCTCTACGGCGGCGCAGTGTCTCAGAATAGATCGGCGCGGGAGCCGGTCCGGGTGAGGGTCAGAACGAGAACGTCGTTCTCAGTTCGGAGTCGCCGTCCCATCGACGCATCACCTCCAGCCGACTGGTGCTGCAGCGGTAGTCGGGAAGCTGGTCGTTGATCGTACCGTTCCCTTCACTCCCCGACGGGTTGCGCGTCGCGGACGCGGGCCTCGTAGACTTCCTTCGGCGCGCCGGTCAGCGTCGGGTCGTAGACCGCCGCGAGATTGTCGCGCCGCCGCTGACTGTGGCGGTACGACGGGAACATTTCACAGA
>JAFUEM010000035.1 GCA_017463935.1 Kiritimatiellia bacterium
AGAGCTGCGTGTAGGGATCGAGGTACCGCACGCGCGTCGCGGCGGGCGCGGCGAGCGTCAGGAGACCGGCGAGTGCCGACAGGCTAAGGGCGCGGCAAGGCGCCGGAAGGTGGAGCGGATTCTTCATCGGTCGTTCTCCGGGGGCGGCCCGCGCGCGCGGTGTCGGCGAGGCGCGCGGCGTGGGCGTTGAGGTAATCGAGGATGGCGAAGAAGAACATGAGGATCAGCAGGTTGACCTGCTGGCGCAGCACCCATTCGAGGCAGCTCTGCAGGTAGCTCGCCGTCAGCCCGCCGACGAGCCCGGCGGCGAGACAGGCGTACCACGTGCCCGCCAGCCGCCAGACGAGCCGCACGGCGAGGACGAGGTAGGAGAGGAACCAGAGGATCATGCAGACGAGCGCGGGGAGGCCGCA
This sequence comes from Kiritimatiellia bacterium, assembly GCA_017463935.1. GTDB lineage: Bacteria > Verrucomicrobiota > Kiritimatiellia > RFP12 > UBA1067 > UBA1067. The sequence continues at coordinate 414 of JAFUEM010000035.1, forward strand.
TTCCGCGCCGACGAGCAGGTAGACGGTCTCGACGATGCCGTCGCGGAAGTCCGCGTCGCGGTTGGGGTGGCGCCCCGCCCGCTCGGCGTAATCGTAGGGCGGATTGATCTTGATGCCCCAGTTGTTGATGCCGATGCCGCGCCACGGCTCGTCCTTGATCATCTCCCACGCGCAGTTCGCCAGCTCCACGCGCGTGTTCTTCGACGCCTCGGGCGCCGTCTGGAAGCGCTCGATGATGCGCGGCAGCATGAGCGAGAGGCCGATCGCGCCGGCGAGCGCGACGGGCAGGAGGCGCCGGACGAGCCGCAGCCCGCCGCCGCGGGGCATCCCCTTCCACCACAGGAGGACGAGGACGAGCGCGTAGGAGAGCGGCATCAGCGCGATCGCGGCGCGCGAATAGCTGCGCACGGCGGCGGCGGCGGCGGCGACGAAGGCGATGGCCTCGAGCCGCCCGCCCCGGACGCCCTTCGCGATGTAGAAGGCGAAGAAGACGCTGCCGACGAGGTGCAGCGCCATGACCATGCTGTTCTGGTGCGGGAAGACGCCGTGCGGCTGGTAGACGCCGCCGAAGTGCGCGCGGACGACGAGCAGGAAGTTCCAGACGGCGAAGGCGGCGAACGCGCGCAGGACCGACTTCAGGTCGTCCGTCGTCTCCAGATAGGCGAGGACGGCGAGGTAAGTCAGGTACATCATGGCCATCTTCCACGTCTCCATCCAGCAGAAGAGCGTTTCCGCCGCCGTCCCCCAGGACGGCAGGCACAGGAGGAAGTAGAGGAGGTAGAGCCGCGCGCCCGTCGACGGCACGAGGCGCGGCCGCGTGCGGCGCAGCGTCGCGACCAGGAGGAGCGCGACGGCGAAGAGGTAGACGACGCTGATCTCCATGCCGCGCGCCGACCCGCGGTACTCCTCGAACGACCAGAAGTTGATCGCGGTCTCCTGGTAGAGGCAGAGCGCGGCGACCATGCCCCAGAGGACGTAGCGCATCCAGCGCCGGTTGAGGTACAGGAGGAAGGCCAGGGGCGGGACGCCGAGCGCGGCAATGGCGAAGACGGCGTACTTCATGCGTCAGTGGCTCGAAACGGACGAGACGCGCGACGACAGCAGGCTGTAGAGCTGCGCCGTCGGCAGGAGCTTGCGCACGAAGACGTTGTACTCGGCCAGGTTGTCGCGCGGCACGTAGACGACGTCGCCGGCCTTGAGCGCGATGTTCCGGCAGCGGCCCGCGAGGATGCCGTCGATGTCCACCTTGTACATCTTCGGGTGGACGAGGCCGTCGCGGATGATGATGACGTGGCTCCAGTGTGACTCGGAGATCCAGCCGGCCTCCGTCAGCGTCTCCAGCAGCCCCATCCCCGGCACGAACACGCGGCGGCACGGCGCCTTGACCTCGCCGCAGACGGTGACGGACGATTCCAGGCTCTGCGCGATGTGGATGTAGTCGCCGCGGCGGATGCGGATGTTGTGGAGCGCGTCGCCCTTCTCCACCGCGCGGCGGATGTCGACGGGCAGGATCTCGTCCCCGCGGATGACGACGGAGTTGTCGAGATCGGCGATGTCGACGACGGAGCCGCTGGTGAGGCGCGTCGCGCTCGCGCCCGCCATCGCGTAGAGGTCGGCGAGGTGCGTGGAATTGGAAATGCCGTAGACGCCGGGCTTCTGGCAGGCGCCCGCGATGGTGGCCGTCTCGCTGCGCACCTCGTTGAGCGTGATGCTGACGACGGGGTTCTTGACGTACGGCGCGATGCCCGCGCGGATCTTCTCCGCGCCCTCGCCGATCGTCAGCCCGCTCAGCCGCGCCTGGCCGATGAACGGCAGCCCGATCGTGCCGTCCGGGCCGATGCGCGTGGTCATGCTCAGGTCGTCGTGGCCGTAGACGCGGATCTCGATCGCGTCGCCCGCGTTGAGCCGGTAGATGGGCTCCTCTTCCGCCGCGAGCGCTTCCAGCCGCTGCTGGCGGATCGCCGCCTGCACGGCCGTATCGGCGCTTTCCGCCAGGATCGCGCTGTCGTCGCCGGACTCCGCGCCGATCTCGACGACGTCCTTGTAGTTCTGCGTCCACCGGTCGGAGTAGCAACCGGCGAGCGCGGCAGCGAAAGCCGCCGCCGTCACGAGCCGCGCGCACACGTTCATTTCCGGTCCTCCATTTCGTGACGGATGCGGCGGGCGCCGACATCCGTGGCGATGGCCATCGCCGGCTTGCCGGCCGCCGCGAGGTGCCGCCGCACGTAGGCGAAGGCGCTGCGCGGCGTCGCGTTGGCGCCGACGATGAGCAGCACGCTGTCGCAGACGGCCAGCAGCTGGTCGAAGAAGCTGCCGCCGCGCCGGACGCCGCCGGTCATGTGGACGAAGACGTGGTCGTGGTCGGCGCGCAGCGTTGCGAGGTCGGCCTGGAGCATCTGCACCTCGGTCGGCGCGAGCGAATAGCGGTTGTCGACGGGGAACCAGCCGACCGAGCCCTTGCGGACCGTGGTGATCAGCGTCTCGCCGTCCGCCGGCGGGGTGAATTCGGACTGGGGAACGATGTCCAGCGAAAACGCCTGTTCGCCCGACATGGCGAGCGACCAGCGCAGCGACTCGTAGAACTGCGGCGGTTCCGACGCGCCGGCGAGCCGCGCGACGAGGACGATGCCCTTGGGCAGGTCCGCATGGATGAAGTTGAGCGCCAGGACGCCGAGCGCATCCTTCTCCTTGTCCGCCGGCAGCGCGCCCGGCTTCGGGATCGAGCCGATGAAGGTGATGCCCTCGTGCAGCGCGATCTCGCGCCCGTCGCGCACCTTGCCCGTCGCGAGCTCGATCGCCAGCAGCCACAGCGCGAGGATGAACGTGCAGATCGCCGCGGCGACGGCCGCGAAGACGAAGTTGCGCGGGTCGAGCGGATCGCGGTCGCTGGCGTTGCGCGCCTTTTCGATCTGCTGGAGGTCGGTGCGGATCGACATCTCCATGTAGGTGATGTTCTCCAGCTGCTCGTCGAGATCGCGCAGCGTCTGCTCCACGTCCGAGCGCTTGATGCGCAGGCGGTCGAAGGCCGGGATGACCGCAGTCAGCTCGCCGGAGCGCCGCTCGTTCTCGGCGATCTCGTGCTCGAGGGCCTGAATGTTCTCGCTGAGGACGTCGAGCTTGAGCGTCGTCTCCGCCAGGTCGCTCGCGTGCGCCTCGATGCGGTCGAGCATCGGCAGGTCCACGCCGGTAATGCCGTGCGCCTTCAGGAACTCGGTGTACGCCTCCATCATCGCGCGGCGCTCCTCGAGCTTGCCGGCGACCTTCGGGTTGATGTCGGTGTAGCGCTCGCGCAGGGCCGCGATCTCCGCATCGATCTCGGCGATCGCCGCGCCGCGCTTGCGGATCTCGGCGGCGTTCGCGGCGACGAGCGGGCCGATTCCGCCGGTCTGCTGCTCGAGCTTGCGGCGCTTCGCCTCCTCGTTCGCGCGCTGGACGTTGAGCATCGACAGGTTGCGGCGCTGGTCGGAAAGCAGCGCGTTAAGGGCGGTCAGCGTCTCGAGCGGGGCGATGACGCCGACCTGGGCCTTGAGCGTGTTTTCCTCGGATTCCAGCTCCGAGACGCGCTTCTGGAGCGTGTTCTTGCGCACGTCGAGCGATTCGCGCCAGTTGGCGAGGTCGCGCCGCCGGTAGTCGACGTATTCCTCGATCAGCGTCTCGGCGTAGCCGTTGACCTTCTTGACGGCGCCGGCGAGCGTCGGCGCGCGGGCGGTGAGCGTGAAGAGGTTGGACGGGTGGCGCTCCTGCTTGATCTCAAGGTCGATCGTCAGGCATTCGCGCTCGGCCTGGTCGAGGGCGAGCGTCTTGCCGACGCGCCGCTTGACCGACCGACGGCCGAGGACCGAGAAGAGCTGCTTGTCGCTCATATTCTGGATCCGCGCGACCTGGCGGGGCGTGTAGAGGATCTGGGTCGTCGCGTCGTAGCGGTGGTCGCTCTTGGCGAAGTGGTGGACGAAGAGCGCAGAAAAGGCAAGCGCCGCCACGACGAACGTGAGGAGCAGAAGCCACCCCCACTTCATCACGATCAGCAGCGCCGTCTGGCGCAATACCGCAAATTTGCGCAGCTGTTCACGCTCCGCTTCTGTCAGTTCCGCTTCCATCTTGAAGATTAAAGGGAAAGTATATCATAATTTTGCCACCCTTCCTAGCGGAATCTCATCATTTGAGCGCGTCCGCGCGTCCGCTAGTCGTCGATTTCAATCGACACCTTGTAGAAGCCGCTCGCGGCCGCGTCGCCGAGCGTTTCGGTCGTGTCCGTCATCACATCGCCCTCTGTCGGCCACGGATCGTCCAGCTTTTCTTTCTTGAAGAGACGCTTGACGACGCCGTAGCCCTCGGGGATTTTGCCTTCCGTCGTCGTGACGACGACCTTGCCGCCCTTGATTTCAATCCGCGCCTGGAACGTTTGCGTTTCCTGCGGCGAAAGCCCCAGGAGGAAGTTCTGCCAGTTGGGATAGCCGTTCAATCCTTTTTCCGCGAGGTAATCCTGCCAGCTGTAGTCGCCTTCATTCCACTCCAACAGCTCTTGATACGTCTCGTCGTCCGCGAGCCAGGTCGCGAGCGCGCCTTCATTGACAAGGAAAGCATCCGTGCCGGGAATGTCGAACGCATCGGCCGGTTTAGTCCGCTTGAAGACAAGACCCGTCGCGGTCGTTTCAAGTTCATAACCACTCTTCCCGACAAGTTCAAACGTGCCCGCGATCCCCGTCCCCTCCGGCCACGAAACGAGCGTCGCGCCGCTGGCGGGCGTCACGCCGTCCGCGAACGACACCTTGACCGTGCCGGTCGCAAAACGCGGGGCCTTGCCGAAGATCAGCTTCGCGTCCGCCGTCTCGAAGCGCAACGTCGCGCCGTCCGCGAGCGCAAGCCCGACCTGCCCGGCCGCGTTGCAATCGAGCACGGCCTTGGCGTTTTTCACGAGCAGCGTTCCTGCGATCTCCACGCCGTGATAGGCAGACCATTCAGCGCCGATGGACGCCATCGCACCCGCCTGAACCGTAATCGTCGCCGATTGCGCCGGCAGATCAGCCAGTTTGGCAATCGCCCCGAACACGACCCGACGGCCTTGCGGATCGCTTCCGTAATAGCCTTCCTCGACAACAATCGCTCCCGTGTAGTTCGTCGCAAGATTGAAGACATACCCTTGCTTCGGCTTGTCGGCGAACACCATCGCGCCATCGCCTTCCAGCGCGCCGAAGACATTGTAGTTGTCGGAATATCCGTTGTTCGTGCAGAACGCATCGCTGCCGTCCAGGACAAGCGTGCCCGCAAAGGTGGCGTTGTTGTTCTTAAGGTACTGGATCCTGCAATTCGTCAGCTGGATTTTCGACTCCTTGTTGCCGTACAGCTCGAACCGGAAATCCTTTGTCTCGTTGTCGTAGTTGAATCCCTTGAACGCGACCGTTCCCTTCCAGGCCGCGTCCGTGAGGCCGTAGCCTTTCGTGGGCAGCATCGCGCCGCAGTCCAGCGTTCCCGCGCCCGTGATGGTTTCGATCGCGCTGCCAACATCGGACAAATTGACCGTCTTCCCGGCGGGGATGTGGAGCGTCGTTTCGGCAATCTCAATGTCCTTCAGCCATAGGCCGTCATCGCCCGCGGGCGAGCCATCCTTGTAGTCGCCGGGATTGTTCATCGCGAAACGCTGTGAGAAGACGAAAGTGACTTCGTGCACGCCTTCTGGAATTACCAGCTCCGCCTCGGTCCAGGCGTTGGTGCACTCCTTCTGCGTCATGACGGGGGAATCGTCTAGAAGCACATCGAAATGGGAATAGTTGTCGCCCCCGGCACTCTCGCCTCCGAAATAGCTCTTATGGCTGAACGACATACGCTTAGGCCCTTCTATCGTGGCTTTGAGAGGAGAAGCGCATGGATAAGTGTAATCTGTCTGGTTGTAGCTGCGAATGGTGTCGCCCTCAAGCGTCCACGGATATTTGAGGCATGTCTGCCACAGCCCATTCGTCGGCACGTTGGCGGTCTTGGTGAATCTGATGTTGCGGACCGGGGAGAGCGTTTGGCCGTCGACGTAGGCGATTTTCAAGTTTCTGTCGGCGGTGAAAGCGAACGTATACGGAGACGTCTGGTGCCAAGTATCGCCATCGAGCGTCGGCTCGCTCCCGTCGAACGTGTAGTAGAGTTCGGCGCCTTCGACAGGAGCCTCGACAGTCACTTTGAGCGAGTCGTTGAAGAAACAATCGGAGAGTATCTCGTTGCCGCTCTCGTCGAACACCCTTACGTCATCCGCGGCCGGCACGACGCTCGTGCGCCACTTGGCGACTTCGCCGCACGTCTCCTTCAAGACTCGCGCGTTGTTGTTGGTCTCGTCGCCCAGCACAAAACCGAACTCCTTGGAAGTAGTCGAAAAATACCAAGAGGCATCAATGTCTGAACCGTATGCCATGATCGTATGGCGCGTTACATTGCCGTCCTTGAAGTAGTAGCCGCGTCCATACTCGAACGGCGAATTGATGATGCTCTGCGCCCGTGCATGCCCGCAGCCCATGTTGTGCGCATTCTCGTGGATCATCGTATGCTGCTTGCCGGTATCGACCGCGCGAATGCTGCACACGCTGAACGCGCAATCGTGCCTGCTTGCGACGTCGGTGCTGTGCGAAAGCGGGATGCTGTCGCCAAGTGTGGCACCGCCAGAGGCATTTACGAGAAGCGTCACCGTATCGGCGCCGTAGAGTTCACGCGCCGCACGCAGCGTGACGAGCGGGCCTGCGCCGGAGACGAGTTTGCCGGAAACGGATTCAACCGTTGGATAATTCGCATCTACCTTGCACGTTCCGGCGAGGCGATAAGAATAGTACCTGTCGAGTTTGTTCGTGACAAGCACGTCGTTCATCTTCTTGATCTGCTCTTGCGCGAACTTCTCAAGCGTAACGCCCTTGTTCGCAACGTATGCCTGCGCTCCGTTGTCGTATGCAACGAGGATATCCACCACCGCTGGCGTCGTCGGCGGCGCGGGGTCGGGGTCTTCTTCCGTCTCTTCATGAATGTATGCGGGATATGATTCCTTCACGGCATCTTCCGAAACCGTCCTGTCATCTGTGCCGAGTGCGATGTGCGACGCATACACCTTGAAGTCCGGCATCGGGTTGGGGTTATCGCTCCAGGCTCCGCATCCAAAATTGACCCTGTAGAGCGCCAGGTTTCCGGAATCCTTGAATACCTCGTCCTGGTGCAGGATTTCGATGCCGTCCTGGTAGAAGCAGACACCGTTATCACTCGAATACGTGAGCGTATAGAGGTGTGGCTCGTCAACGCTACCATCGCCGTCGTTGACGCGCGTAAACGGATTAGTATATGTGTTGCCATTGTATCTGAGGAAGAATGTGCCGTCACCGGAATATTCCGCCTGCGCCGTCGAATACGCGTTTTGCTCTGCGGGACGCGTCCAGATAGCAAAAATCGTCCCTTTCGCGCTGCTAGGGAACGAAGCAATTACAGATACAGAGATGGAGTCGGCGGATTTGTCGAGCGTCGCCACGAGATTTGTTGCGTTCATCATGAAACCGCCCGAAGGAGGCAGACCGAACACGGTCGGATAGCTGCCGTTGAAGTAGCCATACGATGGTGAACATCCCGACGCCGTCATGCCTGACAGCGGATTGTTAGTGGTCAGGTCGAGAACCGTAACGCCATAGACGTTCAGCCCATCGTAGACATAGCGAGGCGTCGCGTGCGCCGTCGCGCCGATCGTGAATCGCGAAATTCCGTAGTCAGCCCAGCGCAGTTTTGCGGAGCGATAGGCAAGTACGCCATCGACATAGATGTATGTCCCTCCGTAGGGCTCATTTGAGATGGAGTAATTCATGACGCTGATGAGATGCCGCCCGGGAACGAGTATGAAATCTTCCGTTGATCGGTCGTCCGTCTGGGACGTATCGCCGAAGTAGCAGTCGAGAAGTCCGCTTGGCATCCTTACGCACCGTGCGATGTTGACACCAAGATTCCACGAGCAAATCGCCTTTTCGCCGTCCTGTTCCCCCTCTGGGATTTCCACGTCGATTGTCACCGCCACAACCTTGGTGTTTACGTTGTCGATTGCGATGGGACTTGATTTTATCGTAGCGCCGCCGCCAGCTATCCTCGTGGCGTCGCTTGGCACGTCAATGGCAAGGCTGTCGTTGTTGGACGTCAGCGGCACGGGCGAAACGGTTTCAACTCTTGCCTTCAATGTGTCGCCGTCAACGATAATCTGCCAAGTAAAGCCGTTGCCTGGCGAAGGCATATTCGACAAGTCCATGCGCTTCGCCCCTGTGAACTCTCCAGATGCCGTAATCAACGGATATTCCTTGCCATACGAAATATTATCGACATTTTGCAGCTTCAAGGTGACACCCGCCAATGCAACGGAATTCGAAACGGCGAGCGGCGCGGCGGAAGCGGCAGGAAGTTCAAGAACCGCTCCTGACGAGAGCTCGATTTGCGGGATGACGAGCGAACGACCTTTGGCGACTTTTAATGTGGCATCCTTCGCGACGATCCAGTTAGCACAATTCGTGGTAGAGGAATTGTAAGCAATCGTGAATGTGCCAGCATTTATCGTATTCGTTCCTGTATGGAAAAGTTCGCGCTGGAATCTTGCCTCGCCTTGCCCTTTCTTGATGATGCCCTTTTCTTTTTCTGTGCTGATATCCACAGTTAGCGTCTTGCCTTCGCTGACGGTGAAAGTGGAATCGCCTTCAATGAGGTAGATTCTGGCGCCGCCATTGGCCGCCTTGTCCGCTATCGTTGAATCGTCCGTAGCCGTGACATCCACTGTACGCAACTCATAAGCGCGACCGGTCAAGTTTACATCCACATTTCCGCCATTGAGAACAAGCGGACGGTGAGTTGACTCAAGCTTGTTTATTTTCAGTAGCCCGCCCTTGTTTACCGTCACGGGGTTCGGGTTCGAGTATCCCAGCACCCAACCGGGCTCAAGGGACAATATGCCGCCGTTATCAATCCTCAACGCGCAATTTTGGAGCGTGGCAATGCCGTCGCCGCTGTTCGCTCCCTTCGTCACGCTGAACGTGCCGTTCGTGATGGCTAACGTAGAGCCTGTCGCACCCTGCGCGAGATATTTGTTCAGCGTCACGGTATTTCCTTCTCCCGGCGAAAGCACGAGCGTCGAATCGCTGTGGATGTTCCAGTTTTCGAAGGAGAATTTGTCGCCTGTAAGCGTCGTATTTCCCATCACATGGAGATTGGTGGCAAAGAGAGCGTTATCAGTCGCGACAATTTCCAGCGAGTTTGTTCCGTTAGCGACAAGCATGCCAAGGTCTATGTTTCTATTGACCGTCAATACGCCACTAGCATCGACTACCGCCGTCTTATCCGAACTTGTGTTCCAGTAGTAGGCATATTTCGCGTTGCCGTCCTGATCGTCCCAGTATTCTGAACTCCACCCATATCCATACAATTCCTTGAGGATGACATAATCATCTAGCTCCACAGCGGCGGAATACGTCTTTTCCGCGACCGCGCCCAGCGTATGTTCATCGACGACGGCAACGGCCTTGAAGGTGACGGAACCGCTCTTCAATGTCAAAGGCTCGGTGTAGAGGGTGGATGCGCGCGTCGGTTCGCTGCCATCGGTCGTGTAGCGAATTTCGTAGCCGCCGAGGTTGGAGAGCGTGATGCGGTACGCCTCGCTTCCTGACGGCGAGAACGTCACGTCGCTCGGGAGCGGCATCGTTGTGTCGTGCCAGGCGGCGAACGCGGCGCACGTCTCGCGCAATGCGCGCGTGCAGTCGTTGGAAAGAACGGTGCCGATTACCGTTCCCTGATAGGTATGATCCGGCGACGAGAAATACGGGATTTCGCGATATCCCGTGTAGTTTACATCCTGATCATAGGCCATTATGGTATGGTATGGCTTGCCATCTTCCTTGCCCCAGAAGTTGAAGCCGTTGGAGTAGTCGAACGTGCCGGGTTTCGTCCAACTCGCAAGCGTCGGACTGTGCGCGAGCCCCATGTTGTGTCCGACTTCGTGAGAGAGCGTGTATTCCAAATCAACTGAACGTATCGCGCAGCATGAATAGCACCACTGGCGATAGCCTAGCCATGTATTATAGGTCGTTCCATGTGTAATATAGCCGATACCCGTTGTGCCGTATGCAGATCCCGTATCAATCATCAGCGAGACGAGGTCCGCGCCGCAAGCCGCACGGTGCTCCTTGATTGGCCCATAGGGGCCATCGCCTGACTCTGCGCCTGCCTTGACAATCCCGAGGATGTTTTCATCTATGACCGTATAGGTCGTATCTACCGTCATCACATCGACGAGGCGATACCAGAAGTTGGTGTGAAGTCCAGTGTTGAGGAGGACGGAGTTCATCTTCGCGACCTGCGCGACGGCGAAATTGGTGATGCTCGTGTATTTGGCGGAGCTCTCGACCCAGGCGCGCGCCCCATTGTCGAAAACGAGCATTATATCCACCATCACTGGCGCAGGGGCGACAACATTGTCGTCGAACGGGTTGCCCGCGACGGCGGTGAGCCGCGTCGCGCGTCGTGCCGTTTCCGCCGGCGCGCCGGTCGAATCGACCGCCCCGTCCGGGGGCTCGACCTCGATGCAGCCGCCGCGGCGGACGGCCGTCAGATCGATCTCTTCCGCCGTCGCGACGCCGTTCCGGACGGCGAGGCGGTAGAGCCGCGCCGCCGCGACATCGCGCACGTCCGCGTACAGTCCGTCCGCGCCGACGACCAGGGTCGAACCCGCCATTCCGTCCGGGAGCGCGGCGGCGTACGTCCGCGCGCCGTCGAACCCCGGCAGCTCGGACAGGATCGTCAGCGTCAGTTCCACGCCGTCAAACGGGCGCAACACGAGCACGTCGCCCGCGGCGAACGCCGTCTGCGTCCAGCCGACCGCTTCCGCCGGCCGTTCCGCCGTGCGGACGATCCCCTCCCCGGCGCGCACCGCGCACGCGGCGAGCGCCAGGGTCAACGCCAGGCAAACCCTTTTCATCCTTCCCCCTTTCGCCCCGCCGCCGTCGCCGGCCGCCGGGCCGTTACGGTGCCATCATGTCGGTAGACGGTTTCGACGAGCCGAAGTAGTATTCCTGCCCCGTCGCGTCCATGACCGACCGCCACAGGTCGCTCTTGAGCGAAATCTTCTGGCGCTCGATCGTCGCGAGCTTGATCGGCACGAGGCAGTAGCTCTCGCCCAGGTTGCCGACGACGCAGTTCGTCCGCCCCGCCATCGCCGCGTGCACCGCGTTGCGCGCGAGCATGTAGCAGCGGATCGCGTCCGTGCCCTTCGCCGGCACCGAGCGGATGATGTAGCTCGGGTCGAAGTACTTGACGGAGCTCTTGATGTGCCGCGACTTCATGTGGCACTCGATGGCGCGCTTGAGGAACTCGCCGATGTCGTTCTTGAGGATGTTGCCGCTCGCGTCGCGCACCTCGGGCATGTCCTTGAAGAGCTCCTGCCCCGCGCCCTCCGCGACGACGATGACCGCGTGGTCCTTGCCCGCCTGGAAGCGGTTCTCCAGCGCGGCGAAGAGGCCGTTCGGGCCGTCGAGCGTGAACGGACTCTCCGGCACCAGGCAGAAGTTGACGACGGGGTTCGCAATCGATGCGTACGCCGCGATGAAGCCCGAGTCGCGCCCCATCACCTTGACGAGGCCGATGCCGCCGGCCGTGCCCTTCGCCTCGACGTGCGCGTTGCGGACGACGTCCGCCGCGACCGCGACCGCCGTCTCGAAGCCGAACGAGCGGCCGACGAACTGCAGGTCGTTGTCGATCGTCTTCGGAATGCCGACGACGGAAATCTTGAGGTTGCGCTTCTTCACCTCGTCCGCGATGTCGCGCGCGCACCGGAGCGACCCGTCGCCGCCGATGCAGAAGAGGACGTTGATGTTCATCCGCTCGAGCGTGTCGACGATCTCGTCCGTCGGCTGCTGGCCGCGCGACGAGCCGAGGATCGTGCCGCCGAGCTCGTGGATCGTGTCCACGTTGTCGGGGTTGAGCATCATCGGCTGGTAGTTGAACTTCGGCGAGAGGCCCGCGTAGCCGTACTTGATGCCGAAGATGGTCTTGACGCCGTAGTCGAAGGAGAGGATCTCCACGAGGCCCTTGATGACGTTGTTGAGGCCCGGGCAGAGGCCGCCGGCCGTCACGATGCCCACGCGCGTCCACGCCGGCGCGTGGAAGATCTTCGGCAGCGGGCCCGCGCGCTCGAATGTCGGCAGGTGGCCGAGCTTCTCGCCGATGTATTTCAGGAACGACTCGTTCTCCGTGACGAGGATGCGTTCGCCGTCACGGATGAACTCGTGGTGCCGCACGGGCGAATCGATCTTGCATTCGCCCAGCGTCTCGATCTGACAGGAATATTCGCTCTGGTTTGCCGCGATCTTGTCAAGCGTCGTCGACATGTCCTCCCCCTTCCCTGTTGGTTGGCTTGTGCACGATATTATAGCAAATCGCCCCGCCCGCGTAAAGTGCGGCCGGGACGACGGCGCGACGCACGGCCGGCATCAGTAGATGAAGAGCATCTGGCGGTATTTCGGCAGCGGCCACTTCGCGTCGTCGACGAGCATTTCGAGCCGGTCGACGGTCGAGCGCAGATCGCCGAGCGCGGCGAGAATGGTGCGCGGCACGCCCTTCCCGAGGGCCTTTTCGATCTTCTCGCACTTGACGTGCAGATCGTCCAGCCCCGCGCCCAGCTTGAGCGAAAGCGCCGTCAGCCCGCGCACGCCGACCCTCAGCCCGTCCTTCTTCGCCTGGCCGATCGCCGTCGCGAGGCGGCTGAACTCGTCCGCCACGACCGGGCGGATCATCGAGCGCGCGATCTCGAGCGCGACCTTGCCTTCGATCAGGATGCGGCTCGCGTAGTCCTCCGCCGCGATCTCGTGGCGGCTGGCCATCTCGCCCTCCGTCAGGACGCCGTACTTCGCGAAGAGCGCGCGGTTGGCCGGATCCTCCAGCGGCGCGATCGCCTCGAGCGTGTCCGCGAGGTTCGGCAGCCCGCGCTTCGCCGCCTCCTTCGGCCAGGCGTCGCCGTAGCCGTCGCCCGAGAAGAGCACGCGCTTGTGCTTCTTGATGAGGCGCTGCAGGAGGTTCTGGAGCTCCGTGTTGAAGTCGCCGCCGCGCGCCTCCAGCTTGTCGCAGATGGCGTCGATCGACTCCGCGACGATCGTGTTGAGGACCGTCTGCGACGCCGCGCAGTTCTGCGACGCGCCCGGCGTGCGGAACTCGAACTTGTTGCCCGTGAACGCAAAGGGCGAGGTGCGGTTGCGGTCGGTCGAATCCTTCGGCAGCGCCGGCAGCGTGTCGACGCCGAACTTGAACGTGAGCCGCCCCGTCCGCTTCGTGCGCGTACCCTCCTCGATCGCCTGCATGACCGCCGAGAGCTCGTCGCCGAGGAAGATGGAGATGATCGCCGGCGGCGCCTCGTTCGCGCCCAGGCGGTGGTCGTTGCCCGCGCCCGCCGTCGCGAAGCGCAGCAGGTCCGCGTGCAGGTCCACCGCGCGGATGATCGCCGACAGGAACGTGAGGAAGATCGCGTTGTCGCGCGGGCTGTCGCCGGGCGAGAGGAGGTTCTTGCCGCCGTAGGCGATCGACCAGTTGCAGTGCTTGCCCGAGCCGTTGACGCCCTCGAACGGCTTTTCGTGCAGCAGGCAGACAAGCCCGTTCGCCTCGGCCGTCTGCTTGAGCACCTCCATGATCAGCATGTTGTGGTCCACGGCGAGGTTCAGGTCCTCGAACATCGGCGCGAGCTCGAACTGCGCGGGCGCGACCTCGTTGTGGCGCGTCTTCGCGGGAATCCCGAGCCGCCACAGCCGGTCCTCGACCTCGGTCATGAACTTCAGCACGCGCGGCCGGATCGCGCCGAAGTAGTGGTCGTCGAGCTGCTGGTGCTTCGCGGGCGCCGCGCCGAAGACCGTCCGCCCCGTCTGCAGCAGGTCGGGCCGCTTCAGGTAGAACGCGCGGTCGATGAGGAAGTACTCCTGCTCCGCGCCGAGCGTGATCGACACGTGCGCGCCCGGCTTGCCGAACTTCTTCATGAGCCGCTCGGTCGCGCGCGTCACCGCCTGGATCGAGCGCAGCAGCGGCGTCTTCATGTCGAGCGCCGCGCCCGTGTAGGCGCAGAACGCCGTCGGAATGCACAGCGTCGCGCCGTTCGCGTGGCGCTTGATGAACGCGGGGCTCGTCGGGTCCCACGCCGTGTAGCCGCGCGCCTCGAAGGTCGACCGGAGGCCGCCCGAGGGGAACGAGCTCGCGTCAGTCTCGCCGCCGATCAGGTTCTTGCCGCTGAAGCGCTGCACCGCCGCGGCCGGGCCCGTCGGCTCCAGGAACGCATCGTGCTTCTCGGCCGTGCCGCCCGTCATCGGCTGGAACCAGTGCGTGAAGTGCGTCGCGCCGTTCTGCAGCGCCCACTCCTTCATCCCGTGCGCCACCTCGTCCGCGATCGACGGATCGAGCGGCTTCGAGTCCTTCATCGTCGCGATCAGCTTCGCCGCGACGGTCTTGGGCAGGAAGGCGTGGATCGCCTTCTCCGAGAACACGTCCTCGCCGTACGACTTCAAGCTCGTGTCGGTCATGCTCGTCTCCTTAAAACACCCGGTTGTCGATGAGCCGCGTCCGGCCGTCGTACGCGGCGACGAGGACGCACGTCCCCTTTCCGATCGCCCTGCGCGGCGCGAGCGTCGTCGCGTCGACGCAGGCGACGTAATCGACCTTTAGCCCCGCCTTCTCCAGCTTCTTCGCGATCGCGCCCGTCGTGACGCGGCGGCCCTTCGCATCGGTGAAGGTCTGCGCGTCGATCTCGCCCAGCGCGCGCGAAATCGCGAGCGCCCGTTCCTTCTCCTCGGCGCTCAGGTACGTGTTGCGCGACGAGCGCGCGAGGCCCGTCGGCTCGCGGACGATGGGCGCGACGACGATCTCGAGGTCGAAGTTGAGGTCGCGCACCATCCGCTTGATGACCTGCGCCTGCTGGTAATCCTTCTGTCCGAAGACCGCAAAGGTCGGATGCGCGAGGTTGAAGAGCTTGGCGACGACCGTGCAGACGCCGCGGAAGTGGCCCGGCCGCCGCGCGCCGCAGAGGCCCGCCGACAGCGTCTCCTCGTTGACGTAGACCGAGTGGCCGTCCAGGTACATGTTCGCCGGCGTCGGGAAGAAGACCGCCGTCGCGCCCGCCGCGCGGCACTTGGCGAGGTCGGCCTTCTCGTCGCGCGGATAGGTGGCGTAATCCTCGTTCGGCCCGAACTGCACGGGGTTGACGAAGACGCTCACGACGATCTCGTCCGCGCCCTTCTTCTTCGCCGCCGCGATGAGCGACAGGTGCCCCTCGTGGAGGTAGCCCATCGTCGGCACGAGCGCGACCTTCTTGCCCGCGAGACGGCGCGCCGCCGCCCATTTCTGCAACTTCTTCGGTTCGCGAAAGATCTTCATTCCGCCAGTCCTTTCAGCAATGCGATTTCTTCCTTGTAGCCCTGCAGGTCGCAGGGCGTCTCCAGATAAAACGGCAGCGCGCGCAGCGCCGGATGGTTCACGATGCGACGGAACGCCGCGAGCCCGATCTTGCCCTTGCCGATCTTCTCGTGGCGGTCCTTGTGCGCCGCGCGCACGTTCATCGAATCGTTGAGGTGGATCGCCTTGAGGCGCTTGAGGCCCACGACGCGGTCGAATTCGGCGAGCACGCCGTCCAAATCGCCGACGATGTCGTAGCCACCGTCCCAGACGTGGCACGTGTCGAGGCAGACGCCGAGCGGCGGCGCGCCCGCGCCCTCGGCCCGGTCGATGATGGCGCGGATCTCCTCGAAGTTCCGGCCGATCTCGCTGCCCTTGCCCGACATCGTCTCGAGGAGCACCGTCGTCGACGGCGCGCCGCCGACGTTGGCGAAGACCTTCAGGAGCAGGTCGCAGATGTTCGCGATGCCCTGCTCCGCGCCGAGCCCGACGTGCGAGCCGGGATGGAAGTTGTAGAGCGCGCCGGGCGTGGCTTCGAGCCGCGTCAGGTCATCGGTGAAGACGGATTCGGCGAAGTCGCGGATGCGCGCGTCGCCCGAGGCCGCGTTGAGCGTGTAGGGCGCGTGCGCGAGGATGGGGCCGATGCCTTCCTTTGCGGCAAAGTCCCTGAACGCCGCCGCGTCCGCCTTGTCGAGCGGCTTGGCGGCGCCGCCGCGCGGATTGCGGGTAAAGAACTGGAAGACGTTGGCGCCGATCGACAGGGCCGTCTGCGCCATCGCCACGTACCCGCCGCTGGACGACAAGTGACACCCGATTTTCATAGGGTTCATAGTATATCATTTTTTTGCGGCCGCGGGGAACCGCAGCTCTCGGCTTCTAGGATTCTAGACTTCTAGGATTCTAGGACTCTAGGA
>JAFUEM010000081.1 GCA_017463935.1 Kiritimatiellia bacterium
CCGTGCGGCTGCGGCGCGCCGCCCGCCTTCCGCGGCGCGATCCACGGCGCGGTCGGCAGCCCCTCGTCCGCCTTGCCGCTCTTCTGGTCGGCGAACGCGCTGTGGAACGGATGGTCGCGGTCGACGCGGATCGATTTTTTGATGAAGCGCTCGATCGCCTTGAGCTGCCCGCGCTCGGCCTCGGTGACGAAACTGATGGCCGCGCCCGATTCGCCCGCGCGCGCCGTGCGGCCGATGCGGTGGACGTAGCTTTCCGTCTCGAGCGGCAGTTCCATGTTGACGACGCAGCTCACGTCCGGCACGTCGATGCCGCGGCTGGCGATGTCGGTCGCGACGAGCACGCGGATGTCGCCGCGCCGGAAGCCGTCGAGCGCGCGCGTGCGCTGGTTCTGCGTCTTGTCGCTGTGGATGGCCGCGCAGGCGATCCCCGCGCGGAAGAGCTTCTTGTTGACGCGGTCCGCGCCGTGGCGCATCTTCGTGAAGACGATGACCTTGCTCCATTCGGGATGCTCTTTCAGGAGGTGGACGAGGAGCGCGTCGCGGTTCGCCTTGTCGACGAACATCACCTTCTGGTTGATCTTTTCGACGGTCGGCGTCTCGGGCGAGATCGTCACCTGGACGGGATCGGTCACGAGCGCGCCCGCGAGCTGCCGGATGGCCGGGCCCATCGTCGCCGAGAAGAAGAGCGACTGGCGCGCCTTGGGGAGCTTCGAGATGATGCGCTTGATGTCGGGCAGAAAGCCCATGTCGAGCATCCGGTCGGCCTCGTCGAGGACGAACATCTCCACCTGGTCGAGGTAGAGGATGCCCTGCGTCATCAGGTCGATGAGGCGGCCGGGGCAGGCGACGACCGTCTCCGCGCCGCGCTTGATCTCCTTGACCTGGTGGAACTGCGACACGCCGCCGAAGACGCAGGCGAAGGGCAGCTCCAGGTATTTCGAGTAGCGCTTGACGTTCTCGGCGGTCTGTGCGGCGAGCTCGCGCGTCGGCGACAGGACGAGCGCGCGCGGGTGGCCGATGTGGCGCGGTCGGCGCACCTGGATGAGATGCTGGAGGATCGGCAGCATGAACGCGGCCGTCTTGCCCGTGCCGGTCTGCGCGCAGCCGATCAGGTCGCGCCCCTTCAAGAGGTGCGGCATCGCCTCCGCCTGGATGGGCGTGGGCGCGGTGTAGCCCGCGTCGGCGATGGCGCGCTGGAGTTTCGAATCGAGTTTCCCGAAGATCGTGTCGTCAAACATAGTGCCGCGCAGTATATCATATTTCGCCCGCGAACGGGACGGCGGCCGCGCGCGCTAGCCTTCGGTCGCTTCGAGCCACTTGATCTCGAGGCGCTGGGGGCTGACCGGCACCGCCGTGCCCAGCTCCTGCGCAAAGAGGCTGATGCGGTACTCTTCGAGCAGCCAGCGGTAGTCGTCGAACGCGGCGCGGCTCGCGAGCTTCACGCCGCGCGTCGCCGCGTCGAGGTACTGCTCCCAGAAGGGCGCGAAACGCTCCTCCTTTTTGCGGTCGGAGGTGGGGTTGAGGCGCGCGCGGTCGATGCGCACCTGGATCGCCTTGAAGTAGCGCGGATAATCCGCGATGCGCGCCGCCGGCACGTACCGCGCCCACTCCGGGAACGTCAGCCACGCCACCTGCGTTTCGATGGCGTCGTAGATGTCCTGCGGCAGCGTCGACGCTTTCCAGAGGAGCCGCTGGACCTCCCCCTCGATCTTCTTGATCTCGGCGGCGCTCGCGTGTGGCGCGGGCGGTGGCGGCGGCGGCACGTGGCACGTCCGGAAGATCTCGTTGAGCGCGCGCGTTTCGACGAGCGTCGTCTTTCCGTCGTCCGAACGGACGCAGAAGCGCATCTGCAGGTGCGGCGGCAGTTTGATCGACTCGAACGCGTCGATCGGCAGCCGGATGCCGTTGTGCTCCTTGAGGATGCGCCGCAGCGCGTCCGTCAGCGGCTCGTCGCCCGGCTTCAGGAGCGGCAGGAGGATCGCCGTCGTGTCCGCGATCGGCAGGAGGAGCCGCCGGTGCGCGGAAGGAAGCGCGCCGAGCAGGAAGGCGACCTTTTCCGGCAGCAGGCCCGGCACGAGCCAGTCGGCGCGCCAGCGGCGCAGGAGCGGCGCGTCGCTTTCCTTGACGGTCGCGGTGATGCCGTCCGTCTCGGGATCGTCGGGCGTGTGGCGGTAGGTGAGGCGGATGAGCGCGTTGCCGAGGCGGATCGTCTCGGGAAAGTCGGCGGACGACGCGCCCGCGTCCGTCAGCCATTCGTCCGGCTTCAGGCGGAAGCGCGCGTGTTCGGCCGGCGTCGCCGCGTAGAGCCACTTCTTGAGCTCGCCGCACGAGACGATCGGCGCGGGCACGGCCGCGTCGAAAAAGGCGGCGAGCCGGTCGAGGTCCATCAGCTCGGGACGGCGGCGGCGCTCGGCGCGGCGGCGCAGTTCGGCGATCAGCCGGAGGTTCTCGCGCACGGGCGCGGGCGGATGCGGGAATTCGCCGAGGACGAGCGCGTGCAGGATGAAGAGCCGTCGCGCGGTCACGGGGTCGATGCGGCTGAAGTCGCGCCGGCGGCCGGGGACGATGACAAGGCCGTAGAGCGTCACCTGCTCCAGCGCGCGGACGAAGCCGTGCTCCGCGTCCCACTGCGGATCGCGGTAGCTGCGCTTGCAGATGTCGCCCGCCACGCGCTCGATCCAGCGCGGGTCGATCGTCGCCGCGTGGCGCGCGAAGAGGCGCGACGTGTCGACGAGCTCGCCCGCCATGATCCAGTCGGGCCGCTTTTTCGCGAGGATGGAGCCCGGATGGAGCGCAAAGCGCAGCGCGTGCGCGCCGCGGTATTCCGGCCGCTCGGGGTCGAGATGGCCAAGGCGGCCCAGGAGGCCCGACATGAGCGCCTGGTGGAGCGCGTCGGGCCCGCCGTTGTCGTTCACGACGTCGAGCTTCAGGCGCCGGGCGAGGTCGGTCAGCTGGCGGACGAGGTTCTGCCAGTCGCGCAGCTTGGGATAGGAGAGGTACGTCTTCGTCGCGAGGCGGCGCAGCTGCGTCTGCGACAGCCGGCCCGCCTGCTCCTGCCACCAGCGCCAGAGCTTGAGCGTGCCGAGGAAGTCGGAGCCCTGCACGCGGAAGGGCGCGTGCGCCTGGTCGGCGCGCTCCTTCTCGTCGACGGGCCGCCGCCGGGGATCGTCGCAGCTCATCGCCGCGACGACGGGCAGCGCCGACGGGAGCG
>JAFUEM010000319.1 GCA_017463935.1 Kiritimatiellia bacterium
CGCTGAGGTCGCGCGCCGAGATGTCGGGCTCGCGGGCGATCCGCTCGCGCGCGAACGCGAGCACGCCGGAGCGGCGCCAGCCGAACTTCATGTCCTTGCGCACGCCGAGGCCCGACTGCGTCACGCCGTCCGAGCACAGGATGATGCGGTCGCCCGCGCGGAAGTCGGCCTCGCACTCGCGCACCTCGCGGTCCGGCCAGTGCTCCGAGACGATCTGCGTGTCGCTCAGCGGCGCGATCTCCTCGGTGCCGCGCAGGTGGATGTAGCCGGGGTTGCCCATCTCGCTGATGCGCGCCTTGCCGCCGAGGCGGAAGTCGAAGAGCGAGAACGTGGCGTAGCCGATCTTGCGGACCTCGCAGACCGGCAGCGAATCCATGATGATCTCGATGGCCTCCAGCGTCGGGATGTTCGATTTGAGGAACTTGATCGCCATCGACGTCGTCATCGTCGCGAGGACGTTGGCCTTCACGCCGCTGCCGAGGCCGTCGGAGAGCGCCACGAGATGGCGGTTCTCCTTCTCGACCGTCAGGAAGCGCACGTCGTCGCCGCACGCGCCCTGGCCGGTCTTCGTGAACTGGGCGGCCTCCATCTCGATGAAGAGGTCGGCCGCCGCGCCCTGTCCGCTGGCGGAGGATTCAGCCATTCAGGTAGTCCTCGCTGTCGCCTTCGCGCAGGCGCCTGCCGACCGTCTGCGACTCGTATGCGCCGGCGATCTCGTTGAGCATGATCTCGGTCTCGGCGATGTGCTCGCCGAAGAGGCGCGCGACCTCCTGGACCGTGTAGACGTTCTTGCGGATGACGTCGCGCGCCTTGGCCGCGATCTCCTCGCGGCGGCCCTCGTTCTTCGTCACGTCCTGGATCACCGCGCCGGCGAACTCGCCGAGGCTGATCGGGAAGACGCTGATCGTCACGATGCGGCCGTTCCAGCTCTGGCGGTACTTCACGATCTCGCTGCCGTGGCCGATCGCGCCGTCGAAGAGATCCTTGAAGTCCGGCATGAACGCGTCGATCGTCAGGCCGTCGAGGTTCCCGAGCGCCTCGAACTCCGCCTTCGCGCCCGCGAGCTCGGCGAAGATGCCGTTGCACTCGATGATGCCGCCCGTCGCGTCGATGATGACGACGCCGGCGGGGATGTACTTGATGAGCGCGTTGGAGGTGCGCTGGAAGTTCTTCTTGAGGTACGTGTGGCACATCGCCTCTTCGGCCTTGCCGGCGAGGAGCGCCTTGGCGAACTCGCGGCACGTCTCGTAGCCGCACGCGCCGCAGTTGACCTCGTCCGCCTTCGTGTACTTGCCGACCTTGGCGAGCGCGGCGGCGATCGCGTCCTCGCCCGGCTCGTCCTGCTCGACGGCCGCCGGCTCGTACTTCGACACGCCGCAGTGCGAGAAGCACCGGGTCGTCGACGGCCGGATGGGCGCGGTCGCGTCCGTCGCGAAGAGCGTCGCGAGACCCGCCGCGCGGCGCGGCATGGCCGGGCCGTTCACGCAGCCGCCGGGGCATGCAAGCACCTCGATGAAGAGCTTGCGCGTGAACTTCTCGGGATGGAGCCTGAATTCCTTCGGGTTGAAATCCTCGAGCAGCCGGCGGAACTCCTCGAGCCCCGAGACGGAGAGGTAGCGCACGTCCGTGCGGCCGTCGCGCAGCGTGTCGTTCATGCCGCCCTCGACGGAGTAGAAGCGCCCTTCCTCGGCCGGGCCGAGCGCCAGCTCCGCCTCCGCGCCGAACGTGACGCCCTTCTCCTCGAAGAGCCGCTCCAGCGCCGGGAAGACGACCGCGAGCGCGAGCTCGTCGGGATGCGCGTCCGCCTCGTTCTTCTTCGCCGCGCACGGGCCGAAGAAGACGACCTTCGCCTTCGCGCCGTACGTCTCCTTGAGGAGCCGGCAGTGGGCCCGGACGGGCGACGGCAGCGGCGAGATGAATTCCGCGTAGCCCGGCAGGTACTTGCGGACCATGTCGACCGCGGCCGGGCACGCCGACGAGATGACGAGCGGCGACGACGTCGCGTCCAGGAGGCGCGAGACGTGCGCGCTGACGCTCTCCGCGCCGTGCGCCGTCTCGCTGACCGCGGTGAAGCCGACGCGCACGAGCGCATCGGCGAGCTGGCCGATCGTCACGCCCTTGAAGTAGCCGGTGAAGCTCGGCGCGACGGACGCATAGAGCGGTTCGCCGGACGCCAGCATCTCCTTCAGGCGCGCGAGGTCGCTGCGGATCTTCTTCGCATGGGCCGGGCAGACCTTCACGCACTCGCCGCAGGCGACGCAGGATTCGGGGATCACCGACGCCTTGCCGTTGACGATGCGGATCGCCTTGACCGGGCAGTGCCGCACGCACTTGTAGCAGTCCTGGCACTCGTTCTCTGTCGTGTAGACGGGATTCGTCATCTCGGATTCTTCCTTCTTCTTCGCGGACGCACGTCCCGCGGCCCTACGCGCGGGCCGGGAACGTCTTGAGCAGGATGTCGTTCATCACGAGCGGATCGACGCCGGTGTACGTCTGGCCGTCGACGATCACGACCGGCCCCTTCGCGCAGTTGCCCGTGCAGAGGCTGGCGGCGAGCTCCAGGTCGATTTCGTCCCGGAGCCCGCGGTCGGCGAGGAACTTCTCGCAGACCGCGAGGTTCTTTTCGTTGCCGCGCGCGAAGCACGAGCTGCCCATGCAGATGGTGATGTGCGGCCTGTCACTCATAGTCGACGACGCTGGCCCAGTGCAGGAGAAGTTCGTGGTTCTTCGCGCTCTGCGCCTTTGCGCTTTCGGCGGCGGCCACGACGGGCAGCCACTTCTGGACGTCCGGCAGCTTCGCCTTGAGCGCCTCGCACGCGAGCGCGAGGTACTTCTCGGCGGCGGCGACGTGGCCGCTCAGCCAGAAGAGCAGGTACGAGCGCGCGACGTCGGCGAGCGGATCGCCGAGGCGCACGTGCGACCAGTCGATGACGCGCCATTCGCCCGACGGCGTGATGATGACGTTCGTCGGGTTGAAGTCGCCGTGGCAGAGCGCCTTGCCGCGCGGGAACGACTGGAGCTTCATGTGCAGGTCGTAGCGCGTCTCCTTCGGCAGCGGCGACGCCGAGATCTGCTTGTCGAGCTTGTCGGCGAGGTTGCCCATGCGGTCCGACGTCTTCTTGAAAATCTCGCACTGGATGGCAACGAACTCCCGGAGGTACTTGACGAGGTTCTTCCTGTCCTTCGCCATCACGTCGGCGAGCGTCTCGCCCTCGACCCACTCGCGGCGGATGCACCAGTGGTCGCGGAGCTTCATCACCTCGATCACCTTGGCGACGGGCAGCCCCGTCTCCGCGGCGCGCGCCTCGTTCATCGCCTCGTTCAGGATGAGCGAGACCTTGTAGCTCGGCCCGAAGATCTTGAGCACCGTGTTCTTGTCGCGCAGGATCACCTTGTCGGTGCGCTCCAGGAGCACGCCGTCCTGCTTGCGCGGACGTCCGCGCTTGACCTTGGCGGGCTCCTTCTTCGTTACAGTCTTTTTCATTTCAATTTCCTTTCTCGGTTTCTAGAATTCTAGAAGTCTAGAATTCTAGGTTTCTAGGTTTCTAGTTCTCCTTAAACCGCCTCGTGCCGACCGTAGTAGGCGTTGAGGTACATCTGCCGGATCTCCGACATCAGCGGGTAGCGCGGGTTCGCGCCGGTGCACTGGTCGTCGAAGGCCTGCTCCACCATCGCGTCGAGCCGCGCGAGGAAGTCCTTCTCGTCGGGGACGTAGTCGCGGATCGTCGGCTTGATGCCGATGCGCTTCTGGAGCGCGCGGATCGCCTTGAGAAGGTTGTTGAACTTCTCGCCCTTGGACGCGCCGCCGATGCCGAGCGCGTCGGCCACCTCCAGGTAGCGTTCGAGCGCGTGCGGGTAGGCGTACTGCGGGAACGTGCCCATCTTGCGCGGCACGGGGTCGGCGTTGAAGCGCAGGACCTCCTCCATCATGAGCGCGTTGGCGATGCCGTGCGGGATGTGGTGGAAGGCGCCGAGCTTGTGCGCCATCGAGTGCATCACGCCGAGGAACGCGTTCGCGAAGGCCATGCCGGCCATCGTCGCGGCGTTCGCCATCTTCTCGCGCGCGACGGGGTTCTTCGTCTTCGAGACCGCCGCGTCGTAGCACTCCGGCAGATAGCGGAAGATCGTCTGGAGCGCGCGGATCGCGAGGCCGTCGGTGTAGTCCGTCGCCATGACCGAGGCGTAGGCCTCGAGCGCGTGGCTGACCGCGTCGATGCCCGACGCGCTCGTGAGCCCGGGCGGCGCCATCATCTGCATGTCGGCGTCGACGATCGCCATGTTCGGCAGCAGCGCATAGTCCGCGAGCGGATACTTGACGCCCGTCTGCTCGTCCGTGATGACGGCGAACGGCGTCACTTCCGAACCCGTGCCGGCGGACGTCGGCACGCAGATGAAGTACGCCTTCTCGCCCATCTTCGGGAACGTGTAGACGCGCTTGCGGATGTCCATGAAGCGCATCGCCATGTCCTGGAAGTCGACCTCCGGGTGCTCGTAGAGGACCCACATGATCTTGGCCGCGTCCATCGCGCTGCCGCCGCCGACGGCGATGATCACGTCCGGCTGGAAGCCGGCCATCAGCTTCGCGCCCTCCTTCGCGCAGGCGAGCGTCGGATCGGGCGCCACGTTCGAGAACGTGGTGAACATGAGGCCCTGCCGCTCGAGCGACTTCTCGATCGGCTTCGTGTAGCCGTTCGCGTAGAGGAAGGAGTCGGTGACGATGAACGCCTTCTTCTTCCCGAGCACCTCCCCGAGTTCGCGCAGCGCCACCGCGAGGCACCCCTTCTTCTGGTACACCTTCTCGGGTGCGCGGAACCACAGCATGTTTTCTCTTCTCATTGCAACCGTCTTGATGTTCAGCAGATGTTTGACGCCCACGTTCTCGCTCACCGAGTTGCCGCCCCAGGAGCCGCAGCCGAGCGTGAGCGACGGCGGGAGGGCGAAGTTGTAGATGTCGCCGATGCCGCCCTGCGACGACGGCGTGTTGACGAGGATGCGGCACGTCTTCATCCGCGCGGCGAAGCGGTCGAGCTTCTCCGTCTCGTTCGTCGCGTCGAGGTAGATGCTCGACGTGTGGCCGAAGCCGCCGTCCGCGACGAGCCGCTCGGCCTTGGCGAGCGCATCGTCGAAGTCCTTCGCGCGGTAGAGCGCGAGGACGGGCGAGAGCTTCTCGTGCGCGAACTCCTCGGAGAGCTCCACGCTCTCGACCTCGCCGATCAGCACCTTCGTGTCCTCCGGCACGCTGAAGCCCGCGAGGCGCGCGATCGTCACCGGCTTCTGGCCGACGATCTTCGCGTTGAGCGCGCCGTTGATGAGGATCGTCTTGCGCGTCGCGTCGAGTTCATCCTTGTTCAGCAGGTGGCAGCCCATCTTGCGGAAGAGCGCGCGCACCTCGTCGTAGACGGTGTCGAGGACGATCGCGCTCTGCTCGGAGGCGCAGATCATGCCGTTGTCGAACGTCTTGGAGTGGATGATGGAGCTCACCGCGAGCGTGACGTCCGCCGTCTCGTCGATGATCGCCGGCGTATTGCCCGCGCCGACGCCGAGGGCCGGCGTGCCGCTCGAATACGCGGCCTTGACCATGCCGGGGCCGCCCGTCGCGAGGATGATGTCCGACTCCTTCATGATGAAGTTCGTCTTCGGCAGCGACGGCGCCTCGACCCAGCCGACGATCCCTTCCGGCGCGCCGGCTTTCACCGCCGCCTCCAGCACGATCTTCGCCGCCGCGATCGTCGAATTCTTGGCGCGCGGGTGCGGGCTGATGATGATGCCGTTGCGCGTCTTGAGCGCCAGGAGGCACTTGAAGATCGCCGTGGACGTCGGGTTCGTCGTCGGGATCACCGCGCCGATGACGCCGATCGGCTCGGCGATCTTCTCGATGCCGGCCGCCTCGTCGGTCTCGACGACGCCGCACGTCTTCGTGTCCTTGTAGGCGTTGTAGATGTACTCCGCCGCGTAGTTGTTCTTGATGACCTTGTCTTCCACGACGCCCATGCCCGTCTCCTCGACGGCCATGCGGGCCAGCGGGATGCGCTGGCGGTTGGCCGCGAGCGCCGCCGCCTTGAAGATGGCGTCGACCTGCTCCTGGGCGTAGGTGGCGAACTTCGCCTGGGCCGCGCGCACGCGTTCAAACGTGGCTTCCACGTCCGCGACGGGGTTTTCCGCCGCATTTTCATTCATGTCCATGTTTCTTTTGATTCCCCGTTCAGACCCCGAAATGAATTCTCGGGGTTAAGGAGAGATTATATCACTTTCGCCCTTCGGAATCAAGCGGAACGGGCACGGCGCGGGCGGCCGAACGCCGCGAGAAGGAGCAGAAACGCGCCGAAGAGCGGCTTGTCGCCGAGCCGCACGTACGGCGTCGGCGCGCGGCCGGCGTCGCCGAGCGCGAGCGCGTCGCACATCGTCGCGGCCGCATCGACGAGTTCGCGGCCGTCCGCGCCCTTGAGCCAGCTCGCCGTGCCGTCGGCGGCAATCGTCCCCGTCACGCCCGAATTGCCGACGCGCAGGACGGGCAGACCCGTCTCGATTGCGCGCGCGACCGCCTGCCACGCGTGCTGCACCGCCTCGTCCGACTGCGAAAACCAGCTGTCGTTCGTGATGAAGCAGAGCGCGCGCGCACCCATTTCCGCCAAGCGCCGCGCCTGGGCGGAATCGGTGTCCTCATAGCAGATGCCCGCGCCGACCGGTACCTTCGCGTCGAGGAGCTTCAGTTCGCCCGGCCAGCACGTGCCCACGGGCGCGAGCCGCTGGAGAACGGGGAGGGACTTGTCCAGCGGAATGAACTCGCCGAACGGCACGAGGTGGACCTTGTCGTAGACCTGCACCGTCTCGTCGCGGTAGAGCGCGGCGGAATTGTACGTCCTGCCGTCCGCCGACCGGCGGCTGCCGCCCGCGAGGACGGGCGTGCGCGCCGCGCCGCCCAGC
>JAFUEM010000320.1 GCA_017463935.1 Kiritimatiellia bacterium
ATGCGCCCGGACGCCCGCCGCCAGCGCCGCACCGCTGGCGTCGAGCACGACGGTCAGGCCGAGCGACTTGAGGCGCGCGACGGCGGCGGCGTAGAAATCCGTCGGCACGGCCGGCGGCAGCGAGCCCGAGAGAATCGCGACGGCGGGCGGCGTGACGGATGAAAGCGGCAGCAGCGCATCAAGGGACGGCACGGCGGCGAGGCCGGGAAACGCCGCGCGATTGAGCTTCACGGAGCCGCCCGGCCAGACGATCATCTCGTTCCGCCGCGTCGCGCCCGGGACGCGCACGAACCGGTCTTCGATGGCGTAGTTCGCCAGCTCCCGGACGAAGGGACGGTCGTTGTCCTCGCCGAGCAGTCCGCCGCAGGCGACCGCCGCGCCCCTAATCGCCAGCCAGCGGGCGACGTTGACGGCCTTGCCGCCGACATTCTCCTCTTCGGCGACGTCCTTGAAGATTTCGCCCGCGCCCTGCGGCGCGCGCGGCAGCGTGACCGTCGCGTCGATGGCCGGGCTCATGCAGATGCAGAGGAATTTCATGGCGCGCGACTCACTCCCGTGAGATTCTCCGTTCGACGATCTTCTCCTTCGGCGCGCCAATCTCGATCTTCGGCGCGTTTGCCAGCAGATAGTCCTCCGCCGCCTTGCACCAGAGCCCGCTGTTCGCGGCGCAGAGGCGGTCGAGCTCGGCGTAGAACGGATCGCTCTTCCCCTTCTCGGCGAAATCGGCGATCGCCGTCATCGGCATCTTGACGTGCGTGTAGACGAGGCGCTTCCCGCCCGGGACCTTCGTGAGATCGAGCGTCGCCTGAAACGCGGAGTCGAGTCCGCCGACGTGCGTGATCATCACCTCGGGATGCAGGTATCCCTTCCCGATCCAGTCGACGGAATCGGACATGTCCTTCACGTCGCCGCCGGAGTTGGCGACGATGTGGTGGTTCATGTAGTGGATGTTGTAGAAGTTGAACGGCGCGGAGAGCTTCTGATCCGTCGGCCCCGCGAAGAAGTTGAGGCAGCCGCCGAACGCCAGGAGGTCGGAGCACTGCGTGATGAGCGCGGGCACGGCGGCGAAGAGGAAGATGTCGTCGTAGCCGCCGCCCGTCGACGTCGGGTTCGCGGCATCCGCCGGCGCGTCGCTGTTGAGCGCCTTGAGCGTCGCGACGGGATCGGCCACGTCCTTCGTGTTGACGAAACTCACCTCGACGCCGTTCACCCTCCCCGCCGCGACCAGCCCGGATGTCCGCCCGTCGCCCAACCCTGATGTCCGAACTGTATTTGGACAGAGCCCGAACATCCTCGCCGCGCGCGCGAGCCGCGCGTCGTCGACATCGGTGACGACGAGGCGGCGCGGGCGCTTCTCGGGCGAATGGCAGGCGATGTCGATGCAGCCCAGGCCCATCGCGCCGCAGCCGGCCATCAGCAGCATCGTGCCGCCGTCCTCGATGCCCATCTCGTGCACATGCGAGCCGAACGGATGGTGGTAGTTCGTGCGGAACGCCGAGACGATGCAGCTGATCGGCTCCGCGAGCGAGCACTTGAAGTACGCCTCGCCGTCATAAGGCAGAAGGCAGCCCATCTCCATCACGATGGACGGGAGATACACGCACGTCGTCTCGCCGCCGATGGAATGCCAGGCGTAGCCCATCGTCTCCAGCTCGTGCCCCGGGATGTTGAACGCGGGCTGGATGCAGACGCGCTGCCCGACGCGGAACCGCCCCGCCCACTTCGTCCCGACCTCGCGGACAATGCCCGAAACCTCGTGCCCGAACATGATCGGATTCGTCGCGATGTCCTTCGGCACCCGCTTGTGCCCGGTCCCGAGCGACAGCGCCTTGTAGTCGCTGAGGCAGATCGTGTTCGTCACGATCTCCACGACGACGCCGTCCGCGCCGGCGCCCTCCAGTTCCACATCCTCCAGACGCGCATCCTTCGCGCCGTACAGTCTCCATGCTTTTGCGTTCATCCGACAGGTCTCCTTTAACTGCCGTTATTTTACCATTTGTCGGGGCCGGAAGACAATTGCAACCTTCAACGCCACACTTGCATCTGCCGCGCAAGGCGACGGCGCGTTCAGCACGCGCGGGCGCGGCCGGAAATTCCGTGATCGCGGGCGACGTTGACGAACGTCGACGCCATCGGCTTTCCGGCAAGGCCGAAGCAGTCGCGCGGCGTGACGGTGATGCGGATCGTCCGGCCCGGCGGCAGTTCATTCGCCGAGAACAGACATTCGCCCGGCAGGTCGGCGCATTCTTCCGGATAGGCGAACCCGGCGGCGATGAGCCGGCGCACGACAGGCGCGGGCCGGCCATCGGCAAACGCCTCGACCGTGTAATCGAAGACCCGGCTCCCCTTGACGGTCTGCGCGCGCGGAAAGGACACGTACAGGCAGGGCTCGCCCCTGTGCGCCGCGCTTTCGAGCGCATGGCCCTCTGGACAGAACGTCGCCGCGATTCCGGCATCC
>JAFUEM010000321.1 GCA_017463935.1 Kiritimatiellia bacterium
GGCGGATCCGGCGCGCGTCGACCGGCTGATCGAAGCGGACATCCTGCCGCACGGGATTCGCCAGGATGTTGCCGAACTCGCCCGACGCGACGCGGCGCCACGCCGTCCCGTCGTCCGACACGAACGCCGCATAGCCCTTCGGCAGCGCGTCCGCCGGCGTGCCGGGCGTGAACGCGAAGCCCGCGACCGTCACGCGCGTCGGGAACGCGGCGAGATACGCCACGCCGTCCTCTTCGACCGTCGCGCGATGCGCAAGCGCCGTCTCCTTCACCGGCGGCTCGTCCGCGACGAAGCCGTCCTGCGGCGGCAGGACGCGCAGCGACAGATGCAGCGCGGCGGGCCCTTCGCTTTCGATATCCACAAGAAGGACGCGCGCGGTGACAGGCGCGGCGAAGCGGACGATGCGGCGATAGCCGATCTGTCCGCCGCGCGCGATTTCGCGGCCATCGGCGAACGCCTTCCACGAATGCACGCGCAGCCCCTTGCGGATGTCCTCCCGGATGTCGAGCGCGTCGAACGTGCGCGGCCCCGGGAGCCGCCAAACTTGTTGCCTGGATTCGCCCCTCGTCACACGCCGCGCGTCACTGGCGAGATCGACCTTGTTGAACCGGCGCACCCACGCGCCGAACTCCTTCAGCCGCGCGACGTCGCCGTCGTCGATGAGTCCGTCGCGGTTGGGCGCGAGCCCGAGATCGAGGATGCCGCTGCGCCCGACGCTTTCAAGGTAGCGGTCGGTCAGTTCCTTCAGGCTTTTCGCGCGGTCGCCCGGATGCCAGAACCATTTGCCGCGCAGGGGCGTGTCGGCTTCCGGCGGCTGGAAGACGCCGTTGCGGACGAGGTCGTAGTTTTCCGGCACGATGCCTCGCTCGTTGCCGGGCCAGCGCAGCGTGCGGTCCGTGTCCATGCCGAAGATGGCGGCGAGCGGATACTTCGCCGTGAGCGCCTTCAGGAGGCGCGGGTGGTCGTAGTAGATGTGCGCGGCGGGAATCTTGCGGTGCTCGCGCGCGCCACCGTACCAGCCGTCGCCGCCGTTCGCGCCGTCGAGCCAGATTTCGGAGATCGGCCCGTAGTCCTTCAGGAGCTCGGCCCACTGGCGGTGAAAATACTCGGTGTAGGCGGGGCGCGCGTAGTCCGCGTGATGGCGGTCCCACGGCGACAGGTACGCGCCGAACTCGAGCCCGGCGGCGAGCGTCGCGTCGCGCACCTCCTTCACGAGATCGCCCCTGCCGCCCTTCCACGGCGTGTTCGCCACCGTGTAGTCCTTGTTGTACGCGCTCGGCCACAGGCAGAAGCCGTCGTGATGCTTGCAGACGAGCACGAGGCGGCGGATGCCGCCCGCCTTGGCCGCCGCCACCCACTGCGCGGCATCGAGCTGCGCGGGGTTGAACACCGCGGCCGGCGTGTCGCCGTAGCCCCATTCGCGGTTCGTGAACGTGTTCGGGCCGAAATGGACGATGGCGATCACGCCCTTGTCGAGCGCGCTCAATGTCGCCGCGCTCGGCACGGGGACCGGCGCGCCGCGCGCCGCGCCGCCGCAGAGGGCCGCGCCGAGGAAACTGAAGATGAGCAGTCTGTTCATACCGCTCATTATATCAAAATTCCGCCGCCGTGCGGCGCTCAATCTGGCAGGACGGCCAGCAGCCGCCCGCTTGATCTCAGAGCTCGGCCTGGAGGAGCCGACGGGCGGAACCGGGGCCTTCCAGCAGACGGACGAAGTAGCCTTCGATCTTCGCCGCGAGCGGCGTGGCCGTGAGGTCGCTGCCGAAAATGGACGCATTCGCGAGGATGGGCCTGAGCTGTCCCGCGTAGCTCTTCGGATCGTTCCAGACGATGCCCTTCAGCTGCGCCTGAAGCTCGTCCTTGAGCGGATCGGCCGAAACCTCCATCGCCTCGCCCGCGTCGTTGACGGCCAGCAGGTAGCGCATCCAGCCCGCGAGCGCGAGCGGGATCGCGACGAGCGAACCGAGGTCGCGGCCCGTCGCCACGTAGCTCTTGACCGTCTCGCCGAAGCGGATGCCGACCTTCTGCGACGTGTCGGTCGCGATGCGGCGCGGATCGTCCGGCATGAACACGTTCGGCAGGCGCTCGTTCACGACCTCGTCGATGAACGCCTTGGGCGAGAGGATCTTCGGATCGACCACGACCGGTAGGCCCTCGACGTAGCCGAGGCGCCGGACGAGCCTGACGATGTCGGCGTCCTGCATCTCCTTGCAGATGAGCGTGTAGCCCAGGAGGCACCCGTACATCGACATCGCGGTGTGCAGCGGGTTGAGGCACGTCGTCACCTTCATCTTCTCGGTGTTGTTCACCGTGTCGCGGTCGGTCAGGTAGACGCCCGCCTTCTCCAGCGGCGGCCGCCCGTTCGGGAAGCGGTCCTCGACGACGAGGTACTGCGGCTTCTCGGCGTTGACGAAGGGCGCAATGAACGTCTTCTTCGAGGTGACGATCGGCTCCATGCCCTCGATGCCGCACTTTTTCAGCTCCGCCTCGACCATCGGGTGCGGGCGCGGCGTGATCTTGTCGATCATCGACCACGGGAAGGAGACGGTCGTCTCGTCCTGGATGTAGTCGAGGTAGGCCGCCGGCGCAAAGCCGTTCGCGACCCACGCCTGCGCCATCGCCACGACGGACGCCTTCAGCTTCTCGCCGTTGTGCGAGCAGTTGTCCATCGACACGACCGCCAGCGGCAGCTTCCCGGCGTTGAAGCGTTCGAGGAGGAGCGCCGCGACGATGCTCATCGCGTGGCGGCTCGACGCGGGCCCTTCCTCCCTGTCCGCCTCCACGACCGGCAGGTACGCGCCGTCCGGCTTCTTGAGCGCGTACCCCTTCTCGGTGATCGTGAACGAAAGCAGCTTCAAGGACGGCGCGCGGAAGATCTTTTTCAGCTCCGCCTGCGCAGCCGCGTCCGCGAAGTTCGCCTTCACGCCCCTGGCGACGCCCGCGAGCACCTCCTTCGTGACGGTGCCGTCGGGATTGAGCAGGACGTTCAGCGTCAGGTTGTCCTGCGCCGTGTAGATCCGGTCGATGATGTCGTAGTCGAACGTGTCGCACGCGATGATGCCCGTCTTCATCAGCCCCGCGTTCAGGAGGTTCTGCGCGAGCGAGCCGATGAAGCCGCGGAAGATGTTGCCCGCGCCGAAATGCACCCATTCGGGCGCCGCCTCGGTGGCCGCGCGCATCGCGGCCACGTCGAAGCGCGGCAGCGCCACGCCCGCCGCCTGCCAGGCCGCCGCTTCGTTGATGATCGAATCCAGCTTGAGCTTCATGTCGTCTTTCCTTCCGTTGTCAGGTTGTGAAAGACACGAGTATATCACATCCGCGCCGCCCGTGCACTACCCGAACGGGTAAGGTGCCGCGCGCGGCCGTCCGGCCGCGGCCGGTCAGTAGATCCGGATATAGCTGTCCGCGCGCAGACGCTCGACCCACGCCGCGTACGCCGCCTGCGACTTCTCGCGGCGGACGTTCGCCTCGATGTCGTCGTACGCCTCGGCGAACGTGCGCGCGACCGCGCCCGACTCCGCCGTTTTCATGAAGCGGAAGCGCCGGCCGCCCAGCTCGATCCAGTCCGACGACGCGCCCACCGGCAGCGCGGCGATCGCCGAGCAGATCTCCGGCAGGAACATGTCCTCGGGCTTGATGTCCACGTACTCGCGCGGCGCGGCCTCCCCCTCGGTCTCGATCGACACCGACACCTTCG
Source organism: Kiritimatiellia bacterium (assembly GCA_017463935.1). GTDB lineage: Bacteria > Verrucomicrobiota > Kiritimatiellia > RFP12 > UBA1067 > UBA1067. Next base: position 3,698 of record JAFUEM010000321.1, read on the forward strand.
ACGCGGTGCGGTAGCGCTCGGGATGCGCGGCGAACTCCGCCTTCATCTCCGCCGGCGTCGCCGTGACGTACTTGTCGACGACGTTCCACCGCATGGCGTTGACGATCATGTCGTCCTTGATGCGCTGGCGCCAGTCGCTGTACGGGATCTTCTGCAGCGCGAGCGTCGCGACGAGCTGGTTGCGGTCGCCGCCGAAGGCGTTCTCGACGATTTCGCGGATGCGGTTCTCGATGACCCACTCCTGGAGCGTCATCTTCTGCGCACCCGCCGCCTTGACGATGAGCTTGCGGTCGATGAGGCTGTTGCGCATCGCGTCGAACTGGTCCTCGCCCAGCCCCGCGCGCCGCAGTTCGTTGCGCACCTCGCTGCGCAGGATCGTCTCCGCGCCCACCGTCGCGGCGAGTCCGTCGACCTCCGCGGCGCCGAGCTGCGCGGCGCACGCCG
>JAFUEM010000036.1 GCA_017463935.1 Kiritimatiellia bacterium
CGATAGTCCCGACCATGCGCAAGCTGCTGTCGCTGCTGAACAGGATCGCGAGGGATCCCGGATTCATTCCGATGCCGGAGCCCGAGTCGACGAAACAGAATGCCAATGTCGGACGACGAAAGAAAGCCGCGTAGCGCCCGTGCCCGGGAGACGGTTTCCCTTCCCTTCCTCCTTCTCCCCCGCACCCCCTCATCCTCCTTGCTATCTCTTCCCTTGCGCTGTCGCGCAAGGATGGAAAGCCACGTCTTTAGACAATGCCCGAAAATTTCGCATGAAATTTACAGTTGCTGACCCTTTGAACCTAAGAGGTTTTTTCGGAGATTCGCAAAACAAGACTATAAAAGAAGCCGATAAAAAGGATGGTTGATAAAAATGAAGGTTGTGTTGACTGTAGGTGTGTATGACTTGCTACATTACGGGCACTTTGAGTTGTTCCGCCGGTGCAAGGAACTGGCGGGAGAAGGCGGTAAGCTTGTGGTCGCGGTGCAGGATGATGCTGTTGTCACAAAATATAAACCACAGGCAAAACTGGTCTATGACTGGGACACGCGCGTGAAAATGATTCGCGCGTTGCGCTATGTTGATCAAGTCGTGCCGTATGGTGATGTTGACGAATCAATCAAGCACATCGATTTCGCGACATTCGTTGTCGGCCCTGACCAGTGCCATGCGGGATTTCAGCGGGCGATGCAGTGGTGTCGTGATAATGGGCGGGAAGTTGTCGTTTTGCCGCGAACGGAAGGTATCTCATCCTCTCAACTTAGAGCGGGAGGCATGAAGTGAAAATTGGCGTCATCGGCGGCAATGGTGTTGCGGCGACGAACCGGCTTGTTCATTTGCTTGAGCGGAAGCGTATCGCAGCCGGAGCGTTTCGCGATCAGCATCATCCTGAATTGGTCGTCCTCTACAAGACGCAGTCGCCTTCGCGCAGCATGTTTCTCGAAGGGCGGGGACCATCGTTCGTTGAGGGGTATATAGAGGACGCCAAGGAGCTGAAGCGTTTGGGGTGCGGAGTCGGATGCATTTGTTGCAACACGGCGCATTATGCTATTGACCGGATTCAGGAAGAATCGGGCTTGCCGTTTATAAATATGCTTGAGGAGGTCGCGAAGAAAGCCAAGTCAACCGGCAAGACCAGATTTGAGTTGTTTGGCACGGATGGTGCGCGTAAGTTCGACATCTATGGTTCGGCCTTTGCTCGAATCTTCCCTGAAGCGACGATTGTTTACCCGTTGGAAGAGCGACAGAAACTAGTGACCAAAGTTATTTGCGATGTGAAGAACAAAGCTCGTCTTTTGCCTCCCGAAGACCCGTCTTCGCCGATTGCAATTCTAAAAGGGCTTCTCAATTCGGCAAGAGCCCCTGTGATACTCGGTTGCACGGATCTTCGTGTAGCATATGCACCTGACTCAGAAGTTGATGATATTGTCGCAGTGGATTCGCTAGAGGCTCTTGCAGATGCTATTCTTGCTAAATCAGCTATGGCTACGCATAAGTAGTATGAGAGAGATTTTCCATTCTTTGTTGCATAAATTTCCCGCGCTGGATCGATATGTTACGACAGCGTTAAGGGCAAAATTCCTGCGCGCTCGTTATGCAATTGATGCAAGACGCATTCGGCAGAAAGCTTGCGAAGGGGAGAAGATAAGGATATTGTTTCTTGTGAGCGAACCAGCCAAATGGAAGGCGCAATCGTTGTTTGACATCCTGTCGGCTGACAGTCGATACGAAATTGTGGTGGCGATTTCGATTGGCGATACAGATATTGCGCTCTCCCATGAGGAGCGAAAAGCCAAAGTGGATTCAATAGTTTCCTGGTTCCAAGGGCGTGGTATCTTAAATTGTGTGCTTGCTTATGATTCAAAGACAGATAGGGCGTTGCCTCTTGACCGATTCCAACCTGATATGGTTTTTTATCAGCAACCCTGGTTCATCCCACCGTGCCAAATGCCAAGGGTAGTTTCAAGATATGCATTGACCTTTTATATTCCGTATTTTGTGCCGACATTTGCCAACAATACGATGCACTGTCAGCTTCAACTGCATAAAGATGTGTTTCGGCATTTCGTGTTGAATGAAGATTGGCGCAAGTTTTATCTTTCGCAGATAGATACGTCGTCGTATGCCGGAGATATGATAGCAGTTGGCCATCCATTTTTGGATAATATTAAAATGAGGGTGCAGGAAGGTTCTCCAGATGACTATGTCATCTATGCGCCACATTGGTCTATTTGCCATCCAAAGAATCCCAATGAACTGAATTTATCCACATTCCCGGTGTTTGGCGCTGCCATGTTGGAATATGCCCAACGACATCCAGAGATAAGGTGGGTGTTTAGACCGCATCCAACATTAAAGTTGGCTCTGCAACGCACGTCGTTTATGTCCGACGCTGAAATAGCTAAGTACTACGATGCATGGGCCAGAGTTGGAGAAGTGAGTTTGGCTGGCGGGTACACTGAACTCTTCAACCATTCACGGGCTCTTATCACTGACTGTGATTCGTTTCTTTCTGAATATGCCGTAACTGGGAATCCTGTTGTCAGGCTTGTTTCTGAGATAAAAAACAATAGACATTTTTCGCCGTTAAAAAGTTTATTTGATTCATACTATCAGGTTCGGGACAAGGAAGAATTTTTGCGGATACTTGACGATGTAATTGTCAAGGGCAATGACCCTGTGCGCAAAAAGCGTTTGTATGAATTGTCTCGGACTGGTCTGGGCCGGACAAGAAGCGCCGAGCAGATAGCTAACCATCTACACGCTATTGTCGAAGGTCGGCATTAATGACATTGACCGAAAATAGACGCATCATTCTCAATACCGCCGCCACATATGGCAGGTCGTTGGTGTCGCTGTGCTTTGGCTTGTGGACATCAAGGTGGGTTTTGCAGGCGTTGGGGAAAGACGATTTCGGATTGTATGGTGTTGTTGGCGGGCTTATCGCCTTTGTCGTGCTGTTGAATAATGTCATGGCCAATTCGGTAGGACGCTTCTACGCATACGCGGTTGGTGAGGCGCGTAACATGTCGCAAGCCGAAGGCAGGGATCACGTATCAAGGTGGTTCAACACTGCACTGACAATTCATGGGTTGCTGCCGGCGTTGTTAATTGCCATTGGATATCCAGTGGGAGTTTATGCCATCAGGCATTGGCTCGTGATTCCCCCTGATAGATTCGAAACATGCATGTGGGTGTTTAGGTTTTCGTTGATTACGGCGTTTGTGAATATGATTTCCGTGCCGTATATAGCGATGTATCGGGCGCGGCAATTGATTGTGGAATTGTCGGTGTGGGGGATGATACAGACGGTGTTTATGTTCTGCATTGCATATTGCCTCCTTTCCGTGGATGGTGATCGAATGTTTGTGTATGCCGGGCTTGTCACAATGCTGTCATGCCTTGTACTGCTGCTGCAGATGATAAGAGCAAAGATGCGTTTCCCGGAGTGTACCATTCATGCCTCGTATATGCTGAAACGGAAATATCTAAAGCCGCTACTGGGATTTGGCTTTTGGGAGATATTCAGCTGCTTTGGCGATATTTGTCGGCAGCATGGAACAGCGTTTTTGATAAACCGCAGATTTGATTCTGGAGTGAATGCTGCATATGGAATCGCCATGCAGGTGTCTGTGCAGACATCAGCACTGTCGCAGGCGTTATTGGGCGCTCTCAGCCCTGCGGTGACGTCGTCTACAGGTGCAGGGAACCAAGAAAGAGCCATTTCATTGGGATTGAAGTCAAGCAAGTTCAGCGCATTCCTTGTTGCACTATTTGCAGTTCCTCTTACAATCGAGATGGATGAAGTGTTGCGACTTTGGCTTGTTATGCCTCCTGAATGGACGGCGACGATTTGCAGAGCGGTATTGATTGCCTTGATCTGTCATAAACTTGGGTGGGGCAATCACATGTTGGTTATGGCTTCGGGTAATATCGCGGGGCTAGAATGTTGCCTTGCTATTACATCGTTGTTGACACTTCCGTTGATATGGGTCTTAATTCAATGCGGAACTGGTGTCCCAGGCATCGGGTATGCATTTATTGCCAGTTATTCCATGCTGTCGGTGCTTAGGGCGTTCTTCTCTTGGCGTATTGTTGGATTGTCTCCGCTACGCTGGTTAAAACGTGCCGTACTTCCAGTTTCGCTGGTCGTGTTGTTGATGTTCATCAGCGGTCTTGCAACTTCGAGAAGTATGCCGGCAAGCTTTGCGCGAGTTGTATCTACATCATTTGTTTGTCTTATCGTGGCACTTGTCAGCGGGTGGTTTTTGTTGTTCTCTGCGTCCGATCGCCAGCGGATGCTTGGCGTTATAGGTAAAAGCTTAAATGGATTGATGCGCAGGTAGATATGCCAAACCGTAATCCAGCCATAGATTTGTATCGAATTGTATTGATGTTCGGCATTGGTATCGCGCAGAAGATTAAAGACCGGACATGACGTTTTCTTTGATAATCCCTGTTTTCAACGCATCAAGATATCTCCGGGAATGTCTTGATTCCATCCGAAGTCAGACGTGCGGCAACTGGGAATGCATTTGCGTTGATGATGCTTCTACAGATGCGAGCCTTGACATCCTCAAGCAATGCGCGAGAGATGACAATCGTTTCCGTGTCGTGTCGCTTCCTCGGAATGGCGGCGTGTCGGCCGCTAGAAATTATGGTTTGGATTGTGCTCATGGAGAATGCATTGGTTTTGTAGATGCGGATGACATCGTGTCTCAACATTGGCTAGAGGCGGCAAGCGATGCCTTTGCACAAGGGGTGGATATGGTGAAGTTGTCGATATCGAGAGAAAGCCCGCTCTCGTCATACATGCGTCCGCGCAAAATCGATCCACTCGCTGGGTATGATGTCTTTGACTGCAGCATTTTACGTGGAGGGCTAACGGTGCAGAATTTTTATCGCAGAACTGTGTTGCGTGATGTCAGATTCAAAACGGGCATGAAAGTTTATGAGGATGCGATATTCAACCTGGAAGCGCTGTTGAATGTGAAAACCGCAGTCAGTTTGGATTTCGCCGGCTATTGGTATCGAGACAGCGAGACCTCTGCCTGGAAACGCCGCACCGCAGAAGACATAGGGCAGTTGATTAGGGCTCTTGAAGTTTGGTACAAGAAAGCCGAAGCCAGCCTACGGCAAACTAAGGCCGAAGAACTCGCCAAAAGCCGCATGGCAACATACGTTACGTCAATTGTTCAAGATTTCATTACACATTCTCAATCTGTGGATGTTGGGAGGTCTGCGCTGGTTCTGGCGAAAGAGTGTAAATCGCTTGAAAGGGAACTTGGAGTGGATTTGTCGAAGTGCGTTTCATTCGGCAAGTTGAAGACGGTAAAACGATATGCATATTCAAGATTTATTCATCAAGGCAGATGGCGGATCTTCCGCGCCTTGATGACAGTCATGGAGAAATTGAAGAGGATGCGCCCATGACTCAGATTTTTGCGGCTTGGTCAAAAGATCCGCAAGTGCTGCGAAAAAGCACGAGCGGTGGCATATTTGCTGAATTGGCGACTCGAACGCTCAGGCGTGGTGGTGTGGTTGCTGGGGCGGCGTATGTCAGTGGGCTTCGGGTGGGGCATCGCGTAGTATTGTCGGAGAGCGAATTGGAAGCGCTGAAAGGTGTGAAATATCTATACGGCGAGATACATAGAGACGTGTACTCCGTATTAAGGGATGCCTTAGATGGAGGACGAGAAGTCCTTTTTTCTGGACTGCCTTGCCAATGCGCCGCCATACGCAAGTTGTTTGGCTTTTCGCCTAAGCTTATTCTCGTCGACCTTGTATGCTTTGGTGCGCCTTCGCAAAAGTTATGGCTCAAGTATGTTTCGTGGCTGGAACGTGAGAATGGGAAACGGGTGCGCAACATTGATCCAAGGGATAAACAACACGGTTGGGGCCGCAAGACCTATTATCGCTATGATTGGATGGATGGAACAACAACTCGAAAATTGAGTCTTTTCGATCCATACGCTCAGGCTTTTTACTCTGGTCTAGGATTCCGGACATGTTGCTTCAATTGCAAATTCCGGGGATTGGAGCGCGAAACGGACATTACTCTTGGCGACCTTTGGGGCGCGGAAGAATTATGCCCGGAATTGAGCCGTGCCAAGGTAAGTGCCGGTGTTAGCTGTGTGCTTGTTCATACCCAAAATGGTCATGCCGCATTTAACGAATTGGACATTGGGCGGAAAGAATTGTCGGCAAAAGATGTGATAGCCAAAAATCTGCCGATTGTGGAGTCGCCGAGCAAGCCAGTGCAATGGGAGAACTTCGCGGCAGATTCCGGAAAGATGGATTTCGGCGAATTGGTGGAAAAGTATAGATTGAGAATTGGTATGATGGCATATGTCCGCAGTAGGCTGCGTATGATTTTTTCGAAAGTAAGGCAAAGAATGCTGGGTGATATATGAAGATAGGCATTCTGACATTTCACCATTCGCTTAACTGTGGCGCTGCCTTGCAGGCGTGGGCCTTGCAGGCGCATCTTCGCAAATGCGGGCATAACGCATCCATTGTGAACTACGGCAAGATTGGCTGGCCGTGCAAATATTATCTGCGGTGCGACAGCCTGCGGCGTTTCATCGGTTCGTTCTACAAAGGGTTCTTCACATTCTTCAGGACTTTTGCCATTGAGTCGTATCGGCGGCATTTGTATCGGCGGTTCATGCGCGAACAGATGGCGTTGGGCGATGCTGTGAAGAAGGACGAGATCAACAAGAGCGGATATACACATCTCATCGTGGGCAGCGACCAAGTGTGGCACTCGGTCATCAACGAGGGAGATGATGCTTACTTCCTCGCTGACGTACCTGACGGCGTTAAACGGATTTCATACGCGCCCAGCTTCGGGGTTGACGAATTTGATCAGAAGCTGGAACAGAAGATGGCTGGATGGCTCGCAAGGTTTGATGCTCTTTCTGTGCGAGAGCCGCAGGGAGCGGAAATCGTGAAGAGACTTTGCGGACGATATGCTGCGGTTGTATGCGACCCGACGCTGCTCCTAAAGCGGGCTGATTATGAGGTGATAGAGCGGGCGCCTCGTTTCGGGTTGCCCCAAAAGTACATTGCTGTATATACGGTCTGTGGACATCCGTGGGCGGAGAGTGCGGCGATTGGACTTGGCAAGAAGATGGGATTGCCTGTTGTGCATCTTCCTGGTGGGCAGCTGGCGCGGTGGTATTTGCCGGGAAAGGCGAAGCGTGTGACGGCATTGGGGCCGGCGGAATGGCTTTGGTTCATTCATCATGCGGAATATGTCGTGACCAACTCGTTTCACGGCACGGTGTTCTCGCTCGTTTATCACAGGCCGTTTACCGTGGCGCTGAACGTCAAGCCGTCGGATGCGCGGATGCTGTCGCTGCTGGAGGGTGTGGGGTTGATTAGCCGTGTAGAACATTCAGAACGTGTAGATTGTGTAGATGTTGATTGGGGCATGGTTGACAAGCGAATTTGGGAGATGCAAAAAGGCGGGGCCGATTTCTTGGCAGATAATCTTATGCATGGTTAAATAAAAAGGCGAGAGGATGTGATGATTAGCCGTGCAGAACATGTAGAACGTGTAGAGAGGCTCAAGGTGCTTGCGGGCGAAGTGGGGCAAGTGGCCTATGGCGTGCATGAATACTTTGGCAATGGTCTGTTGGAGAAAGTGTATGAGGTGGCTCTTGAACATCGTCTTGTTAAGGTAGGTTATACGGTAGAACGTCAGAAGCCTTTAAAGGTCTTTGATCATGATGGGTATTGTGTTGGAGAATACTTTGCAGATATGATTGTCAATGATGAGCTGATAGTTGAACTGAAGGCCGTGAAATCGCTGGCACCCGAACATCTCGCTCAAACATTAAACTACATGAAAATTACCGGTAGTCCTGTTGCATTGCTAATAAACTTTGGCTCTTATAAGTTCGAACGTCGCACAGTAACACTTTCTACATGATCTACATGTTCTACACGGCTATAATCTAATTTGCCTCTCTGCTTCTCTGCGTTAAAACACAAATGAACATTCTTTTCTATCTGCACCAATATCCGGCGTTCGGCGGCATCGAAACCGTGACGACGATGCTGGCGAATGCATTTGCCGACGACGGGCATAATGTCACCATTGTCTCGTTCATCCACAAGGACGGTTCAAACCTCCTCGAACGGCAGCACCCATCCGTCAAGTGGCATGAGCTGCCTGATGCAGAGATAGATGCAGATGCGAACCGTCGTGCGCTTTCGGGGATCATTGCGAATTTCAGGCCGGATAAAATCATCTTTCAGGATTCATACGCCAACATCCAGCACGTTCTTTTTTCGGCGCTTGACAGCCGGCAAGGAGATCGCGGCAAAAAACTGTTCGTGGCGGAGCATTCGTCTCCCGTATGGTCTTTGGGCAGAAGAATAAAGCCTTTATTCGTCAGAGAACTGTTGAAGCGACTTGTCGTGTTTTTGCTGAACCCGTATTTTAGGTATCGGCGCTTCCAGTATGAATCACGGAGGCGGCGCGAACTTTTCGACCGGGCTGCCGCCTACGTCATTCTTTCAAAGAACTATGAACGCGCAATCCGCCGATTGGTCGGCGAGAATCGGATGGGCAAACTTCATGTAATACCGAACCCGACGCGCGACGAGCCGTTTGTCGATATGTCATCCAAGAAAAAACAGATGCTGTTCGTCGGCTCTCTCATCCCCACCAAAGGAGTGGACAGATTGCTTGCGGTATGGCGCGATGTGTCGCGCCTGCATCCCGATTGGGAGTTTGTCATAGTCGGGGACGGCGTAGAGCGGAAGAAGCTTGAAGCCTTTACTGCGAAAGAAAAGCTGCGCCATGTCCGTTTCGAGGGTTTTCGCGGCAATCCCGCGCCTTATTATCAAGCGGCGTCTATCATTGTCATGGCATCCGATTTTGAAGGCTGGCCGATGGTGTTGGGCGAAGCAATGGGCCAAGGATGCGTACCCGTGGTCTATGATTCCTTTGCCGCAGCTTCAGATATCATAGACGATGGCATTAATGGCCGAGTGATTCGGCACTTCAAGCACAGAAAATACGTCGCAGCAGTTGAAGAACTGATGGACAATGCGGTCAAGCGCAAGTGCTTTGCAGAAGCCGCCCGTCAGAAAGCTGCGAAATATTGCATGGAAAACGTCAAAAAAGAATGGTATGGCCTCCTTCAGGGGGGGGGGTAATAATAGTTGAGCACAATGCCCCATGGGACGGGTAAGATCAATTCATTGTAAAGCGAAGCAGATCCATTTCGAGATTGATGTCGCGTTCGGTATCCGAAAGCGGACTTTGGTCGTGTGACTCGATGGGGCCGTGTCCAGCAGGCGAGGGGGCTTCTGTTGCGCGAACGAGATAGGGCTCGTGCCTTGTTTGCGAATGAAAGTGTGGAAATGCGCGATATATTGCGATAGGTTTTTAACCGGCAAAGAATTTTCATTTCTATGAAATACCAATTATCAATGTTTATTTTGACTGTCATGAGGATGGTGTGGGGCAAAATCTACTGCCGTTATGCCGTCGCCAAGACATGGTTTCTGAAAAAAGCATGGGGGATCGATGCAGGTCGCGGCTGTCGGTTCGAGGGGCGGACGATCATTTCCACCCGCGAACGCGGGCAGGTTGTGCTTGGTGATGGCGTCGTATTCAATTCGCGCCCCCTTGGAAACCTTGCCGGATTGTCTCGCCCGACTATCATTGATTGCCACGCTTCAGGTGCGAAGTTGATGTGCGGGGACAACAGTGGATTCTCATCGGTGACCATCAATTGTCGCTCGTCGATAACCATCGGGAGAAATGTCAAGGTCGGCGCGGATGTCAGAATCTACGATAATGACTTTCATTCTCTGGAGCCGCAGTTCCGGCGTTCCGGGGACGATGCGAATCATATTCGCGCTAAACCGATAGTCATTGAAGATGACGTTTTTATTGGCGCGGGTGCGATCATCCTAAAGGGCGCCCGCATTGGCGCCAGATCTATTGTGGCGGCGGGAAGCGTAGTCTTCGGCGGAGAGATTCCGCCTGATTCCCTTGTCAAAGGAATATCCAATATCCTGCGAAGTCGTGGGGAAGGGTAATATGCGAATAATGTGGCTTGTTCCCATGATTTTGCCCGAATTCGCGAAGCGACTCAATATGCCGGTCGTCAATTCGGGCGGCTGGATGCCCTCGCTTGTGGATGGCGTTCGTAAGTTTGCACCCGATATTGAGTTGACTGTGGTGGGCGAAGGCCCGGCTTGCCGCGACGAGGAGATAGATGGCGTCCGTTATGTCGCGCTCGGGCCAGCAAGACTACGAGCGCGGCAGAAACGGATTTCGGCGGAGTTCGAAGCGAGACTGGAAGAACTCGTTTTCGAGTTGAAGCCGGCTGTCATACACATACATGGCACGGAATCGCTCTGGAATGGGCTGTCCGATGGATTCCTTTCGCGTCACCGCGCACGTATCGTCGCCTCCTTGCAAGGCATAATCACGGGGTGTGCTCCACATTACGCCGGCAATCTCGCTTCGTCGGAAGTATGGAACGCAAGGAACATTCCGAACATTCTCCTCACTCGTTACACCATTCAACGAGCCGCATCCTACTGGCGGAACCGCCTTGCAAAGAAGGAGGAACGGTTCTTTTCGTCTATTGCAAACTTTCTGGGCCGGACAGATTGGGATCGGACGTGGACCAGGTATCTCAACCCCGAGGCCAATTACTATCATGTCGGGGAAATCATGCGTTCACCTTTCTATCGCGGCAAACGCGACGGCGGCAAGGTGGTCCGCCACTCGATCTACTGCGGCGCGGCGTTCAACTACCCGCTGAAAGGCGGTCATTGGCTCTTGCGGGCGGTTGCCGCCTTGAAGCGGCAATATCCCGATGTGCAGCTTCGGGTCGCCAACGCCAGAAAATCCGCCAAGCCCAAAGGCATCGTGGACTGGCTCCGGCAAGGCGAGTACAACCGCTATCTGTCAAGACTCGTTGATGAACTCGACATTGAAGGAAACGTTGTTTTGCTGCCCGCGCTTTCCGGGGACGAGGTGCGCGAAGAACTGGAAAAGGCCGAAGTCCTGTGCATACCGTCCGCATGCGAAAACAGCCCGAACTCCATCGGCGAGGCGATGCTTGCGGGATGCCCGGTCGTCGCGACGAACGTGGGAGGCGTAAGTTCCATCATCGAGGACGGCGAGACCGGCCTGTTGGTTCCGTCCGCCGATCCAGCGATGCTTGCCGATAGGATAGCCTACCTCTTTGGAAACCGAGATGCTGCATTGCGCCTTTCGGAGACGGCTTATAAGGTGGCGGAGGCGCGATACAGCCCGCAAAAAGTCGTGGCGGATTTGATGTCTGCATACTGCAAAGTGCAGGGGGCGGTGTCATGAAGGTTGTCTTGGCCGATCCGATATCATGGACCGTTTCAGGCAGGCAAACGGGGCATTATCGCGCCGTGGCGGAGAATTATGCTGCGATGTTCAAAGGACGGGATTTTGCCATAGCAGGAGGTCCGGTTTACAAGAATTGGTGCGACAAGTTGATGGAACTCCCCTTCAACCAGTCAAGCGACGCCGGACACTTGAAGAACAAGATCGCCGCGTTGCGGAATTGCCGTGTTCTGTTCCGCGAAGCTGGAGAGTCCGCCGTCGTGTTGCAGTCGGTCGGTTTCGCCACCGAGTTGCTGGGCATTCTGCTTTTTGCAGACAAGAAGACAAAAGTGTTTTTGATCCAATATCAACCATTGGGTTCACGGTCGTTGTTCTGTCGAATTCTCTGTTCTCTTGCAAGACGCAAGATAAGTGGGGTTGTTTGTCCGAACGACGAGGTCGGCAGATCATTCGGTGTCGATTATTGTGTAGTCCCGGACTATATCTACACGGGGGATGGCAAGCTCGTTTCCAAGGCTGGAAACGATCCTCGATACGATTTCGTCAGCGCAGGCATGCAACATCCCAACAAGGGGACTCTTGCATTCGCGGAAAAAGTGGCATCATCGCCACACACAATGCTCATTGCCGGCCATGTGGCGAATGCGGAATTGAAGCAAAAGTTTACGGTTCTTGCGGCGAACCATCCCAATATCCATCTTGATCTGCGGTATCTGAATGAAGAAGAATATGCTTCGACGGTTGCAAGCGGGCGGTATGCCGTGATGAACTATACGGATTCGTATGCAACTCGTTCCTCTGGCGTTGTATTCGATTTTGTGTATAGGAGGGTGCCGGTAGTGGGACGGGCGTGCAAAGCGCTCCAGTTGATATCCGACAGTCGCATGGGGTATTTGTATCGTAGTCTGGCCGAGATCGATTTGGAGAAATTGATGGACGATGAAGTCTATGACGAATACAAACGCAATATAGAAGCGTATCTGAGGAATGCGAATTCGCAAGTCAAGGCACTATTGCAATTTGTGGCAGAGGAGAATAGATAATGGTTGGCTTGAATCTTGATGTCGCCGAGTATTCCGCGCAGGAAAAACGTTCCTTGCTGCTGCATACTGTCGTTGCGCTGTTATGCGTACCCCTTTACATGCTGGGGCCGACACTCATAGCATACGTACTGACCCCGTATTTGATATGGATGATATTCAGGGGACATAGCGTTTACTACATTCCGCTCATGGTCCATACTTTTTTAGGGTCTCAGCAGCGGACGATCATGTTGATGGGCTGCTTCATTTATGTCTGTATTCATTATGCAGAACTGAAGCGTTACCGGCTCGGTCTGCTGTTTTTCATCTATCTGCTTGGCCTCCCGTTCTATGTCTGGTTTACGATAAAGCGGTATCAGTACCAAGGATTCGGCGGAATGTTCGAAGGGTTGGGGTGCTATCTGACATACGCGGCATTTTTCTGGGGCGTATTGACAGGTGGAACGGTAAGAAAGTCTTTGTTTACGTATTTGTTTTGGTTGTCGATTGTCTGGGTCGGAGAGTTCTGCCTGGGGGCCATTGAACCCTCACGTTTCTACCATTGGGCCATCCCATGTGTTTTGACCATATCCTTTTGGTCGCTCTTGAAACGAGGCGCGACAATTCCAATCGCAATTGCGGTTTTCTCGATGGTAGCCACGGTTTTTGCACTGGCGAGCTTCTTCCGGTATTTTGCGCACACCGCCACATTTACGCAAATCGGAGTCGGCATGATGGCTTGCGCATATCTGGCATTGTACAGATGGCTCCCGAAGTTGAAAATCCTGTTGAACCCCATTGTTGTGTTCGCACTGTTGGCATTCTCGCTTTTCTCGACAATGGCAAAATTCGACGCAAACACTATCGACTTTTCCGTTGCATATGAGGATATCAAAGTGAAAGACTTTGATTCTTTCATAGAGCGCTGGAATCGCAAATCGATTGGCGATAGAGGATGGCTCTGGAGAGCGACATGGAACACGATAGTTCGGCAATTCAAAGACAACCCTTTTTATGTTTCCCCGGAATTCCAAATGGGCGAGGTCGAGCGTGATTTGAAAGACGGCAGACATATAGTTCAAACCGTCGATCTTGCAGCTCACAACACGTTTCTGGAATTGCTGCGCAATTATGGCTTGTACGGCGGAGGCTTGATGTGCCTCCTGTATATCATGATTCCAATCATGTGTTTCCCGAAACGTCCATTTACAGACTTCTTCAACACACCGTATGCGCCTGTCTTTGCCTTGTGCCTTGGAGAGATTTTCGTTGGCGGGCAAGGTGGACAGTACACCGTTCTGCCGCAGTTCTCGTTTATCTTGTTCGGTCTTTATGGTTTCATGTATCGTTCGGATTTCAGCGATTGCAATATTTTCAGGTGGGCGAGCCTGCCCGTAAATCAAAGCAGACAGGTCGCCATGGACTGCCGGCCGTGAAGAAGGTTCTTTTATTCCATCCGGCGCTTGCGCCGTATCGCGTCGATTTCTTCAATCTTCTTTCGTGAATGGAGTGGAGTCAATGAAAATACTTCTGTCGGCATTTGCGTTTTCCCCGTATCGCGGCAGTGAATGCGCCGTGGGGTGGAACATCGCCCGGAACCTTGCCCGGTTCCATGACGTGACGGTGATTGCGGGCGACCTCGGAGACGGCGAGAATGATTATGCGCGATATGTCGCAGAGAACGGTTCGGTGCCGCGTCTGACGGTCGATTATGTCCCGCCGTCGCGTTTCACTGTGTTTTTGGAGCGATTGCACCGCTTGCCGGGCCTATGGGGGCTTTACTACTTGGCCTACAACCTTTGGCAGCGAAAGGCTTGCAAGAGGGCGAAGGAACTGTTGAAAACTGAAAAGTTCGACCTTGTCCACCAGCTGACGATGATTGGCTACCGCGAGCCGGGATACATGTGGAAGCTCGGACTGCCGTTTTTCTGGGGCCCGGTCGGCGGGGCTCCAAACGAGCCGATTGCCTTTCGGCGGATGTTTTCTTGGCGCGGGTGCGTAAAGGTGGTATTGCGGACCGTCCTGAATGAAATTCAGAAGCGGATATGTCTTCGGGCGAAAAGAGCTGCGCGGAAAGCAAGTAAGATATGGGTGGTAACCGATGCGGACTATCGAATGGTTCACGATTTATGGGGCGTCGAGTGCGATCGCATGGTGGAGGCGGGAAGAGACGATTCAATCGCCGGAAAGATCCGCTCGTATGACGGCGCAAGTCCGTTGAGAATCGTGTGGAGCGGCATACATACATCGCGAAAGGCGCTGCCCATCCTCCTGCATGCTCTTTCGAGGCTCGAAGAGGGAATGGAAGTCGGGGTCGATGTCTTGGGCGAAGGGCCTGAAACAGCCAAATGGAAGTCGCTTGCCGCCAGTCTTGGCGTGTCCTCCCGTTTGACGTGGCATGGCAGGTTGCCGAGGATGGATGCGTTGAAATTGATGGCGCGGGCGCATGTGTTGGCGTGCCCTTCCATCAAGGAGGCCTCGTCTATTGTCGTGATAGAGGCACTGTCCCTCGGATTGCCGGTCATTTGCCATGATGCCTGCGGAATGGGAATCGTGGTGACCGACAAGTGCGGCTTCAAGATTCCCCTCAGAAATCCTGAAACAAGCATCAGCGGCTTCGCAACCGCGATACGAACCATCTTGGAAAGGCCGGACTTGGTGGAGCAGAAGTCTGCCGCCGCCATTGCACGAGTCGGCGAGTTGACGTGGCATTCAAAGGTGTCGGCGTTTTCGGCTGCATATTTGGAAAGACGCGAAGCAAAATGAAACAAAGAAAAATTCTGTGGGTAAACCCTTCGTTCCTGGATTACCGCATCCCGTTTTACGATGAGATGAATAAATGTTGCAATGGCGGATTTCACCTTATATATAGCAAAAATCGCGTTCCCGAGCGTTGCCGGTTGAATATAGGCAGAAGGCTTGGCGGCAATGCAATCGGCATAGAAAAGGAAGTTTGCTATGGCTCCGCGACGACTGCGGAGTTCGCAAATCGCGGAGTGACGATCCCTTTTCCGAAAGGACTTTACAGGAAAATTGCATCCGTTGAACCTGATTTGCTTGTGGCAGAGGGGTTTTTCCAGTTTACTCCCTGGGCGTTGCTGTATTCGATAGTCCATCGCAAGCCTCTGTTGATTGCCTACGAACGTACAGCGCACACCGAACGCAATTGCCCGTTCTGGCGGACTGCATATAGACGTTTCGTCAATCTGTTCGTCGATGGATATGTTGTGAATGGTCGATTGACAAAAGAGTATCTCATGTCGCATGGCGTGAGGGAAGAAAGCATATTCACTGGCGGCATGTGCGCGGACAGCACCGGCTTGGCCGATAGCGTGACCGCGTTTTCATCCTGCGAAAGGGATTGTTTCCGCAATCAGGTTTTTGGTTCGCGCGTTTCCGGCTTGATTTACATCTATGTCGGGCAGATGATTCATCGAAAGGGTGTTTCAAGTCTGATAGAGGGATGGCGAACGCATATTGCAAAACACGGGGCAGACAAGCTTTTGCTTGTCGGCGATGGCCCAGAATTGGAAAATTGCCGGAAAATTGCCGAGACAATGGGTTCGATTGTGTTCGCCGGCGCCGTGGATTATTCTTTGATACACAAGTACTACGCGATATCCGATGTGTTTGTCATGCCGACATTGGAGGATAATTGGAGTCTGGTCGTTCCGGAGGCGATGGCTTGCGGGTTGCCTGTCGCGTGCTCGATTTACAATGGATGCCACCCGGAATTGGTGCGCAAAGACGTAAATGGAATAACTTTTGACCCGCTGCTCCCGGAATCGGTTGTCATGGCTCTGGATTATTTTCATAATGCGGATTTGAGAAAACTAGGCCGGGCGTCAATTGAAATCGAGCGCAACTACAACCCTGCGCATGTTGCCGCCAATGTAATGAGGGCGATTGATTCGTGTTTATAGCGATATGCAGGAAACCGTGCATGCTGTTGTTTGTTCTTTATTTGTCTTCAGGAGGCCGTAGATGTTTATGCGAGATAGGGACATGAATGTGGGAACGTCGAGAAATGCAGCTGTCGAATCTTTGCGCGTCATAATGATGCTTGGCATCGTCGCCTGCCATGTGATTGGCCAGGGCGGACACGACAATCATCTTGGAATAGACAGGATTTGCGGATGCGGAGTCGTCGGCTTCATGTTTATTTCAGGCTACTATGGGATGAAATGCAGCGTCAAGAGGATTTTCCGGTTGTTGGGAATTGCTTTGTATTGCAATTTTATCGTGGCGGGGCTTGGTGTTTTGTCGGAACCGTCGGTCTCGTATTGGGACGTATTCCTCTACAATTGGACGCACGGTTCCGGATGGTGGTTTTTGTGGGGTTATTTGATAGTCATGCTTCTGTCGCCTTTGATCGAAGCGGCGTTTTCGACGCGCCGGCTGGATTTTGTCGTATCGGTCTGCATATTGGTTTTCGGATGGCAGTTTGCAACTGCCGTTCCATTTCTTCGCAATGTGATTCCCGTCCCTAACGGTTTTGGCGGATTGTCGTTTGTCATGCTGCTGGGGATTTATGTATTTGCCCGGGCATGCAGCTGCTTTGAATGGTTGCGCCATCTACCCCGCAGAACGGCCATGCTCGCGTTTGCGATATCGGCTGTGTTTGTGGCGATTGGATTCTCGCAGTATTCGTCTCCGGCCGCATTGCTACTTGGCGCAAGTGCGTTTTCGATTGCGCTTTCGTTCGAGCGGACTCCTCTGTATGTCGGGAAAGTATGTCGATGCCTGGTTCCGTCGCTTTTTTCTGTCTACCTCATTCACACGAACATTCAAGGATTTGAACTTATTTCCCGAATGGAAGATTATTTCTTTGATACGTTGAACATTCAAGGGGGGGGTATTTACTTGTGATTTGTATAGTGTTCTGCGCAGGCATCATTATTGATCTACCGAGACGCCTGTGCGTGTCTTTGGCTGATAGATTAATCAATAGATGATTGTACATAATCAAAATATGGGCAACGGCAAGAATTGTAACTCCGGCATAGACATATTGAAGGTCTCGGCCTGTTTTGGCGTCGTTTTCCTGCACTTCGGGAATGGTGGCGGGATTGCGACGCTATCCGTTCCGGTATTCATGTTCGTATCGGCTTGTCTTTGCGGACGATTGTTTACTGATGGCACATGGCGCGAGTTGTTCATCAGGCTCAGGCGGTTGTATGTTCCGTTTGCCGTATGGGGTGTGTCGTATTGGCTGATGTTCTGCTTGTTCAACAGGAGTTTTGATATAGTCGTCTTGATAAAACAGTTGGCCATTGGTGCGCCGGCTTGTCCCGTCCTTTACTTTCTCTTTCTTCTTGCGTGCTATTCCATCATGCTGTTTTATGTCGGGCACATGCGTCGCAGGTTTTGGGCGCTTCCCCTGGTTTTGGTTATTTGTCTCGCGCTCCAATATTCAGGGTTGAATGCAACAGTGTTCAATCGTTACTCATTCGATTTTAGGATGGTACTGGGTAGGTTTGTGGAATTGCTGCCGCCTTGTTTCGGAGGCGTCGCTGCGACACGTCTTGCCGCGCTTGTCTTCGGGGTCTATCTTTGGCATCCTGTGTTCAAGGGTGCAGCAATGGTAGCTGTTTCACGTTTGGCTCCATCACAAATGTGGTCGGTATTCCCGGTCACTGTGTGTCTGGTGTTTGTTGCGATCTATATTGTTTCATTATCTAGGATCGGCTCAGTTTCTGTTGGCACACAAGCAGGTAAATTCAGGAAAGGCCTATATGATAAAGAATAATGATTGCACTGTCTTGGTAATTTCTTGCGATGAATACCAAGATATGATTCCTCCTTTTTCTGCTCTTTGGCGGAAAAACTGGCCTGATTGCCCGTTTGAAGTTGTTATGGTCACCGAAAACGAGGCCGGTTCGCCTGCCTGTGGGGTGTTTGACAAGGTGATATATACGCATAAAACGGTCTCATGGAGCGAAAGGGTTGCAACTGCATTGCGCCAGATAGATACACCTTTCGTGTTGCTTTTTCTAAACGACTATTTTGTATCGGGGAAGGTGCCTACCTCCAAGGTGTTAATTCGTCTTGAGCAGGCCATAAGGTTTAACGCCTTAAACCTGCGGCTTATTCCAATGCCGAGGGCGCAATTGGCATTCGACTCCGGCGATGAGGAATTACCATTACGCGAATATATCAAGAACACGGCCTATTGCATCGCTACACAGCTTGGTTTCTGGGATAAGAAGTTTCTGCTTCGAATGGTGGAACGGACAAATAGTGCATGGGAATTCGAAAGAAAAGGGTCGTTAATGGTTGGTGATGAGAAATACCCCATACTCAGTGTTGTCCAAAAGGAGTTTCCGTTTCTTGATGCGGTACACAAGGGGTTTTGGGAAAAAGAAACCGAGAAACTCCTTGCGGCCAATGCCGTGAAGGTAGATTTTTCAAGGCGTGGGTTCGTTCCCGCGTCAGTGAAAGTAAAAGAATATCTGAGGGCGAAGGTTGTTCGGATGTTGCCAAGAGCATTTTTGCTTCGCCTTCGTTTGAAGATCAAAGGAGCATAAAAATGAAAACAGTCATTCTGGCGGGTGGTTTTGGTACCCGCATCAGCGAAGAAAGTCAGTTCAAGCCCAAACCCATGGTGGAACTTGGTGGGATGCCTATTTTATGGCATGTGATGAAGATATACTCTCATTACGGATTCAACGATTTCATAATCTGCGCCGGATACAAGCAGCATGTGATAAAGGAGTATTTCGCCGACTACTTTCTGCATACAAGCGACATCACGTTCGATTTCACCAGAGGTAGTCAGGATGTGGTCGTGCACCGGCACTCGGCAGAGCCGTGGCGTGTGACGGTCGTCGATACCGGTCTTAATACGCTAACCGGAGGAAGAGTCAAACGCGTAAAGGAGTATCTTGGCGGAGAGAGATTCTTTCTGACATACGGCGATGGCGTCGGAGATGTCAATATCGGTAACCTCCTTGAGTTCCACAAAGCGCATGGTCGGCTTGTGACGCTAACTTCTGTAAATCCAGGGCAGCGGTATGGCAGTCTGGATATCGACGAGTCCGGACGGATCAGGGAGTTCCGGGAGAAGGCCAAGTCTGATGGTGCCCTGATCAATGGCGGATTCATGGTCTGCGAGCCAGGAATGATCGACTACATCGACGGGGACAGCCAAATGCTGGAGCGTGAGCCGTTGGAGCGTATAGCGAAATCTGGAGAGCTGATGGCGTACCGGCATGACGGATTCTGGCAGCCGATGGATACACTGCGAGAGAAACAGATGCTTGAGAAGATGTGGAATGATGGGGAGGCACCATGGAAAGTCTGGTGAACACTTACCACGGGAAGAGTGTTCTTGTAACAGGGCACACGGGCTTCAAGGGTTCGTGGCTTTGCGAGTGGCTTCTTTCGCTTGGCGCGGAGGTGCATGGTCTCGCCCTGCCGCCGCCGACAAACCCTAGCCTCTTCAATCAGCTTAGGCTCGCCAAACGGATAAAATCGCACACTATCGGTGACATTCGCGATTTGAAGACCGTAAAGGTTGTGATGCGGCGCGTCAAGCCCGACTTTGTGTTCCATCTTGCCGCGCAGCCATTGGTGAGGTTGTCTTACAACAAGCCGGTAGAGACATTTGACACGAATATCATGGGCACGATTCATGTTCTCGAGGCTGCGAGACAAGTGTTCTGCGAAGGAAAAGCAAGGAGACAATGCTCGGTCATCTGCATAACGACGGACAAATGCTACGAGAACAAAGAAACGACACGCCCGTACAAAGAAGATGATCCCATGGGGGGGTACGATCCATACAGCTGCTCCAAAGGATGCGATGAACTTGTGATATCATCGTACCGTCGTTCGTTCTTCGGCAGGCCTGAATCGCCCGTGTGGGTCGCTTCAGCGAGGGCCGGTAATGTCATAGGCGGCGGAGATTGGGCATTGGATAGGATAGTACCGGATTGCATGAGGGCAATTGCGAAGGGCGAGGCAATTCCCGTGCGCAATAAGATATCGACGCGTCCTTGGCAGCATGTTCTCGAGCCGCTTGGCGGATATCTGATGCTTGGTGCGGCGCTTGCGTCGCGAACGCGCTTTATGGACTACGCCGGCGGATTCAACTTCGGACCCAATCCGAAGGCGAATCGCTCGGTCGAGGATCTGGTGACGGAGATACTCAAAACGGCAGAGGGGGAGTGGATAGACAAAACGGAACCAGATGCCGTTCACGAAGCAGGACTGCTCAATCTCGACATCCGCAAGGCGAGGCGCATTCTCGGATGGATGCCAAGATGGGGTTTCGAGACGACGGTCGTCAACACGGTGAGGTGGTATCTCGAAGTCTCCAACGGCGGCAATGCGGCGGATATCACGCGCTGCCAGATATCTGAATATTGCAACAATTAACAAATGTCTGATATGATTACAAAGTTTTCATTCAATGAAACGGAAATTCCTGGGCTGATAGAGGTCACTTCGTTCAATGCCGATGACATTCGCGGCTGTTTCACCAAGGACTATTCCAAAGAAGTGTTTGAGGCAAATGGTATTCATCATGATCTTGCGGAGGTGTTCTACACCACGTCGCACAAGGGGGTGATAAGGGCACTGCATTTCCAGCGGGTCAAACAACAGCCGAAGCTTGTTCGGTGCATCTGGGGGCATGTGTGGGATGTTGTTGTGGATTTACGCAGGGACTCGCCATCATTCAAAAAGTGGCTGTCGTTCGACTTGACGAGGGAGAATCGTCGGGAAGTGTTGATACCGGCAGGTTGTGCACACGGGTACCTTGTCCTGGATGAGTCCGTAGTCAGCTACAAGTGCGGCGAGAAGTTCTACGGCGAATACGACGACGGCATCCTCTGGAACGATCCGGAACTCGCCGTCGCCTGGCCGTTGGACAGAGTCGGTGGAGCAGAGAAGGTTATTCTTGCCGACAAGGATAAGAATCTGCAGTCATTTGCGCAGTTCATAAAATCATACGGAGGTTTTTGATGGCAAAGATTTTGATTGCTGGGGCGGGCGGCTATGTTGGTAGGAATCTTGTTGCGGCGCTTGATGGCGAGGTGGAAGTAACAGGCATTGATATCGCACCAGGATACATTAAGCCAGAGGATGTCAAAACGCTTGAAGGGCTATACGATGTTTTCTATAACTTTGCTTGGGTTGGGAAGGGCGGCCCTCAAAGGGCAGATTACAATTTGCAAATGACCAACGTCAAGAATGCGCTGGATTTCTACAAAGAAGCTGTGAGGTTGGGTTGCAAGCGATATATCTGCGCTGGTACAATTGGTGAACTCATGGTTGAGTTGCCGGAATGTGCGAAGATTCGTTCTCAGAACTTTATCTACATACAGGCAAAGAATTTCTTGCACAGGGTGCTCAACTCAATTGAGGAACCCGATAAATGCCGCGTAATATGGGCTAGGCTTGGGAATCTTTATGGGGGCGGAGACTCTGGCGGAAATCTCGTTGATTATACCCTGAAAAAGCTTGCGGCAAACGAGAAGGCCATTTTTGGCCCGGCGGAACAGCCATATGATTTTGTTCATGCGCTTGATGCCGCCCATGCGCTTGCTGCTATTGGTATTGCGGAGCGAATTGTCTCAAGCGAGTTTTATATTGGTTCGGGTGATGTGCGTCTGTTGAAAGATTATCTACTTTCAATAGGTAAGATTATGGGGAAGCCGAATCTAATTGAAATTGGTGGCCGTCCTGATGATGGTACGAGGTATCGAGCGGAATGGTTTTCAATTGCATCTTTAATGAAAGAGACGAAGTATCGACCGACTATTCCATTTGAGAGTGGCGTACGTGCACTATAACCTGAATGTTTGAGTTCCCACCAATGGCAAATAGACTACCATATTTGGATGCGCTAAAAGGTTTTTTGATGCTGCTTGTAATATGGTGACTATTGTGCAGGGACAGCACCGAGACATTACAAGTTCATGTGCGCAATCAAGGAGCTGTGATGGTCAATGGTACATATGTGAATACGTTCTACACGGTCAATAAATCATGAAGATTCTTCTTGTCCATAACTACTACGGGTCATCGGCACCCTCCGGCGAGAACAAGGTGTTCGAAGCGGAGAAATCCATGCTGGAGAGGCATGGGCATGAGGTTGAGGTCTATACACGGCATTCGGATGAGATACGATGTGGCAATGCAATTAAGCGAATTTGGGGTAAAATAAAAGGGGCGTTGTGTACGGTCGGCAATCCTTTTGCGGCACTGGCGGTTGCAAAGAAGTGTAGGGAATTCAAGCCGGATGTCGTTCACTTCCATAACACCTTCCCGCTTATCAGCCCGTTGGCGGTTCGCGCTGCGAGCAGGTATGCGCCGGTCGTGATGACTCTACACAACTATCGAACGGCTTGTGCGGCAGGCGTTCCGACGAGGGACGGCAAGGTTTGTTCGCTGTGCCTGGATAAGAGATGTGTGTGTGATGGAATCAAGCATAGTTGCTATCGTGGAAGTCTGCTCGCAACGTTGCCATTGGCAATGAACATTACGTTGTATAGGAAAAAACTGGCGAGGTGGGTGGCTCGGTTTATCGCATTGAGCGAGTTTCAAAGGCGAAAGATGGTGGATGTTGGTTTGCCGAAAGAGAAGATTGCCGTGAAGGGAAATTTCATCAGCCGTGCAGAACGTGCAGAACGCGTCGAAAAGAAGGATCAGATTATGTATGTCGGACGCCTCTCGCCGGAGAAGGGAGTCTCGACGCTTATAGAAGCCTGGCGCATCATCGGGCTTTCGACAGGCTGCAAGTTAATCTTGATTGGCGACGGCGACAACCGAAGAGAATACGAGTCGTTGGCATTTGGCTTGGGCGTGGAATTCATGGGCAATAAATCAAATGATGTCGTGCGAGAGGAGATCGCAGCATCTAAGGCTGTTGTCTTGCCAAGCGAGTGTTGGGAGGGCATGCCCATGACGATTCTTGAAAGTTTCGCCGAGGGGACTCCTTGCGTTGTCAGCAATCTTGGGGCATTGCCGGAATATATACGCAACGGAGAACTTGGGGAAGTATTTGAGGCATGCAATATCGAGGCGTGTGCAGCGGCAATAAAGCGTTTGCTTGACCGACCCGACTATGCTGTGATGTGTGCTGCGGCAAGGCAAGAGGCCGAGACCAAGTATTCGGAAGAGGCTAACTATAAGCGGCTGATGGAGATTTATTTGAAGGCTATTGGACAATCAGACCATGACGGCAAACAATCATAGATACATAGCATGCTTCTTTGATATGTTGGGGCAGTCTGCGGCATATCTAAAGTTGAAAGATCTAAATACACCAAAAGAAGCAATAGATGCTGTTGTTTCTAAAGCCACTGAGACAATGGCAGTGGCAGAACATTTACGTGGAATTGTTGCGGATATAGAATCGAATCCTATTGCGATTGTAGAGCAGTTAAAAAGGAACGCAGGAACTATTTTTGAGTCTATTTCGGTCGACACTTTTCTTGCAGGAAAGCCACGAGAAGGTGAATGGGGTGTTGTCATATTTTCTGATGGAGTTCTGTTTTACATCAAAGAAGGAAATCTATGGGCAGGTCTTTTGTTTATAACGTGGCTTACCAGACTATCTGAATTGATGGTTAGGTTGCATTCTGATTTGATATCGGTTCGAGGGGCCGTATCTGTAGGTGAGGCTTGGCCGGTTAAGGGCGGTTCATTATGCGGCCCACTAATTGATCAATTGGATAGAATGGAGAAAGATTCGGCGTTCTATTCAAGGATAATAGCGTCGCATCAATTTGAGGAATATATTAGTGAGCTTGTCGAATTATCTGATAAATCAGAGAAGGTAGATAATCTCTTTTTTCTGGCAAGAGATTTGTTTGATGCGGATATAGACGGGATATTGATGCTTGACATACTTTCGGTGCATATGTTGAATCGCTTAAAGGCAGAAGGACGTGCCTTGGACTATCTGAAGCGATATAAGAGAGCGGCAACAACGATATCGGATGAAGCAAATGGATTGTCAGAGAATATTTCGTTATCTAAAGTGGCAGTGGATACAAGTACGATTTCATGGAAATATCACTTCCTTGACGCATATTATGGTTCGCGGTCTGAGATTATCGACAATGCCTTGGAGCAGTCTTCAAAGGGAACGAATAACGTTATAGATGTGAATGAAGGCGGCATATATAAAGAAGTCGGAGAGTATCTTGTTTGCTATTTTAGAATTGAAAAGATGCGGCATTTCCCAGATAAGTACCACCAAGAATACAATTACGATGGAATATTTGATGCTGTTGATTCCGGGGAAGATACGGCTATATTGCTTCAAAGTTTAATCGCTCAGTTGCATCTGTCGATTGATTCGTGGAAAAAAGATCCAAAGAGATTGTTCAGAACTAGCATTGTAGATCACAACATTTGGCCCGATCAAAGCGGTTTTGAGCGGGAAACAGATGTGTTGTCAGTGGGAGTAGAACAAATTGGCAATTACTTATTATTCTATGTCCGAAATGATTGTCCATTGGCGTTGCTCTTTTTCGTCTCTTGCGTCCAGATGGTTTCTGTGATGACATTAGACGCATTGATTCGCGACCATGTTGTTATGGTGGCCTGTACATTAGGAAATGGATGGGAAATTGCGCCTAATCAACTGATGGGGCCATGCATTGGTGAGGCACATAAACTGACAAACGTATATGCATTCTATCCGCGTATTGTAATGTCTCCAGCGCTTCAGGACATAATTGCTAGATCAAGAACTTGTATTACATTCTTTGGGTCGAATGAGATGTATCCGATTGTACAGGATGTTGATGGAGTTTATTTTTGGGATTATTTGTCGGAGATCAATAAAGCTCTATTCGAATCAAGAAGTATTCCGTTGGATTTTCATGGGGCAGTTGAATTTGTCTATACTAGGCTTTCAAGACGTATGGGATTTTTTGCAAAGTGCGCCCGACGAAAAGAACTGTCGGCGTCAAAGGTAAGGCCGATGTTGGTATTGCAGTTCTATCTGCAAGAGAAGTTGAATAAGTGCGGTGTTAATTGCGATGCGATTAAAGAACAAATAATTGAGGAAATGGATGCTTTGCCTTTGATGAATCACAGAGGTGTGTGATGTGGAAGAATATTTGAGAATATATTATGGTAGATACCATACATAAAACCGTTGGCTTTGTTTTGAATCCGCTTTTTATCGGGATGTTGCTGGCTGCAGCGGCATTTGCGCTTGCGGTACTTAATAAGAAGCGCCAATCTGTGGTTTTTGCACTCGGTATTGCCTTGTCATGGTTTTGGTTTTGGGCGATGCCGATTGTTGGCGGTTGGCTTGCTTTGCCGCTTGAGGAGGATTTTCCTGTCGAACTTGCGGAGGACATGCCAAGGGCCGATGCAATAGTGCTCTTGGGCGGCGGCGTGTGGGGGACGACCAATTATCCGTATGCGATGCTGAATGACGGTGCGGATCGTGCGTGGCACGCGGCGAGATTGTGGAAGGCGGGAAAGGCGCCGATTATCATCCCAAGCAATGTCGATGCGGAATTGTGCGATATCAATCTTCTGGTTGACTTGGGCGTGCCTCGCGAGGCTGTCGTGCTGGAGAACAAGGCGGTGAACACGGAAGAGAATGCGAAGTTTGTCCGGGAGATTTTAGCGCAGAGGCGCAAAGGCGCGGAGGACGCAAAGAAACCAAGTGTGCTGTTGGTGACGAGCGCGTGCCACATGAGACGGAGCTTGTATATGTTTGAGAAGTATGCGCCAGAGATTGAGTGCATCCCGGCTGCGACGGACTACCAGGCGTTGCCGTGGAAGGACGAGCCGTTCAAGTGGCGGCATCTTTTACCAGATATTGGCGCATTTGCGAGGAACAATGCATTCATCCACGAATACATCGGCTACTACGGCTACAAGTGGCTTAGATAGTTGTTAGCAGGAGTTGTCGCAATTATGAGATTTTTTCGCAAGTTCTATTGCCTTCGGCAGGTGAGATGTGATATAATACACATCGTTTGAGGTGGAAGATGCTTATAAATCTCACAATTGAGAACTTCTTGTCGTTTGATGCGCCAGTCTCTTTCTCAATGGAGGCTGGTCGCAAGACCTCGCGTCATGAGAACCATGTTCGCGATGTGAATGGTATTTCAGTCTTGCGAGGGGCTGCGATATATGGCGCTAATGCATCTGGTAAGTCCAATCTTCTTAAGGCGGTCGATTTGTTTCGCCAGATGGTTTCCCGTGGCGATTGCTCCGTAGTGCGTGGGATGCAGTTTGCTTTGTCTGCATCCATTAGGCCGGAAATGCGATTCGATGCAGTGTGTTCCAATGACGGCTCGGTGTTCAGGTATGCGGTCGTCACGGATGGACTCGCAGTCAAGAGGGAAACCCTTTGGCTTGTCAGTGGCGAAAAAGAATCAATTCTTTTTGACAGGGAGAACGGAACTCGCTTAGAACTTGATGCGCGACTTGATAAGGCGGAGTGGTATAGGCAACGGACATTGGCGGACAATCTTCTGTATTTGCCGAAGTTGATTTCTGATGGTTTGGTAGAGAACAAGTTGGACATTGCAATGTCCGAGGTAATCCTATCGGCTTATATTGGGCTTAATAACATGTTTGTGCTTGGCACGGAATCGCGTCCGAACCCAGCAGCATTCTACACTTTTATCAAGCAGAATGACTTCAAGACGTTTTTGCTTGAGCTGCTGAAGCGTGCTGACTTGGGCGTTACAGATCTCTCGTGGGAGCCTTTGTCCAGCAAGGAAGCTGAGATGATATTCAGCATGAATCCTTTCAATGGGGATGGCGTTCGTGTGTTGGGCATAAGCAGAGGGTTCTATCTAATTAAAAAAGATGCCAGTGGAATCAGCGGCGAGGAGTTCCGGCTGCAGCATAATGGAGTGCCTCTACGTGCAGAGTCTGAATCTGACGGAACCATACGATTGATTCATCTTTCGCCGATGTTGTATCAGTTGTATCATGGCAATGGAACATGGTTTATAGACGAGGCTGATTGTCATATTCATCCTGTATTGATGAAGTATCTCCTTAAGGCTTTCATGGATCGCAAGGCCGATGATGCCCAACTTGTGATAACCATGCATGACACCAACCTCATGTCGCATGATATCTGGCGTACAGATGAGATTTGGTTCGCTGAGAAGCGTGTTGATGGATCGTCAGACTTGTATTCGCTCTACCAGTTTCAGCCGAGGCATGACAAGAACCTGGAGAAGGGGTATCTGCAAGGTCTATATGGCGCACTGCCGTGTCTTGGCGGGGAGATGACATATGGCGAATGACGCGGTTCCTGTTCCCGTAGTCTATCTCTTTCACGAAGGGAAGACGGAGCTTGGTTATCTCCAATCTTTGGCTAAGGGACGTGCAATTCGGATTGTCCCTGAACCGTCGGTTTCGTCGCCGGTACGGCTATTGGAGAGCGCAATGCGGTTTGCTATGCAGCACGCTGAGGATTTGCGAGCCAATCCAAATGCGGAGATTTGGGTTGTGTTTGACCATGACGCCAAGGCAAAGGAGATGTCGGCGGTTCGATCCGTATTGAAGAAGTGCCCTGCTGAATGTATCGTTGGGTGCGTGGTTCATGATATCAACAAATGCGAGTCGAATGACATTCTCGGCCGTATCCATGTTGCGCTTATGTCGCCATGCATTGAGATATGGGGGATTCTCTGCACTGAAGAAGGCTCGACGATGAAGCGGTTTCCGGAGGACCGACATGAATTGCAGAGTTTGTTGCATAAGGTCATGCCACGATATGATCATAAGTGTGGCGCCCAGTTCGATTTGGCGAAGATGACATGTGTGGATGCGGCAATTAAGCGTGCCAAAGAGTGGGCGGGTACGCATGGTGCATTCCCCGAATGTCTTGACGCTTCGCATTACGCTGGTATTTGCCCGCTTGTTGAAAAAATAATTGCCTCGCCGCTGATATCACCTAAATCTTGGCGACGGCAGTAATGTGTCAGTAATTTAAGCCGCAGCTTAGCGGTATTGTAGACTAGCAAATAATCTCTCAGTTTAGGCGCATTGCGCCAATCTGTTCTATTGCTATGCCTTTACACAGGGCATAGTAAACATTGTTCATCCTGTTATGATTGAGAAAGTAAAGACGCGATATTGGGATATGGCGGCGGTGACTTATGAGTCGCTGCTGGCGGAGATGGAATCATGGCGTCATGCCAAAGGGAAGACTCGGCTTGTCTGTTTTTGCGATGCTAATGGGCTTGCCCATGGTTGGCGAGACGAGGAATTGGCTCCGGCATACCGCAAGGCCGATGCTGTTGTGGCCGATGGAATAATCATGGTGAAACTGGCCAAGGTTTATGGCGGTAAGTTGTCCGGTAGAGTGATCGGGCCTGTTCTGTTTGAGAAGACGATGGAATACGGTGTTAGCCGAGGTTGGCGGCATTTCTTTTGCGGTACGAACGAGGAGACGCTTGCCAAACTTAAGGCGAACATGGAGGCCAAGTTCCCAGGTGTTAAGATTGTCGGAACGTATGCTCCTGAGTACTCGGCAGATCCAAAGGTGCCTGAGGGCGTTGATTGCGACTTTATGTGGGTTGCTCTGGGCAGCCCAAAGCAGGAGAAGTGGTGCGCGAGGCATCTGGGTGAATTCAATGCGGCGGCGGTTCTTCCTGTCGGCGCTGCGTTTGACTTTCATGCAGGGACGCAGAAGCCGGTTCCTCAGTGGGTTCACAAATACGGCATCTGCTGGCTGTGGCGCATGTGTACTGGCGGCTGGCGCGTTCTGAAACGCGACCTTTGGTGCGTTCCAAGGGCGGCATGGATTCTGGCGAGCGAGTTTGTCAGGGTCAGGTTTTGATGTCGATTGAATTGGCGATATTCACCGCGACAAAACCGTTTGAGGGGCGTACTGGCGAAATCCAAAACCGCTCGCTATCAAACTGGCGCGATGTGTTCTGGGGTATGGATACGATCGAGTTCAAAGGGCCGCTTGTGCCGTTTGACGAGATGGTCAAGGTGGTGGAAGACGACACCGATGACAATTGGCTGATGTATGCAAATGCCGATATCCTTTTCGACAAGGCGCAGGTGTGGCGACTATACGATTCGTGGATAGGGAATTTGCCCCGTGTTCTCGATGGCGATTTCTTGCTGACTGGACAGAGGATTGACATACAGGAAAACGGATCAAGGCGACTGCACAGGCCGAGTGGGATGGATTATTTCGTGTTTCGGCGGGGAATGTTTCGTGATTTGCCTAGGACACTTATGGGACGGGCGTATTGCGACAATGCGCTCGTTTTGCATTGTTTAGGGCAGAACATTCCTGTGATTGACGCTAGTTTTGCGCTGAGGGTTGAACACCAGTTTCACGACTACGGTCATATAGCAGGCGGTAGGAAATCCGTCTGGTGCGGGGAAGACGCATTGGCGAACAAAAGGAACAACAGTTTGCGAGAATTAGGCCCCAATGTCCTTGATGCGACGCATACATTGCTGCCCGACGGGAGAATGGTTCCAAATATTCGCAGGCGTCCGAGTTGCTGGGGGTTGTGGAATTTGTTGACTCGCGGTGGAAAGTACTGGAAAAATCCGAAATGGGACGGCGTGGTGCCTATATGATGAAGCAGTCGGCTGTCTATATCACACGCTGCGACATTGGCTGGTATTCAAAGAACGCCAATGCGTATTTGAAGCCGCTTGAAATCGCGCAGAAATATCGGACGACGCTCTGTGTGTGCAAAGATTGCCGTGTGCCGCGTGAGATTGAAGACCAGTGCGAGGCGATTGTGCGGTTCGGTGGACTGCGCGGGCTGCTGAAACCACATAATACACTCAATGCGCGGGAAGGGGGCTTGTTGTTCACGGGCTTTGACTTCCCTTGCATGTACAAGGCATGGCAATTGAAAAAGAAGTTTGGCTGCAAATGGACAATCTTTCTTTGGGATCCACCCAGCCTGCGATGGCGTGACGGATTGCCGCCTCTGCGCTGGGCTATAGATGCTGTATTCAGGTTCTTTGCCAGGCGATGCGACAGGCTTATGTTGAATATCCATCCAGGTTTGCTGGATGAGATTGGCTACAAGCCGCGAGAGGGGCAGTTGGAACTGCGGATGCAGGATGCTTGGGCGAATGCAAAGTGTAAAATTGAAAATGTGAAAATGGAGTCGGTCCCATATGAATATGATTTTGGCGTATTGTCGAACTGGGAAAGGGGCAAGGGTGGGCCGTTGATGGTTGAGGCGATGGCGAAGATGCCTGGCAAGCGGTGCTTGTGGATTGGCAATCCGCCGCGAGATGGCAAGGTGCGTGTCGGAATCGAATTTGCTGGGCGTCTTTCACAGGAAGAGGCGTTCGCCCGACTGAAGAAGTGCCGCGTTTTGGTTGTGCCCTATTTGCCGACACGAGCGCTCAAGTGGAACTATCCGCTTAAGCTATATGAGTATCTGCAAATTGGTCGGCCCATTGTTTCGAGCGACAATCCCGGCAATGTTACCATAGCCGCTAAGTATCCTGGACGAATAACACTATTCAAGAGTGGTGATGTTGATGAACTTACAGCCAAGTTGCGTTCAGAATGAAGATACTGCATATAGTCCCTGGCACGAGCGACATATCAAATGGGATGGTCGTTGTCGCCAATTTAATTGCAAAAGAGCAAGGCGAATCAGAGGTCGTCGATTTGAATCAAGGACAAATCAGAATATGCCAAAAAGATATCAATGAAATCTGGGTTCATGGTATGTGGCTGCCAAGGGAATGGCTTGTTTGCAGAGGGGTGTTGAAAGCTGGGAAACGGTTGGTCCGCATGACTCATGGCAGCCTAAGTCCTGTTTATCTTGAGAACCAAAGCAAATGGAAGAAACGAGTTGTCTCTCCAATTGAGAAATGGCTGCTGCGCCTTTCGGATAAAGTTATTGTAACATGTGAATCTGAAGCTGAATGGGTGCGTGCATATCAACCAAAAGTAAAGCGCGTAGAGATGATGGATCTCAAGTGTTTTTTCAATCTACCTAAAGACTCCGTAAAGCGATATCCGGCGAGAAACTTCCTGTATCTTGGGCGTGAGCATCCATTGAAAGGGATTAAATATCTCAAGTTGGCTATAGCTGGTTTGAACAGAATCAATCTTCGCGTTTTGTCACATGCATTCGGTAATGAATTGGAAGAGGCCTGGCGCTGGGCCGATGTTCTAGTGTTGCCGACTTTAAGTGAGAACTTCGGACTCGTCATTGCCGAAGCCCTCGCGCGCGGCAAGCGCGTAATTACCACCGATGGCGCACCGGCGTGGGGTGATGGCAATACTTATGGCGGCAGGTTGACCTACTTGCGGGGCTATAGGGATGGTACAGATGCTGAGAGGGTGGCAAAGCTCAAATCGGCAATTGAGA
The DNA here is from genome assembly GCA_017463935.1 of Kiritimatiellia bacterium. Taxonomy (GTDB): domain Bacteria; phylum Verrucomicrobiota; class Kiritimatiellia; order RFP12; family UBA1067; genus UBA1067. The sequence goes on from JAFUEM010000036.1 coordinate 31,695, forward strand.
ATTTGATATGCATACACTAAAATTATAGCCATTGCAATATAGCGGCTCTATGGGGCAAGCCCAGACGCCGTGGCAACAATATAGACACTTGGGATGAATCCATAGAGGATGTTTAGGTTTACAATGGACTGAATCTTGTAGTTGCGGATATTAAGTGTATGTCAAAAGATAATATGCTGAAAGAGGATTCCCAGACCAGCGAATATCTCGTCTGTTTCTATGATGTCTTAGGGCAGAAGGAATGGATGAAAACTGCCGTCAAAGACTGTGCCGTGATACCGGGAAAGCAAGATGAGTTGAATCGGATTGCGTCATTGACGATGACAGCATGTCAGAAGATTAGAGATGCCATTTCTAGATTCTCTAAAGAAAATTCCATTCGCCTCATCAAAGGAAAAGATTACGGTGTACAGCAATTCTCCGATTCAACAGTCATATATGTCAGAAAATCGATAGAATTGGCTCCAAGACTGTTTTATGAAGTTCTTTTGGATGTATCATGCCATATACTTGAATCGCAAGCGGAAGGTCTTGGTATAAGAGGCGGCGTTACTATCGGATTGGTTTGGCCTGTCGCAGGAGGAACATTTTGTGGTCCGGCTTTGGATGAAGTGTCAAATTTAGAATGCAAAACTGCGTTTTGGCAGAGAATAGTGGTTTCTGATAGATATGTGCAATGGATTGGGAAGGAGATGGTTGACGATGGAATTTCAGACAAACGTAAAGAGGGTCTGAGCGATTTAAACAGTCTTTTGCGTTGGGGGGTTGATACAGAGTGTTATTTGAATGTTTTTAATAGTGCCGTTGCTTGCAGGATGGACAGTGACGCTGGCTATGAGAAATATAAGTGTGTCTATAATGCTGCATGGAAGATGGTAAATGAGACTTTGTGGTCATCCAAGAAACCTTATGTGTGGAAGTATTTCTTTACGGAAGACACATATGACTATCGCAAAAAAGCAAGTGCCGAGGTGCCGAGGGATAATGGATTCCATGACGATAAAGATAGCGCACTTGAGAATGTCAATGTAGGGCGTTATTTCGTTTGTTACCTTAAACTTCTTCCGTTGTCATTGATACCGAAGGACAAGGAATTGATAGAAACTGGGTATTGCAATTTAGGCTATTCTCATTCAAATGCTACGACGATTATGCTGCTCCAGTGTGGAATGGCGAATTTAATGGCATGGAGACGTGAATGCAGTAAGAGGCATCCCGATGTTGAGACAGGAATTCAACAGATAGGGAACTATGTCTTGATCTATGTAAAGGATGATATAGCCGAGGCCTATCTTGCTTTTGTTGAAGCACTTCACGTTGTTGAAATATTCAAGTTGCTAGCTTTGCACGCGCAGCATTTCATGACGGGGGCAATCGCAATAGGATGTGGATGGACGTTAGCCAAAGATTGCCTTTGCGGTCCTGTTGTCGGTGAAGTAGACTCGTTGGCTACGAAGAATGTGCCATATCCAAGGATTGTGATCTCCTCTGACATGGTTGACAGCATGCATAGGCGGCTTATTTGCGGGACGGGTTTGAAATTTGACGGGCGAGTGCATGAGGACATTGATGGTTGCTGGATTTGGGATGATTTTGCCGAGATGTCAAAGCGACAAGATATTGCAGGTATAGAAATCAAAGTTTATATGAAGGAAGTGTTGAGGCATTATATGTTTCGGCACCTTGTCATGTGGCATTTTCGACACAGGAATAATGAAGGTTCTGCTTTCGCCAGGCAGATGCATTTAGCTACTCGGAGGTTGATGGGAATAGCCGAAGAGCTGGAATGGAAAGATTTGTATGATGAGGCTGAGAAGTTGGCCATAGAAGACTTGAAGACAATTGAACCATTGGAAGCGGGCACGTATCCGTGGATATTGTGTCGTTATATTGGCATGCCAATTTTTGAGCCAAGAATCGGTTCTTCTGCACCATGGATTAATTTCGCGTCTGCACATTCCATACTCTAAGGCGTCGTGCTTGATAAACAGGTTTAATCCTGGCTGCACTTCTGATCCGGATGACCTAGTCGACAAAGCGGACAAGTTCCGCTAGATGGCTGATATGTCCCAACCTAGCGAAGGCAAGTCTTGTGATGAAAGGGTTAAGAAGCTTTCAGTCGATATGTTCAATCGTGAAAACTCGATGAAGAGGTTATTGGAATGACGCTATCTTCGATTATGCTGAAAATCGCTATCGCGCTAGGGGGCATTGCTCTCCTCGGCGCGATTTTGGTTGTTGTGGCTGTAATGAATCCTCCCAAAGAATATAAAGGAGCCGAATGAAAATCGCACTGATTGTAGTCGGCGTTATAGTCGTTGCTGCTATTGCGTTTTCCGTATGGAGTCGCATAGCTTACCGCCGCTGGCGCAATCGTTTCGACGCAATGACGCCCGACGAGCAGCGCAAGGAGCAGGAGCGGCTGTACAAGGCGCAACAGATGGGAACGTAAAACAGTTGAAAGTTGAGGAGTTGAAAAGTCTGAAGGCCGTCCGCGAGGGCGGCCTTTGCTGCATTGCGAAGGTACGGGCGGAAAACCGTTTGAGATTTCGATGCGAGCGGAGACCTTATCGTGCAGAAAGTGTGATGGTTGAGGCAAATGTTCGCGCAGAAAGTGTGAATCAATGTAGGGAAGTTCGCGCAGAAAATGCGTAGCCGAGAGTCGCGATTCCGACTGACGCGCGCGATCGGGATGTGATATACTACCGCACGTCCCGGCTGGCGGTGCACGGCCGGGCACGTGAGATGGAGATGAACGAACAGAGCGGAGGCGGCGCGTTGCGGTACGCGGTCGGCCTGTCGGGCGGCGTCGATTCGAGCGTCGCGGCGCTGCTTCTCAAGGAGCAGGGCCACGTGGTCGTCGGCGTCACCATGAAGCTGTGGCGCGAGGGCGTCTACAAGGGCGGCACGCGCGACGCCTGCTTCGGCGCGCACGAGGTCGAGGACATCGCGACCGCCCGCGCGCTCGCGGCGCGGCTGGGCATCGACTACCGCGTCTTCGACTGCTTCGACGTCTACAACCGCGAGGTCATCGCGTACTTCCGCGACACCTACCTCTCGGGCCGCACGCCCAACCCCTGCGTGCGCTGCAATGCGCTGCTCAAGTTCGGCCTTCTGCCGCGCCTCGCGCAGGCGGCGGGGCTCGCGTTCGACCGGTTCGCGACGGGCCACTACGCGCGGATCGTGCGCGTCGGCGACCGGCTCGCGGTCGCGCGCGCCAAGGACGCGTCAAAGGACCAGTCGTATTTCCTCTACCGGCTCACGCAGGAGCAGCTGGCGAAAAGCGCGTTCCCGCTCGGCGACTACACGAAGGCGGAGATCCGCCGTCTCGCGGCGGCGCGCGGCCTCGCCGTCGCCGACCGCCCCGACTCGCAGGATTTCTACTCGGGCGACAAGAACGAGTTGATCGGCGCGCCCGACCGCCCCGGCGACATCGTGGATCTGTCGGGAAAGGTGCTCGGCCGCCACAACGGCTTCTGGCACTACACCGTCGGCCAGCGCAAGGGGCTCGGCATCGGCGGCGGCACGCCGTTCTACGTCGTCGACGTGAACGCCTGCCGCAACCAGGTGATCGTCGGGCGCGCGGACGACGCGGTGCGCACGTCGCTGGAGGTGACGGACATGGTGTACGGCGCACTCGCGCCCGACGCCGACGGCCCCGTGCCGTGCCGCGTCAAGGTGCGCTCGGCGGGCGAACCGAAGGGCCCGGCCGTCCTCTGCGGCAGCCGCTGCGAATTCCCGAACGGCCTCGCGGGCGTCGCGCCCGGCCAGAGCGCCGTCTTCTACGCCGCCGATTCCGACGTGATCCTCGCCGGCGGCGTCATCCGCTGACGGCCGCGCTTGGGCGCGGGGCGGAATTGTGATATACTTATCGGCACTGGAGGGATTGATGAAAAAGTTCGGAATCTATCTACTGGCGGCGGCGCTGGCGGTGGCCGGCCCGGCGCGCGCGGCGGAGGCCCCGGAGGAAGTGCCGGAAGGCAGCACCGTCCTCATCCTGCAGGTCGGCAGCGACTGGTGCGTCGCGGGCGACGCGGTGCAGCGCGTCTTCGAGAGCGATGCGTTCAAGGCGCTCCTCCCGGACACCGCGATCCGCGTCCTCTACGACGAGATGGAGGAGCCGACGCCCGCGGTCGCCGAGCGGAACAAGACGCTCGCCGACATCGTCGTGCGCACGCGCCGCTTCCCCGCGCTCACCTGCTACACCGACCGCCACGTCTACGCGCAGCTCGACGGTCTGCCGCAGGACATCACCGCCGACGCGCTCGCGCAAAGAATCGCGGCGGCGACGGCGGGCAAGGACGCGGCCGAGCGCCTCTTCGCCGAAGGGAAGTACGGCGAGGGCTTCGACATCCTCGCGCGCCAGATGGGGCCGTTCCATTTCGACGCGCTGACGAAGGGCCGCGTCGCCTACGAGGAGGAGTGGAAGAAGCTGGCGGACGCGGGCACGGCCGAGGCGCGCGGCTGGCTCGCGCACTTCACGATGAAGGAGGGCGTCAAGACCGTCACCGACGCGAACGCATTCCGCGAGCAGAAGGATTTCGCAGGCGGCCGCGCCTACATCGCCGACCTGCGCGCGCTCCCGGCCGCGCACCTGTCGCTCAGCCAGCGCCAGTCGATCGAGATGGCGGAGTATGCGCTGTGGCGCACGGAGACGGACGAGGCGGCGCGGCAGAAGTGCCGCGGTCTGCTGGAGAAGGTGCTCGCGATGGGGCGCGACACGCTCTGGGGCCAGGCGGCGCTCGGGTATCTCAAGATGGGCGGGGCGGACATCGCGTCGCGGCC
>JAFUEM010000322.1 GCA_017463935.1 Kiritimatiellia bacterium
CCGCGGCGGCCTACCTCTACGGCGGCACCGCGCCGCAGTGCGAGACGGCGGCGGAGATCGGCCTGGAGCACTTCCTCGGCCTGACGTGCGATCCCGTCAAGGGGCTCGTGCAGATCCCGTGCATCGAACGCAACGCCATCGCGGCGAACCGCGCGCTCGTCGCGGCGGAGATGGCGATCCTGTCGGACGGGCGTCACCGCGTGTCGTTCGACGAGGTGGTCGCGACGATGCTCCGCACCGGCCACGATCTGCCGTCGCTCTACCGCGAGACGGCGGGCGGCGGCCTCGCCGTGACGGTGAAGGAGCCGTAGCCGCGCATCGCCGCCAGTTTTCAGCGCGCCGCAGATTTGCTATAATATGCGTCACTGAACGAAAGGCAGTTTGCGATGACGATTACGGGCGGACCCATCTTCTGGATTTTGCTGGCGCTGGCGGTGTCGGCGCTCTTCGTGTTCTTCGAGCGGCTCTTCGAGCTGCGCCGCGCCCAGATTGACTGGCAGGACTTCATCAAGGGCGTCGTGAACGTCCTCGACGCCGGCAACGAGCAGGAGGCGCTGTCGATCTGCGACGACACGTCGGTGCCCGTCGCCAACGTCGTCGCGACCGCGATCCGCCACCGCCACGGGCCGCTGCGCACCCTGCGCGAGGCCGTGGACGCGCAGGGCCGCGCCGAGATCGGCCGCCTCGACCGCCGCCTCGCCGCGCTCGGCATCATCGGGCAGATCGCGCCGCTCCTCGGCCTCCTGGGCACGGTCATCGGTTTCATCAAGACGGTCCTCCTCCTGAACAGCGAGGAGATCGTCTCGCGCGCGGCGCTGCTGGACGCGACGATGGAGGCGCTCGTCGCGGCGGCGATCGGCCTCGCCATCGCGATTCCCGTCGCGGTCATGTACGGCAGCCTCAAGATCCGCATGGACCGCCTCGTCACCGAACTGGAGGCGGCGGCGGCGACGATGGTCGGCTACCTCGCCACCGGCACGAAGGAGCCGGCGAAGTGAAGTGGGGCTGGAGCGAGGCGCACGCGGCGAACGAGCTGAGGGGCGCCGGACAGATCGCGTGGCTCCGGCCGCTCGTGGCGGCGGTGCCGTGGATCACGGTCGGTCTCCTGACGCTGATGCTGTCGATGGTCAGCGGCGTCTACACGCGCGCGCAGGGGCTGGCGGTGAGCCTGCCCGACACGGGGATCGGCGAGGGGCTTCCGACCCAGCTCGTCGCGCTCGTCATCCCGTCCGCGCGCGAAACGCTCGTCTTCTTCGACGACACCCGCTACGTGCTCGACGACCCCGCGTCGCTCGCCGCGTTCGGCGACCAGCTGGCGGAGCGCGCGCGCAAGGCGAAGGAGGATTCGCTTCTCGTGCTGGCGGACGGCCGCGTCGCGTCCGGCCGGCTGATGGCGGTGGCGGCGGAGGCGAAGCGGCGCGGCATCGCCCGTCTCCTCTTCGCCGAGCGGCGGGAAAGGCAGGGCGCGAAGTGACCGGTGGCCGGCTCAAGCCCAAGCGCCCCCTGCGCAACGAGGTCTATTCGCTCGCCGGCGTGCTGGCGCTGCCGCTCGCGCTCCTGTTCGTTTTCCCCTACTGCGGCATCGGCTACCGGTCGGTCGCGGACCGTCCCGCGCCCGTGCCGGGCTGCGCGTTCGTGACGCTGACCGAGGAGGAGGAGCGCACGGCGGTCGAGGCGACGCGCTCGTCGTGGCGGGTGCGCAACGCGGGCGTGCGCGACCTCGTGACCGATCTCGGCGTCGAGGCGATC
>JAFUEM010000037.1 GCA_017463935.1 Kiritimatiellia bacterium
CTCGCCGGCCGCCTCCGCCGCGAGCGCCGCCTTTGCGTCCGCGCTCATTCCGCAGCACGATCCCATCTTACGCCATCCTTGAAAAATTTTCCATAACTAAGTTGCGTAGTATACCACAGGGCGGCGGCGCCGTCAACCGGCTGCGCCGCTGTTCTAGACCGCGCGGCAAAGCCGCGCTATTCTAGGGCAGCTAGACCGCGCGCGATGCGCGCTGTTCTAGACCGTTCGCTTCGCTCACTGTTCTAGACCGTGCGGCAGAACTGCCGCGCTATTCTAGAAGTCTAGGTTTCTAGAAGTCTAGAATTCTAGATGTCTAGGATTCTAGAAGCCTAGAAGCCTAGATGAGCCCGCGCGAGCGGGCGGTCTAGCGCAGCGAGCAAAGCGAGCGGTCTAGCCCCTCTAGAATTGCCCCGCAGTGCGGCGCACAATTCGGCACTGCCGCCAGCCCGCGCACGGCACGGTCGCACGCGCGATCATTTCTCCCCACGTGCGACCGTGCCGTGCGCGGCTACGTCGCGCGTCCGGACACGGGAGAGGAAGCGCACGTGGAGCGCGAACGGCACGCTCGTCGCGAGCGCGCAGAGGACGTCCGACACCGGCATCGACAGCCAGATCGCGAACGTCTTGTCGGCCATCACGTGCGGCAGGAAATAGATGACGGGCAGCATGATCAGCCCCTGGCGCATCGTCGAGAGGACGATCGCCGTCAGCGGATGGCCGATGGACTGGAAGTACGTCGTCGAGACGACGTTGAGGCCGATGCACCACAGCATGCAGTTCGACAGCTGCAGGTCGCCCGTCGCGATGCGCAGGAGCTCGGGGTTGTCGGACGAGACGAACATCCGCGCGATCCATTCCGGGAACGGCGGCACGACCTGGAGGATGCACGCGGCGATGCAGATCGCGTTCGTGACCCACAGCCCCATCAGCAGCGCCTCTTTCACGCGGCGGAAGTTCCGCGCGCCCCAGTTGTAGCCGATGATCGGCTGGATGCCCTGCTGCGCGCCGAAGACGGGCAGGATCAGGAGAATCAGCGCGGACTGGAAGACGCCGAGCGACGCGATCTGCGTCGTCGCCGCCGCCTCGTCCGCCGCCCACTTCGCGAACGCCGCCGGGAGCGCCACGTTGATGAACGCGCCGAGGAGCTGCTGGAGGAACGGCGCGAAGCCGATGCCGCAGGGCTTCGCGAGGAGCCGCGGATAGAGCCGGATGCGCGCGAGGCGCAGCTTGACGATGCTCGAGCCGCCGAGGTAGTAGGTCAGCGCCGTGAGGAAGCTCGCGACCATCGCGATGTTCGTCGCCCACGCCGCGCCCGCGATGCCGAGGTCGAGGCCGAAGATGAAGATCGGGTCGAGCACGAGGTTGACGCCGAAGCCGACGCACATCGCGGTCATCGACCGGAGCGCGCTCCCCTCCGCGCGCATCATCGCCGAGAAGCCGAAGGCGAGGTGCGAGAAGAGGTGCGAGAAGAGGACGATCTTCAGGTAGCGCTTCGCCGCCGCGAGCGCCGCCGCGCTGACGCCGCCGCCGCCGCACCAGCCGAGCACGGTGTCGAGGTTGAAGTAGATGAGCGGCGGCAGGAGAAAGAAGAAGATGAGCTTGATGGCGACGAGCTGGCCGAGCAGCTTTTCGCACGCGACGCGGTCGCCCTCGCCGAGGCGGATCGACAGGACCGCCGAGTGCCCCGCGCCGACGAAGACGCCGAACGCGCCGAGGAGCAGCATGATCGGAAAGACGAGCGTCAGGCCCGCCATCGCCGCCTCGCCGCAGCCGTGACCGATGTAGAAGCGGTCGACGACGGCGTAGAGCGCGTTGAGCGACATCGTCACGAGGGCCGGCCATGAATACTTCAGGAGGAGCGGGCCGAGCCGTCCGCTCGCCAGCTCCTCCAGCTGCGCGCCTCGTGACCGGAAGCTCAAAAGACGACCGCCGTGTGCGGCAGCGCCGCGCGCACGCGCGCCCGTTCTTCCAGCGTCAGCTTCAGCTCGCCGAGCTGGAGCTGCCGGAGCGAGCGCCACGCCGTGAGGTCCGTCGGCAGTTTCGTGATCTGCGTGCGCGTGAACGACAGCGCCGCGAGATTCTTTTTGGCGGCGAGCCAGTCGGGGATTTCCGCGAGCGGATTGTCGGAGAGATCCACGTCCGTCAGCGACGGCAGGTCCTTCAGCGTCTCGGGCACGGCGGTGAACCGGTTGCCGCGCAGGTAGAGGCGGCGCAGGTTCACGAGCGCGCCGAGGTCGGGCAGTTCGCTCAGCCGGTTGTCGTTGAGGCGCAGCCATTTGAGGCCCGTCAGCGACGCGAGCTCGGCGGGAAAGACCTCCAGGCGGTTGCGGTCGAGGTTGACGTAGTCGATCGCCGCGCCCGCCTTCAGCGCCGCGGCCTCGCCCGTGAGATCGGCGAGCCCGCGGTCCGACAGGTAGACGCGGTTTTCGGCCGGAACCGTCCTGTACGCCGGCTCCGGCTCGTTGAAGCAGCCGGCCGCCGCGAGGAGCGCGGCGGCCAGAATCGCCGCCGGCTTACGCATTCTGCGCCGCCGCGACGATGCCTGCGAAATCGGCCGCCTTGAGCGCCGCGCCGCCGATGAGGCCGCCGTCGATGTCGGGCTTCGCGAGGAGCTCCGCCGCGTTCGAGGGCTTCATCGAGCCGCCGTACTGGATGCGCACGGTCGCCGCCGTCTCCGCGCCGACGAGCTTCGCGAGCGTCGCGCGGATGAGCGCGTGGACCTCCTGCGCCTGGTCGGGCGTCGCGGTCTTGCCGGTGCCGATCGCCCAGACGGGCTCGTAGGCGATGACGAGCTTCGCGCAGTCGGCGGCGGTGACGTCCTTGAGGCCGACGTTCATCTGGCGCTCGATCACCTCCACGAGGCGGCCCGCCTCGCGCTCCTCGAGCGTCTCGCCGATGCAGACGATGGCGGTGAGGCCGGCCGCGATCGCGGCGCGCGCGCGCAGGTTGACGGTCTCGTCCGTCTCGCCGAAGTACTGGCGGCGCTCGCTGTGGCCGACGATGACGTACTTCGCGCCCGCGTCGAGGATCATGCCCGTCGAGATCTCGCCCGTGTAGGCGCCCGACTCCTTCCAGTGGCAGTTCTCGGTGCCGATGCCGACGTGCGTGCCGGCGGCGGCCGCGACGGCGGCGGGCACGTCGATGGCGGGCGTGCAGCAGACGACCTCGACCTTGGCCGCGTCCTTCGTCGCCTCCGCGACGGCCTTGACGAGGGCCGCCGTCTCCGAGGGCTTGACGTTCATCTTCCAGTTTCCGGCGATGATTTTAGTGCGCATGTTTGCTTCTTTCCTTTTTTGCTGTTGTGTTGGACTTTTCAAATTTCCGGTACGTGACGTCCGCGTCCCTGAACATCTTCCTGACCGTGTCGAGGAACGCGTAGTCGCCGCCGTAGACGACCTCGCGGATGCCCGAGTTGACGATCAGCTTGGCGCAGGTGAGGCACGGCGAAATCGTGACGTAGATGGTCGCGCCGCCGAGCGCGATGCCGTGGAACGCCGCCTGGCAGATCGCGTTCTGCTCGGCGTGGACGCACAGGCACTCCTCGAGGTGCGTGCCGCTTTCGACCCTGCCCGAGCAGCGCGGGCAGCCGCCCGCGAAGCAGTTGGCCGTGCCGTGCGGCGTGCCGTTGTAGCCGGTCGACAGGATGTGGCGGTCCTTGACGACGACGGCCGCGACGTGGCGGCGCGAGCAGTTCGAGCGCTTGGCGGTCGCCTCCGCGATCTCCATGAAGTACTCGTCCCAGCTCGGACGCGGATCTGCACATTTCTTCGCCATGGCTCAATAGTATATCATAATCGCCGCGCCGCGCGCCTACAGCTTCCGGCAGGTGACCTCGATGACGTTCACCTGGTTCTGGAGCTGGCTCGTGATCTGCGCGATGACGCGCGCGGTGCCGAGGATGTCGATCTTCATGCGCGAGACGGTGCCGTCCTCGGTGGGGCCGACGTTCAGCGTCTGGATGTTGTAGCCGCGCCCGGAGATGAGCCCGACGATGCGCGCGAGGACGCCCGGCTTGTTTTCGACGTAGCAGTTGAAACGGTAGACTTCTTCGTTCATGACGCCACTCCTTGTCAGTCGAACACCATTTCGGTCACGCTCTTGCCGCCGGGGATCATCGGGTAGACGTTCGCGCGCGGCTCGACGATCACCTCGACGACGGCCGTCCGGCGCGCGGCGAGCGCCTTCCGGATCGTCGGCTCCAGCTTCGCGGGATCGATCACGCGGTAGCCCTTCGCGCCGTGCGCCTCGGCGAGCTTGACGAAGTCCGGCAGGTAGTCGTAGTCGAGCGCCGATTCGTCGATGCGCTCGATGGTCATGCGGCCCTTCGAGCCGAGGATCGAGCCCGCGTAGCGCTTCGCGTAGAAGAGCTCCTGCCACTGGCGCACCATGCCGAGGCAGCCGTTGTTGACGACGACGAAGACGACCGGCAGGCGGTGCTCCACCGCGACGACCACCTCCTCGAACGTCATCTGCGCGCCGCCGTCGCCGCAGATCGCGACGACCGTCTCGTCCGGCTGCGCGAACGCGGCGCCGATGGCGGCGGGGATGCCGAAGCCCATCGTGCCCATGCCGCCCGACGACAGGAAGTGGCGCGGCCGGTTGTGGCGGAAGTACTGCGCGGCCCACATCTGCGTCTGGCCGACGTCGGTGACGACGATCGCGCGGCCCTTCGACGCCCGGTCGATCGCCTCGACGACGGCCTGCGGCATGATGACGCCGTCGTGCAGCGGCCTGTAGCCGAGCGGCTTGAGGCGCTTCCAGTCCGCGATGCGCTTGAGCCACGCGGGGTGCGTCGCCGTCTTGACGCGCGAGGAGACGGTCGTCAGCACGTCCTTCACGTCGGCCACGATGCCGAGGTCGGCGCGCACGTTCTTGTTGATGGACGCGGGATCGCAGTCGACGTGGACGAGCGTCGCGCGCTGCGCGTATTCGGAAATCTTCGCCGTCACGCGGTCGGAGAAGCGCACGCCGAGCGCGAGGATGAGATCGGCCTCGTGGAGCGCCCAGTTCGCGGCGGCGCTGCCGTGCATGCCGGAGAGGCCGAGCGCGAGCGGGTCGTGCTCGTCGAAGGAGCCGAGGCCCATCAGCGTCGTCGTGACGGGAATCTCGGCGCGGTGCGCGAGGGCCGCGACGTCGCTCGCCGCGCCCGACGCGATCACGCCGCCGCCCGCGTAGAGGACGGGGCGCTCGGCCGCGTTGATGAGCTTGGCGAGGCGGTTGAGCTGGCGGACGGTCGCCGTCGATTCGGGATGGTAGGCGCGGAGCGAGACGCGCTCGGGATACTTCGCCGCCGTCAGCGCCTGCTGGCAGTTCTTCGGGATGTCGATGACGACGGGGCCCGGCTTGCCGTGCGTCGCGATGTAGAACGCCTCGGCGATCGTCTGGGGGATCTCGTCCGCCGACTGGACGAGGAAGCAGTGCTTGGAGACGCCGCGCGCGATGCCGGTCGTATCCGCCTCCTGGAAGGCGTCGGTGCCGATGAGCGAGAGGGCGACCTGGCCCGTGATGACGACCATCGGGATGCCGTCGATATTGGCGGTCGCGAGGCCCGTGATCGTGTTCGTCGCGCCGGGGCCGGAGGTGACGATGCAGACGCCCGGCCTGCCCGTCGCGCGCGCGTAGCCGTCGGCCATGTGCGCGCTGCCCTGCTCGTGGCGGCCGAGAACGAAATTGAACTTCGCCTCCGGCAGGCAGTTGAAGATGTCCAGCACGGCGCCGCCGGGGTAGCCGAAGAGCACCTCGACGCCCGCCTTCTCCAGCGACTCCACCAGCGCCCGCGCGCCGGTTCTCATCTGATTCTTGCTCATAAGAGGAATATTATATCAAAAATCGCGCCGCCCTTGGGCGGCGAGGATTCTAGAAGTCTAGACGTCTAGAATCCTAGAATCCTAGAATCCTAGAGGCCTAGACTTCTAGACTCCTAGAAGCCTCGCCTTCTCGCTTCTTCTTCGGCTTCGGCGGGCGGATCGAAAATTCGCAGCCGCAGAACTTCTGGCGGTACAGCCCCAGTTCCGTGCTGCGCGCCATCGACTTCGCAAAGCCGTCGTGCTTCTTGAAATTCTCCTCCAGGAACTTCGGCGCGCCCGGCTCGTACGGCAGAAGCCCCGCCTCGCGGAAGATGACCTTCGTGTCCTTGTGCGGCGAGACGGTCAGCGTCGTCGTGAACGCCTCGATGCCCATCTCCTTCGCAAACTGCATCGTCTTGCCGAGGCTGTAGCGGAAGCACTTCGCGCACCGCTCGCCGCGCTCGGGCTCGTTCTCCAGCCCCGCCGCCACCTCGCGCAGCCACTCCTCGTGGTCGTACTTGAGCGCGACGAGCTTCACGCCCTCCGCGTCCGCGACCTTCTGCGCCTCGACGAGGCGGCGCATGAACTCCTGCTTCGAGTCGATGTTGGAGTTCGCGAAGAACATCACGACGTCGTGGCCGAGTTCCTTCAGCCGCGGCACGCACGACGACGAGCACGGCCCGCAGCAGGTATGGAGCGCAACGGTCATGGCGGCGGCGGACATCAGACGGCGCGATAACGCGCGGGATTGTACGGGTGCGGCGCCGGGAGCGGGCACGCCGCATAGCCGAGCGCCAGGTGACCGACGCCTTCGTAGGCACCGTCGAGTCCCGCGCGCGCGAGGATCTTCCGGCCGAGGGGCGAGTCGATCTCCGGCTTCGCGCGGTGGATCCAGCACGCGGCCAGCCCCAGCTCGTGCGCCTTGAGCATCATGTTGCCGAGCGCGAGCGAGCCGTCGTAGACGGCCGTGTCGTTCGCCGTGTCCGCGACGACGAGCAGCATCACCGGCGCGGCGTAAAAGGGATCGTTCACGCGACCCGCCGGCGGCGCGCCGCGGATCTCCTCGTTCTTCGCGCGCACGGCCTCGCGGATTTCCGGATCGTCGAGGCGGATGACGACGGTGCTCTGCCGGTTGCGGCCGGTCGGCGCGAGCAGCCCCGCCTTGACGACTTCGTCGACGAGCGCGCGCGGCGGCTCCTCCGGCCTGAACGCGCGGATGCTGCGGCGCTCGTAGATGAGCTCGTCGAGCTCCGAGCCGCCCGCGCAGTCGAACGCAGTGCGCGACGCGACGAATGGCTTGACGAACGTCTCCGCCGCGGCCACGTGCGCCGGGTGCGTCGCGTACGCCGCGAGCGCATCCGGCGAGACGAGGAGCGCGTCCAGCATCACGGCGGCGGCGTCCGCCGCGTCCGCGTAGACCTTGGCGCGCAACAGGCCCGGCACCGTGCCGACGAGCCCTTCAAGCGACGTGCGGATGCCCGCCTTGACCGCCGCCGGATTTTCAAGGCCGTCCTTCAGCCTCCAGATGACAACATGCCGATACATGCTCGCCCCCTCTTTTCTCTTTCTCCTCTGCGCCTCTGCGCGAGGATCCCGCTCAGATCAGGCCGCGCTTGATCAGGTGCTCGGCGATCTCCACCGCGTTGAGCGCCGCGCCGCGCAGCAGCTGGTCGCCGGAGACGAACATCTCCAGCCCCTTCCTGTCGTCGCGGCTCAGGTCCTGGCGGATGCGGCCGGCGAGCACGTCGTACTTCGCGGTCGCGTCGAGCGGCATCGGGTAAAGGTTGTTGAGCGGATCATCGACGACCTTGACGCCTTCCGCGCCGCGCAGGATCTCGCGCGCCTCGTCGGGCGTGATGTCGTTCTCGAACTCGAGGTTCAGCGACTCCGAGTGTGCCCGCGCGATCGGCACGCGCACGCACGTGCAGCTCAGCCTGAGGTCGGGATGGTGCAGCATCTTGCGCGCCTCGTTGCGCATCTTCAGCTCTTCGAGCGTGTATCCGTTCGTCATGTCGAACTTGTCGATGTGCGGAATGAGGTTGTACGTGAGCTGGTGCTGGAACGCCTTGACCGTGAGCGGCCGGCCGGCCGCGTAGTCGCGGATCTGGTCCTCCAGCTCCGCGAGGCCGGGCGCGCCCGCGCCCGACGCCGCCTGGTACGTCGACGCGATGAGGCGCTTGAGGCCCTTCGCCTTGTGGAGCGGCGCGACCGCCTCGAGCATGATCGCGGTCGTGCAGTTCGGGTTCGCGATGACGCCCTTGTTCCAGTCGAGGTCCTCCGGGTTGACCTGCGGCACGACGAGCGGCACGTCGGGATCCTGACGGAACGCGCGCGAGTTGTCGATCATCTTCGCGCCCGACCTGACGACCGCGTCCTTCAGCTCGATCGCGACGTCCGTCTTGCCGGCGAAGAGGACGATGTCGAGGCCGTTGAAGCTCTCGGGCGTCGCCTTCTTGACCTGGTACGTCTCGCCGAGGATCGTCTCCTCGCGGTCGCGCGAGGCGAAGACCTGCACCTTCCCGCACGGGAACCGGCGCTCCTTCAGGACCTTGATCATCTCGGTGCCGACGGCGCCGACACCCACCAATCCAACGTTGTACTGCTTCATGTTCGTGCTGTTCGTTTTGAGAAAATCCTTACTTGCAGAGCGTGTAGAGGACGCCGGCGACGACCGCCGAGCCGATGACGCCCGAGACGTTCGGGCCCATCGCCTGCATGAGGATGAAGTTCGTCGGGTCGTTCTGGAGCGCCACCTTGTTCGAGACGCGCGCGGCCATCGGCACCGCCGAGACGCCCGCCGAGCCGATGAGCGGATTGACCTTCTGCTTCGAGAAGAGGTTCATGAGCTTCGCCATCAGGACGCCCGCCGCCGTGCCAACGCAGAACGCGACGAGGCCGAGCGCGAGGATGCCGAGCGTCGTGCCGGAGAGGAACTTCTCGCACGCGAGCTTCGAGCCGACCGACAGGCCCAGCATGATCGTGACGATGTTGATGAGCGCGTTCGACATCGTGTCGGCGATGCGCGAGACCGACGTGCCGACTTCCTTGGCGAGGTTGCCGAGCATCAGCGCGCCGATGAGCGGCACCGCGTCCTTGAGGAGGACGGCGCAGAGGAGGAGCACGATGAGCGGGAAGCAGATCTTCTCGATCTTCGAGACGGGACGAAGCGGCGGCATCTTGATGAGCCGCTCTTCCTTCGTCGTCAGCGCATTCATGATCGGCGGCTGGATGATCGGGACGAGCGCCATGTAGGAATACGCCGCCACCGCGATCGCGCCGAGGAGGTCGGGGGCGAGGCGCGACGTGAGCCAGATCGCCGTCGGGCCGTCCGCGCCGCCGATGTTGGTGTTGGCGGCGGCCGCGTTGACGGGGCTTACGCCGCCGAAGAAGTCCGCGCCGAAGAGCGCCGCGAGGCCGAGCGCGCCGAAGAGCGCGAAGAAGATGCCGAACTGCGCCGCGCCGCCGAGGAGCGCCATCTTCGGGTTCGCGATCAGCGGGCCGAAGTCGGTCATCGCGCCGACGCCCATGAAGATCACGATCGGGAAGACGCCCGTGTCGATGCCGAACTTGAAGAAGTAGTGGAGGAAGCCGCCGGGCTCGACGATGCCGCCCTGCATGACGGGCACGCCCGACATCAGGAAGCTGACGGCGCCGTCGTGCATCATCGCGGGCGCGGTCACGCCGGCGAGCGGGCAGTTGGCGAGCAGGCCGCCGAAGCCGATGGGCAGGAGCAACAGCGGCTCGAAGCCCTTGACGATGGCGAGGTACATCATGAAGAGGCAGAGGGGGATCATGATGAGCTGGCCGAGGCCGTAGGGCATGCCGAAGAGCGTTTTCACCTCGTGGCCCTTGACGAACGCGCCGTTCTCGTCGAAGTAGCCGCCGACCCATTCCTTCGTCCGGCGGTCGTAGTAGCCGTTCGGCGTCTTGTAGCCGCTCGTCGGATCGTGCGGATTCTTGCCGAGCATCGAATTGACGCAGACGCGGTCCGCCTCGGCGTAGTCGCCGGTGATGTAGGCGGGGGCCTCCCGCCGCAGGAAGCCGGCGATGCCGGTTTCGGCGGGGAGGTTCTTCACCTTGGCGAGCATCACGCGCCACGGCGCGGCCTGTTCGGCCGCCGCCGCCGCGTCGTCGCCCGCGAACGCGGCGAAGCAGCCGCCCGCGACAAGAAGAGCAATAAGGAGTTTTTTCATGGCACCGTCCTTATCCGATCGTTGCGAGCGTATCGCCGGTCGCGACCTTGTCGGTGGCGTTGACGGCGAGCGTGACCGTTCCGTCGCACGGCGCGGTGACCGGCGTTTCCATCTTCATCACGTCCATGACGAGGATTTCGTCGCCCTTCGCGACCTTGGTGCCCGTCGCGGCGGTAATGCGCAGGATCGTGCCCGGCACGGGAGCCTTGACCTCGGTGCCGCCCGCAGGCGCGGCGGCGGCCGGCGCGGCGGCCTTGATGCCGGCCTCCGACTTGAACGCGACTTCCCTGCCGTTCACCACGGCCTTGCCCTCGCCGGTGATCTTGACACCGTACGCCTTGCCGTTGATCGTGACGGTGACACCCTCTTTGCCACCTGCCGATGCTCCCTTCGCGGAGGCGTCGGATGCAAACCGGCAGCCCATCGGCGCCTTCGACGGATCCTTGAGGAAGAGAATGCCCTTCTCCTTGCAGGATGCGGCGATGAAGATGTTCTCGTCGGTGACGGGCAGCCCCGCCTCCTCCAGCGCCTTCTTCGCGACCGCGCCGCCCTTCTTCGGGTCGGCGTCGTTCAGCTCGAGGACGGTCTTGGTCGTCGGCACGCTGTACGCCTTCGTCAGCTCGTTCGACGCCATGAATTCGCTCGCCTTCTTCACGATCTCCGGATCCGGCGGCACGGGCGTCTTGCCGAAGTAGCCGAGCACCATCTTGGCGTAGCCGGGCGCGAACTTCTTGAACTTGCCGAACATGACGTTCTGGATCGCCTGCTGCGCGTAGAACTGCGAGACGGGCGTCACCGACGTGCCGAAGCCGCCGAGGCGCACGCAGTCGTACATCTCGGCGATCATGTCGTCGTACTTGTCCATCATGTTGTTGTCGCGCAGCATCTGGGTGTTCGCGGTCAGCGCGCCGCCCGGCATCGGGCTCCACACGATCTGCGGGTTGACGTTCATCGCCTCCGGCGGCAGGAAGTACTTCTTCATCGCGTTCTTGAAGCTGTCCTCCGCCTTCTTGATCTTGTTGATGTCGAAGTCGAAGCCGAAGTCCGGGTCGCCGTCGAGGCAGTGCCACATCGTGATGATGTCCGGCTGGCAGGTGCCGCCCGACATCGGCGCCATCGACAGGTCAATGCCGTCCGCGCCGCCGCGCAGCGCCGCGAGGTAGCACGCGACGCCGTTGCCGGCCGTCTCGTGCGAGTGGAACTGGATGTGCACGTCCTTGCCCAGCAGTTCGCGCGCGAGCTTCATCGTGTTGTAGACGGTCGCGGGCGTCGAGGTGCCCGACGCGTCCTTGAACGCCACGCGGTCGAACGGGATGCCCGCGTCCATGATCATGCGCAGACGGTCGCGGTAGAACTCCGGCGTGTGCGTGCCCTGGTTGTCAATGCCGGGCGGCAGGCCCATCATCGTGACGACGACTTCGTGGTTGAGGCCCGCGTCGTGGATGCACTGGCCGGACCACTTCAGGTTGTTGACGTCGTTGAGCGCGTCGAAGTTGCGGATCGAGCTCATGCCGTGCTTCTTGAACATCTGCGCGTGGAGCTTGATCATGTCGCTCGACTGGCTCTCGAGGCCGACGACGTTCACGCCGCGCGAGAGCGTCTGGAGGTCGGCTTCCGGCGCCGCCCGGCGGAACGCATCCATCACGTCGAACGCATCTTCCTGGCAGTAGAAGTAGCAGCTCTGGAAGCGCGCGCCGCCGCCCGCCTCGAACCAGCGGATGCCCGCATCGTAGCATTCCTCCACGCACGGGAGGAAATCCTTGGAGAGCACGCGCGCGCCGACGACGCTCTGAAAGCCGTCGCGAAACGCCGTGAGCATGAACTTGACTGTTTTCTTGGCCATTTTTCTTACCTTTCTTTTAAAAATTCCTTGGGCGGGGTGCGGGGGCGCCAGAGCCCCCGTCCGTTCCGTCCGTTCCGCCTCTTACCCCAGCGCCACCGCAATCGCGAGCGCGATGTTTTCGTCGTCGTTCGCCGCCGCACGCTGCGGCGCTTTCTTCGGCGCGTCCTTCGGGAAGATGTAGTCGAACCGCGCGATCCCCTTCATCGTCGCGAGCGTCACGCCGATCAGGACGAGCAGGAACGCAAACACGATGCCCATGCCCGCAAGCATCAGCACCAACCCTTGTGCAATTTCAGCCATTCTTTTATTCCTTTCTTAAAATTCCTCATTCGTCGATATTCGTGAGCTTCAGCGTCTCGAAGTCGATCTTCCGGTAATAGCAGTTCCGCGGCGCGCCGGCCTTGTTCTTCGTGTGGCAGATGCCGCCGCGGCAGGGGCGCACGATGTAGAGGAGCGAATTCTGCTCGCAGTTGACGTACGCCTCCAGGAGGTCGAACGTCTCGCCCGACGTTTCGCCCTTGAACCAGAGCTTGTTGCGGCTCGTCGACCACAGGATGAGCTTCTTCTTTTTGAAACTCTCCTTCATCGCGAATTCGTTCGTGTAGGCGACGAGGATCACTTCCTTCGTGTCGGCGTTCTGCACCGCGACGGGGATCACGCCCGGGTCGCACGCGGCCGTGCCCGCCGCACGGGTGTCGGCGACCTGACGGCCGACCTTCTCGAGCTTCGTGAAATCCAGCGCGAGCTCCAGCGATTCTTCAAGTTGTGACATGGCTATTCCCTTGAATCTACAAAGAATGGGAATAGTATATCAAAAATCACCCGCGCACGGGGCGGCGTTTCCCTGTTTTTCTGCGCGCGTCGGCCGCCGGCGTCGCCGCCGGCGGTGCCGCCTTGAGCTTCTTGATCTGGTCGCGCAGGAACGCGGCGCGCTCGAATTCGAGGCGGTCCGCCGCCTCCAGCATCTCGCGCGTCATTTCGGCGATCAGCTCGGCATCCGACGCGCCGGACGACGTGCCGGACGACGCGGGCGCGCCCGGCCCGACCGCGGCAGTTCTGCCGCGCCCGGACGTGCCGTCGCTCTTGAAGAGGTAGGTCGATTCCGTCACCGCGCGCTGGACCGTGTGCGGCGTGATGTGGTGCGCCGCGTTGTAGGCCATCTGCTTTTCGCGGTGCGCCTTCGTGATGCGCAGGAGCTCGCGGATCGCGTCGGTCCTGTGGTCGGCGTAGAGGATGACGCGCCCCTTCTCGTGGCGCGCGGCGCGGCCCGCCGTCTGGACGAGCGAGGTGGTCGAGCGCAGGAACCCTTCCTTGTCCGCGTCGAGGATCGCGACGAGCGCGACTTCCGGCAGGTCCAGGCCCTCGCGCAGGAGGTTGATGCCGACGAGGCAGTCGAACTCGCCTTTCCTGAGCCGCTGCAGGATCGCGACGCGCTCGATGGCGTCGATGTCGCTGTGGAGGTATTCGACGCGGATGCCCGTCTCGTGCAGGTAGTGCGTCAGGTCTTCCGACGAGCGCTTCGTGAGCGTCGTCACCAGCACGCGCTCGCCCGCGTCCGCCGCCTTCTTCACTTCGGCGATCAGGTCGTCGATCTGGTTCGCGAGCGGCCGCACCTCGATGACGGGATCGAGGAGGCCCGTCGGGCGGATCACCTGCTCGGCGACCGTCTTCGCCTCGCTGTACTCGAAGTCGCCGGGCGTCGCCGAACAGTAGACGATCTGGTGAACCTTCGCGTTGAACTCGTCGAACTTCAGCGGGCGGTTGTCCTTCGCGCTCGGCAGGCGGAAGCCGTAGTCGACGAGCATCTGCTTGCGCGCCTGGTCGCCGTTGTACATCGCGCGCACCTGCGGCACCGCGACGTGGCTTTCGTCGATGATCGTCAGGAAGTCGTCGGGGAAATAGTCGAGCAGGCACTCGGGCGGCGAGCCGGCCGCGCGGCCCGTCAGCGGACGCGAATAGTTTTCGATGCCGTTGCAGTAGCCGAGCTCGCGCATCATCTCGATGTCGTATTCGGTCCGCTCGCGCAGGCGCTGCGCCTCGAGGAGCTTGCCCTTCGACGCGAAGAACGCGAGGCGCTCCTTGAGCTCCGCCGCGATGCGCACGAACGCCGCCTCGAACTTGTCCTTGCCGAGGACGAACTGCTTGGCGGGCGTGATCGTGACGGCGGGCATCGCCACGCCGCGCTTCGCGGTGAGCGGATCGAGCGCGCAGATGGTGTCGACCTCGTCGCCGAAGAACTCGATGCGCACGGCCGTCGTCTCGTACGCGGGGAAGACGTCCACCGTGTCGCCGCGCATCCGGAAGACGCCGGGCTTGAAGTCGAAGTCGTTGCGCACGTACTGCGCCTCGACAAGCCGCTCGGCGAGCGCGGAGCGCGCGAGCGTCTCGCCGCGCCGCACGCTCACGGCGAGCTCGCGGTACTCGGTCGATTCGCCGAGGCCGTAGATGCACGAGACGGACGCGACGATAATCACGTCGCGGCGCGAGATGAGCGCGTTCGTCGCCGCGAGGCGGTAGCGCTCGATCTCCTCGTTGATCGACGCGTCCTTCTCGATGTACGTGTCGGTCTGCGGGATGTACGCCTCGGGCTGGTAGTAGTCGTAGTAGCTGATGAAATATTCGACGGCGTTCTCGGGGAAGAACTCCTTCAGCTCCGAGAAGAGCTGCGCGGCGAGCGTCTTGTTGTGCGAGAGGATGAGCGTCGGGCGGTTCCACTTCTGGATGAGGTTCGCCATCGTGAACGTCTTGCCGCTGCCGGTGACGCCCTGGAGGACGAGGCGGTTCTCGCCGCGCGCGAGGCCGGCGCAGAGCGCGGCGACCGCGTCGGGCTGGTCGCCCGTCGGCTTGAACTTCGACGTGAGTCTGAAGAGCTGTTCCGCCATCGCACCGCCCGCGCGCGCGGGCCGCCGGGTCCGCGCGTCAGGTGGTTTTCTTCAGCGTCTTGAGCGTGAGGCCCGTCAGGTCCTTCCCCTTCTCGTTCAGGACGAGCGAGGCGAGGGAGGCGACGGCGACGCAGACAACGAGCCCGATGCCGCCCAGGAGGAACGGATGGAACTTGAGGCCGAAGACGTCGCAGTGCAGGATCTCGCAGCTGAAGCAGACGAAGTAGTTCGCCGCGAGGCCGAGGACGGCCGCGACGCCCTTGATGCGCGGCATGAAGACGCCCATGAAGAAGAGGCCCGTGAGGCCCGCCGTCAGCATCGCGATGTACTTGTTGAAGTTGTCGAAGAGCGCCGACGACTCCATGCGCGCGAGCGTCAGGGCCGCGAGAATGCCGATGATGCCGACGACGTACGTGCAGACCTGGCCGCAGCGGATCTGCGCCTTGCCGGGGATGTCCGGCTTGAAGCGCTTGATGAAATCGGTGACGACGGCGGTCGACGCGGACGAGAGGTTCGCGGAGAGAGTCGAGATCGTCGCCGCGAAGACGGCCGCGATGACGAGGCCCGCGAGCCACGGCGGCATTTCCGTCGCCATGAAGATCGGGAGCACCGAGTCGCCCTTCGGCATCGTCACGTCCATCGCCTCCGGGTGCGTGTGGTAGAACGCGAAGAGCGCCATGCCGATGCCGTAGAACACGATCTGCGCGAAGACCGACATGCAGCCGTTGAACCACAGCGAGCGCTTCGTCGCGTTCTCGTCGGGCGTCGCGATGTAGCGCTGGATGACGCACTGGTCGGACGTGTAGCTGGAGAGGTTCGAGATGAGGCCCTGCACCGCGACGACCCAGAAGACGGGCTGCGTCAGGATGAGGCGGAAGTCCCACATCCGGTTCTTGCCGTAGTCGCTCGCGACGGTCCAGAACGTCGAGACATGCTCGCCGGGCGCGCCCGTCTTCAGGATGAGGAGGACGAGCACCGAAACCGCGCCGCCCATGAGGACGATGCCCTGCACGAAGTCGGACCAGATGACGGCCTCAAGACCGCCGAGCGAGCAGTAGATCATCGTGAGAATGCCACAGATGAGGATGCACGCGTCGATGGAGATGCCCGTCACCGCATTGAGCGCGATCGCCGGCAGGAGCGTCACCACCGCGACGCGGCAGACCATGAAGACGACGAACGCCGCCGAGCCGAACAGCCGCACGCCGAGGTTGAAGCGCTTTTCGAGATATTCATAGGCGGAGGTGATGCCGAGGCGGCAGAAGAACGGCAGATAGTAGTAGATCGCGACAGGCGCCATGCCGATGATGAAGAACGCCATCACGAAGTAGCGCCAGTCCTGGAGATACGCCTGCGTCGGAATCGCGATGAACGTGATGGACGAGAGCATCGTCGCGAAAATGCTCATGCCCGCCACATACCACGGAATGCGGTTGCCGCCGCGGAAGTAGTCGTTCTCGTCCTTCTTCTTGAAGATGAAGAAGCACGCCATGCCGACCATCAAGAGCGCGTAGACGCCGACGACCGCCCACGCCATCGCACCGAACTTGCCCGTCTTGCGGAAGCTCGCGACCGAAACGGCGTTCGTGCGCGTCGCCGGCGCGACCTCGCCGCCCGCGAGAAGAAGTGTGTACTGCTCGGGCGTCTTGCCGGGCCTGATGCCCGCCGCCGCGCCGCAGCGCGGCGAATCTGCCGCGGCGATTTCGCCGTATTCGCACCACGCGTCCGTCACGGCGTTGTAGGCGAGGATTTTCCGCTGCCAGCCGAGCTTCACGGGGTCCGTCTCGGTCGAGCCGTTCAGCGCGCGGTCGATCCACCCCTTCTCGCCGAAGCCGCCGACGAGCAGGATGTGCTGGTGCCCGCTCGGCAGGAACGCCGCGCCGATCGTCGTCGTGTTCGCGGGAAGGTCGCTGAGGCGCTTCCACGCGCCCTCCTCGTTGTCGCGGTCCATGTGCACCTTCGAAAGGACAAGCCCCCAGCCGTCGTGCAGCGGCTCTTTTGTTTCACTCTCGTAGCCACCGTAGATGACAAGCATCTTCTCCTTCTGGTCGCCGTTCTGAACGGCGGCGACCATCTGCGCGCGCGGCACGAGACGCGGCAGGGGGAACTGACGCCACACGAAGTCGTCTCCGGCCTTGCCGAGATCGGCCACGAAGACATGCGTCGACGCAACGACGTACACCTTGTCGCCGTCCGCCGCCGCCGCACCCATCGCGACCGGCTCGGGCAGCGACAGCGGGAGCGGCGTGACGCGGGCCACGCCGTTTTCGACGGTGAGCAGGAAGGCGTCGTCGAACACCTTTGTTCCGTCCGTTCCGCCCGCGCAGAAAATGCCCTTCGACGTCTCACAGCTGACGCCCTCGGCGACCGGATGCGGCAGTTCGCCGACTTTCGTCCAGGTGCCGTCCGGCGCGCGCACGGCGATGTCCGTGCGGTACGTCTTGACGCCGTCGACGAAATCGCTGCCGCCCGCGACGAGGAACGAGCCGTCCGGCAGGAAGCCCGCGAACGGACGCGCCACCTTCACGGGCGCGGCCTCGGGCGACTTCCACTCCACGGCGATCGGCGTCGCCGCGCTCCCCACGAATCCGGCGACGGCGGCCAGGATCGCGACTGTCAGTTTGTTCATTTTCTTCTCCTTGTCAATGGACGGTTGTGCGCCCGGGGATTATTTCCTGTTGAAGAATTCCGCCACGACATCCGCGCGCGGCACGGTGACAAAGTTGATCGTGGCGTAGCCCGCGCCTTCGTAGAGGATGCCGATGTCGCCGTTCTTCAAGATGGCCATGTCGGAATAGGCCGCGCCGTTCGGGCAGATGCACAGGCCTTCGCCCCACGTGGCCCCGTCGTCGAGCGACGCGCGGATGTGGAGCTGCGCGCGGCGCGACGGGCTGTTGCAGTTTGTGAAGAGGAGCGTCTTGCCGTAGCGCATGATCTGCGCATTGCACTGCGGATCGGCGAGCGTCGTATCGTAGCGCGACTGCCAGGTGCGCCCGCCGTCGCGCGTCACGTGGATCTGCCGCCCGCCGCCGCGCCAGCGCGAATTGATCATCCACGCGCCGTCGGAGAGTTCCACGACCTTGCACTCGTCGCCGTTCTTCACCGGATTGCCCATCGCCTTCCACGTCTTGCCGTGGTCGTCGGAACCGAAGAGCGCGTTGCCGTCGTTCACGTGGACGATGGTGTGGAGGAGCGTGCCGGACTTCGTCTGGATGCCGGAGCCGGAGGTGATGAAGATGAACCCGCCGGCGTTGTCGGGCTTGCCGAACGGCCACGCGGGGAACGCGATGTCCTTCGTGATGTTGCGCGGCGCGGACCAGGTCGCGCCGTTGTCGGCGGACTCCTGGACGTAGAACTGGTAGATGCCGCGCTGCTTGACGCTTTCCCACACGTTATAGAAGAGGAAGATCTTGCCCGCCTGCCGGTCGACGATGAACGACGGGTCGCTGCCCGCCCAGCGTTCCTCCGCGCTCCACGGCCACGTCCACGAATTGACGGCGTCGGTCCAGGTGCGGCCGTCGTCGCTCGAGCGGCGGATCGTGATGTTGATGGGCTTGGCGTGGTTCAGGTCGCCGCCGCCCTCCTTGCGCGCGTCGCACGCGGCGACGAGATCGCCGTTCGGCGCGGTGCACAAGGCCGGAATGCGGTAGACGGCGATGCCGCGCTCGCCGTTCTGCCACAAGGTTATCGTTTTGCCGAGCGCGGCTTCGCACGTCGCCGCCGCAGTGCCCAGCAAGAGACCGATCAGTACTTTCTTCATCTTTTGACCCCCTGTTTCTGAAATCGACAATTTCAACTGGCGCACATTATCTCAAACCGCGCGCAATCTGTCTACTGTTATTTTTGAGGTTTAGAAGTTTGGAATCTGAGGAGTCTAGGAGTCTAGAAGTCTAGAATCCTAGAAGTCTAGAATCCTAGAATCCTAGAAGCCTAGAAGTCTAGAATCCTAGAATCCTAGAAACCTAGGCTCCCGCAGCCGATGCGCTGACGATCTCTTATGGAAAGTTGATACAGCCCCTCATTATTGATACTTATCGCAAAATTGTTGATAACTCTTTGACAACTGTTGACATAAGATTACATTTTTCCTATTGACAAAACAGCCGCCCGGCGTTGAAACCCCCTTTTTATTGGGTTTTGAGCAATAATGACACAGAGACATGTCGCATAATACTCTTCTTTTCATTGTTTACAAATCCGTTGATAATTTGGTATAATAATCTTGTCAGGGTTGGACAAAACGAATTGAGAGACACAACACCAATGAGCAACAATCTATATGACGTGATTGTGGTCGGCGGCGGCCATGCCGGGTGCGAAGCCGCCCTCGCCGCCGCGCGGATGGGCGCACGCACCCTTCTTGTGACCGCCCAGACAGCCGCCATCGCGCGAATGCCGTGCAATCCGTCGATCGGCGGCCTCGCCAAGAGCCACCTCGTCTACGAACTCGACGCGCTGGGCGGTGAAATGGGCCGAAATGCCGACGCGACGGCGCTGCAGGTCAAGACGCTGAACCTCTCGCGCGGCCCGGCCGTGCGGGCGACGCGCGCGCAGTGCGCCAAGCGGGAATACGCCGCACGGATGCAGGCGGTCATCGCCCGCCAGCCGAATCTGACCGTGCTTGAAGATGCCGTCATCGGCATCGAGACGGAAGGCGATACACATAATTTAAACGGCGAAAATTCCTCCTTTTCACCCGCGAGCAATTCAGTCGATTCGATCACCTCGTTTCCATCGAGTTCCTGCGAAAGCCCAACAACAAACCCATCAAGCCCATCTCGCGCCCCTCTGACCGCCCGTGCGACGGGCGTTTGGACCGAAAAGAACGGTCTGATTGCAGCAAAAACCGTTGTCATCACCTCGGGGACGACGCTACGCGGGCGTATTTGGATTGGAAAAGAGTCCTCGGAAAGCGGCGGCGACGGTCGCCCGGCTGTCAATCAACTGTCAGCGTGTCTTGAACGCCTTGGTTTCGACCTGATCCGCCTGAAAACGGGTACGCCGCCCCGTTTGAAGGCTTCCAGCTGCGATTTTACCAAGTGTCAGCGGCAGGATGGCGAATTTCCGCGTCCACTGTTCCACGTGGAACACGCCGAAACCATTGTTCCACGTGGAACAAATCAATCGGCTCCAACAACAGAGGCTGATTCACAATCGACGCCGCAATCTGATTTGGACAGTCAACCGGATGCAATTGTTCCACGTGGAACAATTCATGGTTCGGATGTGGCAGTGAATGATCATTGTACACGCCCGAACACTGTTTCAACCGCATTGGACAGTTCAGATATTCCACGTGGAACAATCGGTGAAGCCGCCGTGCAACCAGACAACGGGAACGCAACTTTAAGTGTATCCAAGGCAGAAAATCTCATTGTTCCACGTGGAACAATCGGTGAATCCGCCGTGCAACCAGACAATGAGAACGCAGCTTTAAGTGTATCCAAGGCAGAAAATCTCATTGTTCCACGTGGAACAATCGGTGAAGCCTCCGTGCAACCAGCCAACGAGAACGCAGCTTTAAGTGTGCCCACGGAAACCAAGACAGCAAATCCTACTGTTCCACGTGGAACATTGGGTGAATTTCCGTGCTGGATGACGCACACAACGCCGGAAACGCACCAAATCATCCGCGAAAATCTCGACCGTTCGGCCCTCTACGGCGGGGCAATCCATGGTACGGGCGTGCGCTATTGCCCGTCCATCGAGGATAAAATTGTCCGCTTTGCCGACGCGCAGCAGCACCATGTGATGCTGGAGCCAGAGGATTCGGCCGGCACCATCATCTATCCGAACGGTTTGAGTTGTTCCTTTCCGCGCGACGTACAGGAACGGATGGTACATTCCGTTCCGGGACTCGAACATGCCGAATTTCTTGCGTATGCGTATGCGATTGAATATGACGGCATTGACGCGCGAGAACTCACGCACGCCCTCGAAGCGAAGCGGATTGACGGACTCTTCTTTGCCGGTCAGATCAACGGCACGACCGGCTACGAAGAAGCGGCCGCCCAAGGGTTGATGGCCGGGATCAATGCGGCGCTGCGGACGCAAGGACGGCCGCCGCTCGTCTTGAGCCGCCAGGATGCCTATATCGGCGTCATGATTGATGATCTCGTCACGAAAGGCACGGATGAACCGTATCGCATGTTTACGAGCCGCGCCGAGCGCCGGTTGCTGCTGCGGCAGGACAATGCGCGCTTTCGGCTCGTCGAGGCGGCCGATAGAGCAGGAATTGTCGGAAAAGACAAGATTGCAGCCACGCGCGCGGTGAAAGCGTGGCTGGAACAGGTTGAAAAAGAGAAAAGAGAGATCGAGAGTCTGCTGAATGCGCACGAAGAGATATTGAAACATGATAACTGTGAGATCAGCCGATGGTTCAGCGCGGCGGAGATTCTTGAAGAAGAGAAGATTATACGACATTATGCACCCTATCTCGAACAGGAGGAAAAAGCGGCCAATCGCGCCAAACAGGACGAAAACATCAAGATTCCGCGTTGGCTCGACTATGCGCGCTGCACAGCCGTGCGCTTCGAGAGCCGCGAGAAGCTGAAAAAGTACCGCCCGGAGACGCTGGCGCAGGCCGCACGCATCCCCGGCGTCAATCCGGCTGACATCGCCGTCTTGGCTGTCATCATCAAACGCGGCCATTTTCCCGTTATCAACAAATGATGTTGATAAGTTGAAAACATCAGTTGACTTCTTGTTGTTGGCGGTGCGCGGCGATTTATGATATATTTTGACGTGAAGCGAAAGACCAGACAGCATGAGCAACGAAAAGATTGACCTCGCAATGAAGGAACTGTGGGAGCGCGCCAAGGCGATCTTCCTGTCCACGTTGCGCTCTGACGAGGAGAAGAGCCAGGCCACGCGCTATTTCTCGATGATCACATCGGTGTGCGCGGAGGACGGTGTCTTCAAGATTCTGACGCTCAACAGCTTTGCGGCGGATTTCCTCAAGACCGAATACGCCGACCGGCTGAAGACGTGCCTTGACCTCGCGGGCGGCGACAAGTCGCTGAGCCTTGCCTTTCTGTGCAGCCCGTCGGCGCAGCCGCCGATCATCCTGCCGCCGTCGCCGACTGCGGCCGCCGCGCCCAGTCGCGCCGTCAGCACGTTCATCTCGACAATGCCGCTCAACGACGACTACACGTTCGGCGAGTTCGTGGAAGGGCCGTCCAACAGCTACGCCTACGCCGCGGCGAAGGGCGTCGCGGAGCATCCGGGCGAGATCGGCTTCAACCCGCTCTTCATCCACGGCGGCACGGGTCTCGGCAAGACGCACCTCATGCAGGCGATCGGCAACGAGGTGCACCGGAAAAATCCCAATCTCGCCGTCTGCTACCTGACGACCGAAACGTTCCTGAACGAATACGTCAATTCGCTGCAGAAGGGGCGCGCGGCAATCACTGAGTTCCAGAACAAGTACCGCAAGATCGACGTGCTGCTTGTCGACGACGTGCAGTTTCTCCAGAAGGGCAAGCAGTTCCAGGAGGAATTCTTCAACACGTTCAACGCGCTGAAGGACGCGCACAAGCAGATTGTCATGACGTCCGACGTCGCGCCGAAGAATCTGTCGGTTCTCGAGGAGCGGCTTATCTCGCGCTTCGAGGGCGGTATGGTGCAGGAGATCGAGTCGCCCAGCTACGAGACGCGCCTGGCGATTCTCCAGAAGAAGGCCGACGGCATCACGCCCGTCATTCCCGACTACGCCATCCGCTTCATCGCCGACCGCATCAAGAGCCACGTGCGCGCGATGGAAGGCGCGCTCGCGAAGATCAAGATCGCGATGCTCCTCAATCCCGGCGTGTCGCTCACGAACGAGATGATGACGCGCGCCTTGAAGGACCTGATTGAAAAGGAGCACAACATCAAGAAGCTGACGATCCGCGAAATTCAGGAGGCGGTCGCGCGCAAGTACGGCGTGACGATCGAACAGATACTTTCGCCGGAGCGCACGCAGTCGCTCGTGACGCCGCGGCAACTCGCAATGTACATTTCGCGCAAGTACTCGTCGAAGAGTCTTCAGGAAATCTCCGAACCGTTCGGCAAGACGCACGCAACCGTTCTGCATGGCGTAAAAGCCATCACCAAACGCCTCGACGTCGAAGAGGAACTGCGCGAAACGCTGCGCCAGATCCTCAACGAATTCGGCATCAACCCGGACGAGACCGTGAATTGACAAGAGGAAGGAACGCTGTTGACAACCGTCTGACAGACGGTCGATCCCGGCGGCCACGCGAGCAGGACAGGCGAAGATGACAACATCGATCAACAAAAAGACAGACACGCAATCAACAGGCCGACAGGCGCCGAACGCCTGCAAAAAAAGGCCGCGCCGCAACTTGTCAACACTGTCAACAAACCTACTAATGACATCATCACTCTTTAACTGAACAGCATTATTTGATACAATAACCGCCGCTGGAAAAAGGCGCATCAAGGAAAGAAGTCAAAATGAAATTCAAAATCGCTCGCTCCAAGTTCCTCGAAGGATTGAAGTCCGTGCAGAACATCGTCGTCGGCAAGGGGACGCTGCCGATCCTCAACAACGTCATGATCAACGCCGTCGGCGGCGAACTGACGATGACGACGACGGATCTCGACATCTCCATCACGAGCGCGGTCGCCTGCGAAGTCGCGGAAGCGGGCGCGTCGACCCTGCCGGTGAAGCTGCTCGCGAACCTCGTGTCAAAGGCGGGCGAAGGCGAGATTGAGGTAGAGATTGATGCGCGCGAGCAGGCGACAATCGTCGCGGGCACCGCCAAGTACAAGCTCGCCGGCCTGTCTGAGAAGGAATTTCCGCGCCTGCCGAAGGATGACGAGGCGGCCAGCTATACGCTGCCGCAGCAGACGCTGCGCGAAATGTTCCGCAAGACGTCGTACGCCGCGTCGCAGGACGATACGCGCCGCACGCTGAAGGGCGTTCTCATGTCGTTCAAGGATTCAAAGCTGACGATGGTTGCGACCGACGGCCGCCGTCTCGCGCTCGTCGAGAACGAAATCGAGTTTCCGAAGGATGCCGAGCGCGACATTGTGCTGCCGTTCAAGGCGGTGCAGGAGCTCCAGCGCTCGCTCGCCGGCGACGGCAACGTCGAGATCGTCGTCCAGAAGAGCCAGGTCTGCTTCAAGCTCGGCGCGGTGATGATCTACTCGAAGCTCGTCGACGAGGTCTATCCCAACTACACGCAGGTCATCCCGCGCGAATGCGCCGAGACGATCACCGTCGACCGTCAGGGACTCCTTGATGCGCTTGACCGCGCGAGCGTCATGACGATGGACGAGGCGCATTCAACGAAGCTCATCTTCGACGGCAACCGCCTGACCGTCACGTCCGCCGCAAGCGACATCGGCGAGGCGAAGGACGAGGTCAACATCAAGTACGCGGGTGAGCGTCTCGAAATCCTCTTCAATCCAACGTACGTGATGGACTGCCTCAAGGCCATCGACGACGACGAGGTTGTCATCAACCTCAACGACGGTCATTCGCCGGCGGTCATCAAGTGCTCGATCCCGTTCCTCTACGTGCTGATGCCGCTGCGCATCAACTGACGCCTTTTTTCTGCAATGCGAATCTGGACGGACAGAAACTACCCGATCATCGTCTCCTGCGCGAAGGAACTGTCGCGCTGGACGGAGATTGAAGTGCGCGATCTCGGCTACAAGCCGATCGAAGTGACGGAAAACACGGTTGTCGTGCGCGGCGGCATGCGCGACGTGATGAAGCTCAACCTTTATCTGCGCACCGCCCATCGCGTGCTTGTGCCGCTCCTGCGCGCGGACTGCCGCAATATCCGCGACCTCTATGAGCTGGCGGTCTCGATCGACTGGGAAAATCTGATCGAGGCGGACGGCTACTTTTCGGTTTCATCCATCGTTCACAACTACACGATCCGCGACACGCGCCTGCCGTCGCTCTACACGAAGGACGCGATCGCCGACCGCATGCGCGAGAAGTGCCAGCGTCGTCCCGACTCGGGCGGCGAGAACCACGGCGCGGCCGTTTTCGTCTACTGGGAGCGCGACGAGGTCATCATCTATCTCGATACGTCGGGCGAGCCGCTGTCCAAGCGCGGCTACCGCAAGATCCCCGGTTCCGCGCCGATGCAGGAGACGCTCGCGGCGGCGTGCATCATGGCGCTGCACTGGGATCGCAGGACGCCGTTCATCTCGCCGATGTGCGGCAGCGGCACGCCGGCGATCGAAGCCGTGATGATGGCCGCGAACAAGGCGCCGGGTTCGCTCAAGGGACACTTCGCCTTCCAGTCCATCAAGGACTATCGGCGCATCATCCCCGGCGAAACGGCCCCGCGCGTGGCCCCGCGCCAGCACATGGGCGCGACGCCGGAGCAGATCTGGAAGGAGCTCGTTCTGGACGCGAAGGAGCAGGAGAACTTCACGGATCTGCCGAAGGTCATCGCGACCGACATTTCGCCCGACGCGGTCGAAAATGCGCACACCAATGCCATCGCGGCCGGTGTC
This sequence comes from Kiritimatiellia bacterium, assembly GCA_017463935.1. GTDB lineage: Bacteria > Verrucomicrobiota > Kiritimatiellia > RFP12 > UBA1067 > UBA1067. Next base: position 25,187 of record JAFUEM010000037.1, read on the forward strand.
GCGCCCTACATCGATTTCAAGGCGTGCGATTTTGCCGAGACGCCGATCCCGGATGTTGCCGCGCCGGCCGGTCGGTCGAAGGGCGTCGTGTTCTTCAATCCGGAATACGGCATCCGTCTGGGCACACCCGAGGAGCTGGCGCCGATCTACGAGCGCATCGGAACGTTTCTTCACGAAAAATGCGCAGGCTACACGGGCGGCCTCATCACCGGCAACCCGGACCTCGCGCGCCTCGTCAATCTCTACTACAAAACTCGCGTGCCGTTCTTCAACGGGCCGATCGACTGCCGGCTCTTCGTGTATCCGGGCTGCGAGCTGAAAGGACAAAATGAGTCAGCAAGCGTTTGACATAAACGAGTTCATCGAAAAGCCCCAGCCGCCGCCCGCGCCGGTCGCGGACAAGGCGGCTGAGCCCGCCGCTGCGGACGAGCCGCCGGAACTGGATGTGCAGAAGGCGGTTGTCGAGGAGCTGGCCGCCGAAAAGGTTGAACTTCACGAGCAGATCGCCGCGCGCGAATTGGAACTGGCGGCCCGCGCGTCTGAACTGGCGGCGCGTGAATCGGAGCTGGCCGCGCTCAAGGCGCAGGTCGCCGTCCTGAAGAGCGAAAACGCCAAGCTGTGCGCGGAAGCCGAATCGCTTCAGGCCCGCCTCGATGCGCGTCTCGCGCACGAACTGGACCAGCAGGAGCGCAACCCCAATTCGCTCGCGCTCCTTGACCGTGAAGTCGAACTGCCCGACCGATTCCCCGGCGAGACGCGCGACCATGTGCTGGAGGTCATCCGTGCCGCGCGCGACGAAGCCGAGCGCGAGGGCCGCGTGCGCCGCGCCCAGGTTCTGGAGGCGGTGCTCGTCGCGAACGAGCCGAGCGGCAATCTCGCGGCGCGCCGTGCGGAAGTGACGAAACTCTTTTCCGAGAACGGCAATATCGTCAACGGCACCGTCCTCGCGCGGTTGCAGGAGCTTGAAATTTCGCACAAGAACGGCGAAGAGTATCTCCTGCCGTCTGAAATTATCAAGCGCGCGTTCTGATTATCAACTCACTTATCAACTTATAAACAAAAATAACATCTTATTTATGAACTTATCAACAGAAATATCAACTCAAAGTAAATAAGTTTATAATTAAGTTGATAAAGCCATGATCCATCTCGATCCAAAATTCTGTTTCCGCATCCGGGACGCGCGCAAGGCGGCGCGGCTCTCGCAAAGCGAACTGGCGGCGGAAGTCGGCTGCAAGCAATCGGCCCTGTCGATGTTCGAGCAGGGGGCCGGCACCAAGCTCAACGATGAAGTCGTCCAGCGCCTGGCGGCCAAGTTTTCAATCAAGCTGCCGTCGGCGGACGCGTCTGCGGCGGAATCGTCCGACGTGCCGCGCGCGGCATTTCTGCCGCGCCCGCTGCCGAACGCGCCCGTTGATCGGCGCGGCTTCTGCCCGAACGTCCACTGTCCCTCTCACCGCGTCTACGAGGTGGACGGTCGAACGTTTCTCAAACCCGACCGCGCAGCGCAGGATCCCGTGGGCGGCCGCTTCTGCGCGGTCTGCGGCGAAATTCTCGAGCATGTGTGTCCGACGTGCGGCGGCCCGCTGCACGACGGCGCGGTCTGTTCCTTCTGCGGTTCGCCCTATCTGGCGCTCGCCAATAATTTTTAAAATACCCCCTTGCGCGACGGCGGCCGGATATGATATACTACTGTCAATTTTCGGAACTACGGGGTTGTGGCGCAATTGGTTAGCGCACTGGACTGTCGATCCGGGGGTTGCGGGTTCGAGCCCCGTCGACCCCGCCAGTTCGAAAGGAACGAGCGATTGCCTCGTGGTGTAATGGTAGCACCGCAGATTCTGATTCTGCTTGTTGGGGTTCGAGTCCCTGCGAGGCAACCAACAAGAACCCCAGAAACGGGGTTTATTTTTTTGTCTGGAAACGACACGCGGCGTCCAAGTGAACGAACGGGCCGTGGATGGCGTTATCTAAGAAGAATGACGAAACGAAACGTGAGCGGGCGCGGCGGCTTTACGCTGATCGAGATTCTGGCGGTGGTGATGATCCTCACCGTCGTGGCGGTCATGGCCGTCTCGCGCGTCGGGACGCTCGGCGCGCGCGCCAAGACTGTCGCCGCCGAAGCCGACCTCGCGGCGATCAGCGCGGCGATCCTGGACGGCGAGAGCGGCTACGTGCGCGACCTCGGCGGCATCCCCGGCTTCCATCCGTCCGAAATGCGTCTGGCGAATCTGCTCATCGCCACCAACCTCTACGGGCTCGCCGAAACGGAAGCTGACGCGGCGGACGGGACGTGGCGGCGCGGGGAACGCATCGACGACGCGGGGCTCGGCGAAAAGCAGGGCGTCGCGCGACCTGCCGACTTCACCACGTGGTCGGTCGCGCGCGACCGCGGCTGGCGCGGCCCGTACGTGCAGCACGCGACGGGGCGTTTCCCGGCGCGGGACGGTGTGCGTTTTGCGGGCGACGCGACGTTCGCCGCGCGCGGCTTCTTCCCTGATCTGAGCAACCTGTACCTGCCGGACGATTTTCTGATCGAAAAGGACGGCTGCTCCGTCTACGGCTTTCCGGGCGAGCCGGCGATTCTGGATCCGTGGGGCAACCCGTACGTGCTCCAGGTGCCGCCGCCGCAGGCGTTCAGCAACGACGTCGCGAAGGTCTCGCCCGCCCTGCGCTGGCGCTATGCGCGCGTTGTGTCGGCGGGCGCGGACGGCGTGCTCGAAACGCCGTGCTACGGCGTCAATTCCACCAACGTGACAACGTCGATTGCCTCCGAACGCGACCGGCGGCTCGTGCGTCAGGCGGGGCGGATCGACCGCGACGATTGCGCCGCGCGCGGCGACGATCTCGTCCTGTTTCTCAACCGCAACGACATCGACGAAGGGGAGGACAACGAATGAAACGCGGCTTTACGCTCGTCGAAATGACGGTTGTGCTCATCATCCTCGCGGCGCTCACGCACCTCGCCGTCCGCCAGCTGTCGCAGGTGCGCGACGCGCGGCTCGAGACGGTCGCCAACCGGCAGCTCGAGGAGATTCGCGCAGCGGTGTATGCGCGCGCCGCTGGCGAATCGGCGGGGTTTCTTGCGGACATGGGCCGGTTACCGCGTATCACCAACGCGACGAATGCCACGCTGGAGGAACTGTGGATTTGTCCTGTCGGTGCGCGCGACTTTGCGCTGCGGCCGGCCGTCAGCAACAATTTCAGCGCCGCGACGGCGGACATCGGCGCGCTGGAGGACGCGACCGTTTATGTGCCGACCGGGTGGCGCGGGCCGTACCTGCACATTCCGTTCGGGCGCGACGAGCTGCTCGATCCATGGGGCAATCCGATGGTCGAGAAGGACGCGGCGGGACTGGCGCGGCTGACCATCACCAACGGATTCATTACCGCCGTGTCGCATTACGGCGCGACGGGCCAGCGACGCGGGAAGCGGACGCTGTCGCTCGCACCGCCGCAGGGGGCGACGAGTCGGCTGGTCGTCACGTTCGTCGCGTCCACCAACGGGACCGTGACCTGCAAGTGGTACGGCCCCGCATCGGGTCTTGTCACGGGCGCGAGCGCGACGCTTTCATTTCCGGGCTCGGTCGTCTTTGACGGGCTGACGCCAGGTCTGCGTGTTGTCAAAGACGATGTTACTGGCGTAGCGAGGTATATAGACCTTCACCCCGGCGACAACCCGCTGCAAATCACCCTCCCCTAGTCTCCGTGAATTCCCGTGGGGAGACACCCCATCGTCGCTTCATTTTTCGCTTTGTTTTACCCATTTTCTGTCGCTTAACGCATAAAAAGATTCGCGGACCCTTGACGGCGCAGGGCGATTGTGTTAAAATTCGCGCTGAAAAATTGTAAGGAGGCTTATCCACATGAATTGGAGTCTACTCAAGGTGTCGGCGGCGGCGGTTGCCGTTGCTGCGGTTTCGTTGTCCGCCCAGGCGGCGGACTATGATTGGACTGGTGGTGGCACAGACACCAACTACAGCACACCGGAAAACTGGGGGTTGGAGAGCGGATATCCCGGCTCTGAGGACGGCGCGCGGTTTTTGGTCGGTGCCGCTTCAAAGACAGTGACATTCAATGGAGCATACACCCCGGCTTATGTCTGGACCGCAACAGGCAATACAGCTTCCCCCGTAACATGGGAGGGTTCGGGTTCTGTTACAACGACATGGAATATCGGCTGTGCCGACAATGTCGGCCAGGTTGGTGCGCTGACGATCAACTCCGGCACGTACAATGCGGGCGGAGGTTTCAATTTCGGTTCTGGTACAGGCGTTCTCACGATGAACGGCGGCACTGTCAATGCCGGCGGAGTATCATATTGGGGTACTGAGGCAAATGCCGATTTCAATGCTACTATCAACAGTGGCGCGACGGTCAATTTCAACGGCATAGAAGGCTATACCAGTCTGCGCATGATGAATGGCACGGGCATTACCGGTATCATCAATATTGACGGCGGCACCTTCGCCGTCAATGGCGGCGATCTGGAACTCGGACTCGGCAATTCCGATGCCACCAGCCAGACGACGATCAACATCTCCAACGGCGGCGTTTTTTCAGTCGGAAATGCCACTGAGCGTTGGACGATTCTTGGCTCCGCCGGCACTGGCAAGGCCACGATAAACGTTAATGACGGCGGCACGTTCGCCTTCTGGCGCATCGCACACACAAGTACAGGAGAATGCGAGTTGAATGTCGACGGCGGTACGCTCGAAATACTCGGCAAGACGTGGAACTATGACAGCGGAACATTCGCTGCCGACAACGATGCATCGTTCACTGTGACAATCGGCGAGCATGGCGCCACACTCGACACGAACGGTTTTGACGTCAAGATTCCCAAGGTTATCAAGGGCACTGGTACGCTCACTCTTACCGGTGGTGGCTCTGTTTTGTTCACGGCTCAGCCAGAGTGCTCGATTGTTGCCGATGGCGCGACCTACACAATCGAGGATGACAAGTCCTACTGGACAGGTAATGGTGACGGCGTTAATTGGTCTGATAGCGGCAACTGGAGCAAGGGTGCTGCGCCGGGGGCTAACGATGATGTGGTGTTCAACAACGCAGCGACAGTGACGATTGCCAATACGACGGTTAATTCGGTCGCCGTCAATGCCGCTGTTACATTTGAGGGTGGTAATACGCTGACGGTTGGCGCAGGCGGCATTTCGGGTGCGGGAACGCTGACACTGGCCGGCGTGACGCTGAACAACTCCACTACGATGACAATCGCCAATGATCTAGTCATAGCAGCGGATACAACGAATATTCTGCGCGTTGGGGCCAAGAATGCGAATATGTTCGCCACTGGTTCTGTGACGGGGTCTGGTCGGCTTGAGGTGACACAGTGGACAGGAGATGGTGGGAATGCAGATGCGGGGTTGCGGACGACAGGCGACTGGTCTGACTTTGAGGGCACAGTTGAATATTATCAAGGATCCAATACACGGAGTGGAACGCGTAGATATCAGCCGCGCGCATTAGACACATTTGTTCCTTCGGCGACAAGTGAAAAAGCCAGTTGGGATGTCTATGCAACTCATTGGCCGGATCAAAATCTCGACCGTTCCGCAGGCCATTTCTTCGCGACGAGCGGCACGGCAACGGAGCCGGCTGTTTACAAGTTCGGTTCTCTTCAGATGCGCCTTCCGGCAACGAAGAACGACAACGGTTATGCCAGCAATGTGATGTTGGAGGTCGGTAAGCTCAACCAGAACAGTTCGCTCCTCTACTCGTGGAAGTCAGCACAGAACTGCGGCGTCAAGTGGGTGGCACCTTCAGCGACATTCAGCAACGAGGCGGCCAATACGGCATATATCACGCTTTCTGGCGGCGGCAATGTTTCGATGACCGCCGATGGCGTTCCAGCGACCCTGAATTTCAAGGAAAAGGGTGGATATGTTGTCCTTACAAGCGATGGTACGCTGAATGCTGCGATAATTGCCGCAATTACGACGGTCGACCTTGACGAAGATGGTGTTGTCGGCTTCTATTATGATGGCGATACGGAACTGACGATTGATGTTTCGTCCAAAGCCTCTCTTCTCGCGGGTAAGGCGATAGCGAAGAAAGGAAGTGGCGTACTTAATGTCGTAGGATTGCCAAAGGAAACAGCCTGCGACGTCATGGTAAATGATGGCTCGCTCGTCCTGCCGCACGGTGCAGTCGTCGGTGATGTCGTTGTTGAGTCGGGCGCGTCTCTTGTGGTTGATGTCATCGGTGCAGAGGACGACGAGGTTGTGTTCACATACAACTCGATTGACGGATATGTGACAGATCGCAACACGCCGAGCAGCGGAGAGATCAAAAAAGATGACGAGGCCAAGACCTGGACTTATGTTGTCACGGGTTCGGCCCGGACCTTCAAATGGAATGGTGAAGAGGGGGCCGCGTGGACGGATGCGAACAACTGGCTGATTGTCAATGGCGAGTCGGAGACGATCGCAACTGACATTCCGTCTACGATTGACACGGTTCTGATTGACAGGAGCGCGACGATTTCCGCTTCCGGCACGCTCGCGGGCGATGTCCAGATTGCGACCGGTGTCACGCTCACGATCCCGGCCGGTCTCACGTTTACGAAGCTGACGGTGGATTCCGGCGCGACGATCGCGTTCTCTGCCCTGTCGATCGACGCTGTGGGCAACACGCTTGCGCTCATAACCGTTGGTACGGGATCTGGCGTGACCGCTGCGCTCAACCTGCCGTCGACCTACCAGGTCGGTGTTGACACCGTCACCGGCGCGTTCACGGCGACGCGTACGTCCGGAACCTACACATGGACCAACGCAAAGGAGGACAACAACTGGGCGACGAGTGGAAACTGGAAGGTCGGCGACTTCGCCGTGGTCGAGGTCCCTGCTGCCGAGGACAACGTCGTGTTCCCGGCTTCCGACGCTGAAGGTTTCGAGGCCTGGGCGGTTACGCTTCCGTGGGATGTGTATGCTGAAACGGTCACGCTCAACGCCAACGTAGTGTTGAGCGGCGCACGGACGCTCAAGGCGCACACGATCAACGGCGAGGCTGAATTGCAGCTCAACACCGCTAACCTGGGCAGCAATGGCGCGGCGCTCAATGTCTATTGCCCGTTGAATATCCTGCCCGATACGACAAACTATATCTACCTTCAGAAATACGGATCAACTGCAGGTCAGGCATATATCGTCAATCTTCGCGGCCCTCTGTACGGACGCGGAGTTCTGGTCGCGGACCATGCCGGCGTGCAGGGCGTGGGCGTGAAGTTCTATGGTGACAACAAGGACTTCTGGGGCACCTTCACCTCGTCCAACTATAACCAGCGCGATTGCACGGATATGGACAACAACACAAGCTCCAGCTCCAATGCCGTGTGGAATGTTAATACCTACAACAATGCCAGAGGGACGTGGATTGTGAAAAAGTGGCAGTGGTACTATTTTGGCGCACTCAACGGTGGTCTCCAATTCGATGGCGATCACTCAGATTCCCAGTGCACTGCGCGCATTGAAGTTGGTGCGCGAGATGACGTCGAAAGTAGGTTTGGCCTTGCGTCATGGCCAAATGATAACCTTGGCTATGATGTCCGCAAGGTAGGAGCTAACAAGATGTCAATTGTTGGTAAGGGCAATGCTGGTGGAAACAACCTCTTCCGCCTGAACAGCCTCACGATCGCAGGCGGCACGGCCTATATCCCGTCCCTGCCGAATGCATTTATTAAGTTTGAGGAAGCGGGCGGCATGCTCCAGCTTGGTTATTCGACCACCTCCGAGGAAGTCATTGTCACGCCGGCGGTCACTGATCCAGATACGGGGGATGTGACAACCCCGGCTGTCACCGAAACCAAGTACACATATACGCCATATGATCCCTCCGCCTTGATCAAGAATTCCACGGCGGCGATTGGGTTCGACGACCTGGGTACGAACTGCACGTGGGCGACGGCGCTTGACGGCTCGAACACGAACGGATTGACCAAGGCCGGAACGGGAACGCTGACGCTGGCCGAGGTGCCGCAATACGAAGGCGTGACGTGGGTTCAGGCCGGTACGCTTGTCGTTCCCGGGGAGACGGAACTGACGCTCGATCCGCGTTCGCTCGGCACCGTCAGCGGCGGAACCGTTACCGGCTACGCCTATCGCCCGGATACCGTGCTCGACGGAACCGAAGCGGGCGATGATAACCGTGACGGAAACATTGACGTCTCCGGCATTCGGAAGATCGACATTTCCGATCCGTCTTTCGTCGACGACCTTGTGGATAACAGGCTTGTGGTCCTCTGTTGCACCACTGGCAGCATGACAGGCCTTGATTCGAAGAAGTTTGTCCAGGGCGAAACGCTTCTGGTGCCTGAAAAGCCCGAAGACGTTTCTGAAACGCGGTGGGTCTGGTCGGTCAGGATCATGCAGGTGGACGGCAAGCGTTGTCTCTGCGTTGCACCGCGCGTTGTCCCGTTTGCGATTCGCATCCGCTACGCGCGGGGGCGGCGGGGCGCGCGCCCGGCCGCCCGACGGGGA
>JAFUEM010000323.1 GCA_017463935.1 Kiritimatiellia bacterium
GAGCGGCGCCACGGCGGGCGCGGCAAAAGTGCCGCGCGCGACCGGTTCGCCGTCCGCCAGCACCTCCCACGCGCCGTCGAATTCGGCCGCGTCCGTGAAGCCGAACCGGTTCCACAGCTCGAACGCGCCGTCCGCCCCGCGCGTCACGACGAGGTTGCGGTAGACGTGCGCGACCTCGATCAGTTTGGGCGAGACGCGGCGCAGCGGATCGACGACGCCGTTGACGCAGAACGGCCCGTCGTTCGGCTTGTCGTCGAAGTCGCCGCCGTAGGCGAGGTAGCGTTCGCGCCTGCCCGTCGCGGGATCGACGCGGTCGGTGTATTTCCAGATCGCCTGGTCCACCCAGTCCCAGATGCAGCCGCCCATCAGCGCGGGATAGGCATAGATCGCGTCCCAGTACTCCTGGAAGTTGCCGAGCGCGTTGCCCATCGCGTGCGCGTACTCGCACATGATGAACGGCTTGCCGGCGGTGTTCACCCGGCCCTTGTAGTTGTCGACCTGCGAACCCAGCGGCTCATTCCCCATCTTGCCGCGCTTTTCGAGCCATTCGACGCTCGGGTACATGATCGAATCGACGTCGGCGTCCTCGTTGCCGCGCTCCCAGTGGATCGGGCGCGTCGGGTCGATCTCCTTCACCGCCGCGATCGCGTGGCGGAAGCAGTCGCCGTGGCCCGTCTCGTTGCCCATCGACCAGAGCGTGACGCTCGGATGGTTGCGGTGGAAGAGGACGTTGCGCACGTTGCGCTCGACGATGGCCTTGTCCCAGTCCGGGAAGCGGCCGAGGCCCTTGTCGCCGTAGCCGGGCTCGTGCGCCTCGATGTTCGCCTCGGCGATGACGTAGATGCCGTAGCGGTCGCACAGGTCGTACCACAGGTGATGGTCGGGATAGTGGCAGGTGCGGACCGTGTTGATGTTGTATTTCTTGAAGAGCTCGATATCCTTCATCATGCTGTCGAGCGACACCGTGCGGCCGTCGGCGGGATCCGACTCGTGGCGGTTGACGCCTTTGAACTTGACCGGCCGGCCGTTCACGAAGAACGTGCTGCCGACGATCTTCTGCTCCTTGAAGCCGACCTTCTTCGCGCGGATGTCGTCGCCCTTGCGCACGATGAGCGTGTAGAGGTACGGCTTTTCCGCGCTCCACAGCCGCGGCAGGGCCGCAGGCGCGAAGTTGAAAGTTGAGGATTGCGCGTTGAGCGTTGCGACGCTCTGCCGGTCCGCATCATACAGCGTCGCCTCCCACGCGCCGTCCAGACCGTCGATGGCAAGCGCCGCTTCCACACACGCGCCATTCTCAACGCGCACCGTCGGACGCACGTGAAAATCCCAGATGCCGTCCTGCGGCATCGACCAGAGCGTGACGTCGCGGAAGATGCCCGTGAAGCGGAACATGTCCTGGTCCTCGAGGAACGACCCGTCGCTCCACCGAAACACCTGGACGGCGAGGTGGTTCGCGGCATCGCTCCCTCCGCTTCGCTCGCTCGCTGCGCCGCTCACACCATCCTTTTCTCTCACATCGCTCTTTTCTCTCACGGCGTCCTTTTTCTTGAGGAAGGGGGTGATGTCGAATTCGGAGGGGAGCTTCGAGTCCTCCGCGTAGCCGACCGGCTGGCCGTTCACCCAGACGTAGTACGCCGAGTAGACGCCGTCGAAGCGCAGGATGACGCGCCGCCCGTCCCACGATTCCGGCACGGTGAACGTCGTGCGGTAGCTCGCGACGGGATTGTAGTCGGCGCGGCCCGTGAAGCGGTCGCGGATCGTCGGCCATTCAATCTTGTGCGGATAGTTGACGTTCGTGTACTGCGGGCTGCCGAAGCCGCGCATCTCCAGGCAGCTCGGCACGTCCACCTCGCTCCAGTCCGCGTCGTCGTAGTCCGGCGCCCAGAAGCCGTCGGGCCGCCGCGCGGGATCGCCCACCCACTTGATCTTCCAGGTGCCGTTCAGCGACTGCCGGTACGGCGTCTCCGGCTCGAGGGCGTCCGTGAACGCCGCCGCCGCGTCCGCGAGCGGCAGCGCGTACGTGCGCGCCGGCAGGCGGTTGCGCTCCGTGACCTGCGTGTTCTCCCAGTCGTTCGTCTCGGCCCCTCCCGCCAGCAGCGTCGCCGAAAGGACGGCCGCCGTGATCGTTTCTCTCTTGTTCATGTTCCCTTCCTTCTTTTTTAGGTTGCTGTCGTCTCGTTCAGAATGTCGCCCAGGTGCAGGCCGTGCGAGGCCTTCAGGAGCACCGTGTCGCCGGGCTTCAGAAGGTCCGCGCGCGCGGCCGCGAGTTCCGCCACCGTCCGGTACGCCGC
>JAFUEM010000324.1 GCA_017463935.1 Kiritimatiellia bacterium
ATCTCGCGCGGCACGGCGCTCGGCAGCTGCGCCGCGACGGTGCCGGGGCGCTCCGAGAAGGGGAAGACGTGGAACCGGTTGAACTTGAGCCGCGTCAGAAGCGACTGCGTGGCGAGGAAGTCGTAGTCCGATTCGTCGGGAAAGCCCGTCAGGATGTCGCACCCGAGCCCGAGGCCCGGCATCAGATTCTCGGCTTCGCGCACGAGCGCCGTCACCTCGCGCGTCGTGTAGGGGCGGCGCATCGCGCCGAGGATGCGGTCGGACCCCGACTGCACGGGAATGTGCAGGTAGCGGCAGATGTTCGCGTGCGCGGCGACGGCGCGGACGGTCTCGGGCGCGACCGGCGACGGCTCGAGCGACCCGAGGCGGATGCGGAAGCCCGTGCCGCCGTCGAGTTCGGCGAGCGCGGCGAGGAGATCCGGCAGACGCTTGCCCTGCGAGAGGTACTGCGAGAGGTTGCAGCCCGTCACGACGATCTCGCGGTAGCCCGCGTCGAGGAAGCGCCGCGCGCTGCCCAGAACCTCGTCGAAATCGACCGCGGCGCTTTTGCCGCGGAACTGCGGGACGATGCAGAACGCGCACGTGCCGTTGCAGCCGTCCTGGACCTTGAGGTACGCGCGCGCGGTGCGCGTGGCCGTGCCGCTCTTCACGTCGCGCAGCAGGATTTCGTTGCGCCGGTCCTTGAGGCAGCCGGTCACGACGAGGCGCTTCATCGGGTATTTCTCGCGCAGGTGCGCGATCAGCCTCTCGCAGTCGCGCTGGGCGCGGGCCGTCACGGAGCAGCCGCGCACGACGATCAGGTTCGCGTCGGCATGGCTGTCGGTCGTCGTCCAGCCGCGCGCGAGGAAGCCCGCCTCCAGCGCGAGCGCCTCCGCGCGGTTCAACCGGCAGCCGAACGTGTCGAAGCAGACTTTCATTGCGTCAGGCCCGGCGCGGCGAAAAGGAGGACGATGTTCGTCAGGTTGAAGAGCGCGTGGTTCAGCATGGGCGACCAGAGGCGGCCCGTTGCGCGGTAGAGGGCGCACTGGCACAGGCCAAGGAAGAAGAGCGCGACGAAAGCGTTGTTCGGGAAGGGCATCTGGAGGTAGTGCGCGGCGGTGAAGAGCGCCGACGAGACGACGGCGACGGCGGCCGTCGCGATCCGGCCCCGCCCCCGGCGGCCGGCGAGATGCAGGGGGAGGCGGAAGGCGAGGCCGCGGAAGATCAACTCCTCGGCGACGGGCGCGCCGACGACGGTCGCGGCGATCCAGCCGACGAGCTCCCAGCCACGCGCGTTGCGCACGAGATCGAGGGACGGCTGTTCAGGCAGATGGAGGCCGAAGGCCTCCGCGACCGCCCCGGTGAGCCAGCAGAGCCCCACCGTGAGCAGGAACACGAGCGGCGCGGCCGCGAGCGTCAGTTTGAGTGCTGTCAGCTTCTTCATGGGGAAAAAAAACGGGTGGACCGGGCGGGACTTGAACCCACGACCAAGGGATTATGAGTCCCCCGCTCTGACCGACTGAGCTACCGGTCCACCGAACGGGAGATAGTTTAGCACATTTCCCCCCTTGTCAGCAAGGGGGAATTTTTGATAAAATATTCGAACTACCCCTAATGCGGACAGTTAACAAAGTGGTCGCTTACCACACTTCAGGCGCATGAAAGGCGGGGCCGGGCGCGTGCCCGTCCTTCGCTGCGGAAGTGACGATCCACAATTTGACAAACCAAGGAAAGAACGCAACATGAGCGCAGAACGGAAGATGTTCGGCAAACTGCAGAATATGGCAGAGACGCCGCCCAACCTCATCGAGATCCAGACCAAGTCCTACGAGAAGTTCCTCCAGGCCGACGTGCCGCCGGCGAAGCGCGAGGACAAGGGCCTGCAGGCGATCTTCAAGGAGATTTTCCCGGTCGTCAGCTACGACGGGCGCTACACGCTCGACTTCGTGGGCTACAACCTCAGCGCGCCGAAGAAGCCCTACCTCCAGGCGCTCATGGACGGCGAGACGTACTGCCGGCCGCTCCACGCGACCTTCCGCCTCAAGGACGGCGAGGAAGTGCGCGAGGAGGAGGTCTTCCTCGGCGACATGCCGGTGATGACGCCCGACGGCGCGTTCGTGATCAACGGCGCGGAGCGCGTCATCGTCTCGCAGCTGCACCGCTCGCCCGGCATCTCGACCGAGCGCCAGGTCCACGCGAACGGCCAGCCGCTCCTCTCCGTGCGCATCATCCCCGACCGCGGCAACTGGATCGAGGTGATGTTCGACACGAACGACATCATGTGGTGCTTCATGGACCAGCGCCGCCGCCGCCGGAAATTCTACGCGACGACGCTCCTGCGGGCGTTCGGCCACGGCAGCGACGAGCAGATCATGTCGCTCTTCTACGATTTCAAGCGCCTGCCCACGGGCAACACGTACTCGGAGCGCGACCTGCGCCTTCTCGTGATGAAGGACGACCTCGTCGACGCCGACTCCCAGGCCGTGATCGCGCGCCGCTACGACCCCGTCACCCCCGCGATGATGGAGCAGATCGCCGCGGCGAACATCCCCGAGGTGGAGGTCGTTGACGTCTCGGTCGACAACGGCACCTTGATCAAGACGCTGCGCGAGGACGCGAAGGCGGGCATCCACAACGAAGAGGACGCGCTGCGCGAGATCTACAAGCGCATGCGCCCGGGCGATCCGCCCACCGCGACGAACTCGAAGCAGATGATCCGCCGGATGTTCTTCGAGCGCGCGCACTACGATCTCGGCTACGTCGGCCGCCACAAGATCAACAAGAAGCTCCACCTCGAAGGGCTCGTGCCGAACGACCTGCGCACGCTGATGGAGGGCGGCATCGACGTCATCGAGGCGATCCGCCTGCTCCTCAAGATCTTCGTCGGCAAGGAGCAGACGGACGACATCGACCATCTCGGCAACCGCCGCATCCGCACGACGGGCGAGCTGCTGGAGAACCAGTGCCGCATCGGCCTCGCGCGCACGGAGCGCCTCATCCGCGAGCGGATGACGATCCACGACCCGAACTCGGGCCTGCTCTCGCCCGGCCGCCTCGTCAACTCCAAGACGTTCAGCGCGGTCGTGACGGACTTCTTCGCACGTAGCCAGCTGTCGCAGTTCATGGACCAGACGAATCCGCTGTCGGCCCTCGCGCACAAGCGGCGCCTGTCGGCCCTCGGCCCCGGGGGCCTCTCGCGCGAACGCGCGGGCTTCGAGGTCCGCGACGTCCACTCGTCGCACTACGGCCGCATCTGCCCGATCGAGACGCCGGAAGGCCCGAACATCGGCCTCATCTCGTCGCTCGGCATCTACGCGCAGGTCAACAAGTTCGGCTTCATCGAGACGCCCTACCGCAAGGTCATCGGCGGCAAGGTGACGAACGAGATCGAGTATCTCGCGGCGGACACGGAGGAGCAGTTCGTGATCGCGCAGGCGAACGCGCCGCTGAAGGCCGACCGCACGTTCGCGGAGGAGAAGGTGACGTGCCGCTACAAGACGGAGTTCTGCGACAAGCCGGCGCACGAGGTCCAGTACATGGACGTCGCGCCGATGCAGGTCATCTCCATCGCGGCCGGCCTCATCCCGTTCCTCGAGCATGACGACGCGAACCGCGCGCTGATGGGCGCGAACATGATGCGCCAGGGCGTGCCGCTCCTGACGACCGAGCGCCCGTACGTGGGCACGGGTCTCGAAGGCGTGAGCGCCAAGGACAGCCAGGTCATCGTCACGGCGCTCGCCGACGGCGTCGTCGCCTACGTGAGCGCGGAGTTCATCATCGTGACGAAGGACGGGAAGCTGCCGGCGGGCGAGGCGATGTTCGCGCACGATCCGGAGAACGGCGTGTGGCGCTACGACCTCCAGAAGTTCCGCCGCTGCAACGCGGGCACGTGCTTCAACCAGAAGCCGATCGTCCGGAAGGGCCAGAAGGTCAAGGCGGGCGACTGCCTCGCCGACGGCCCGGCGACCGACCAGGGCGAGCTCGCGCTCGGCAAGAACCTGCTCGTGGCGTTCATGAGCTGGCGCGGCTACAACTTCGAGGACGCGATCCTGATCAACGAGCGCTGCGTGCGCGAGGACATGCTCACGTCGCTGCACATCGTTACGTTCGAGTGCGGCGCGCGCGACACGAAGCTCGGCCCCGAGGAGATCACCCGCGACATCCCGAACGTCAGCGAGGACGCGCTGAAGAACCTCGGCCCGGACGGCATCGTCCGCGTCGGCGCGGAGGTCAAGCCCGGCGACATCCTCGTCGGCAAGGTGACGCCGAAGGGCGAGACGGAGCTGTCGCCGGAAGAGCGCCTGCTGCGCGCCATCTTCGGCGAGAAGGCGGCGGACGTGCGCGACACGTCGCTCGTCGTGCCGCCCGGCACCACGGGCGTCGTCATGGGCGTGCAGGTCTCGACGAGCCAGGACGTGGCGACGGCCGACGACAAGTCGAGCAAGAAGGCGAAGAAGGACGCGGAGAAGAAGCGCAAGAACCAGATCGCCAAGCTCGAGAAGGATCTGACCGCGAAGCTCGCGGGCGCGGTGATGAACGAGAAGCTGCCGGTGGACATCACGGACACCGAGACGGGCGACATCATCGTTCCGGCGAACAAGAAGATCAAGAAGAGCCAGCTCGCGGTGCTCGCCAAGGCGCACGCGCACTGGGACATGGAGCAGGGCCCCGCGCGCGACAAGATCGCGGCGATCATCGATCCGTTCGAGGCGGAGTTCGCGGCGGTGGAGGACGCGGCCGACGGCACGGGCGGCCTCTTCGGCGACTTCGGCGGCGAAGGCGAGATCGTCAAGCAGGTGCGCGTGTTCCTCGTCGACAAGAAGAACCTGTCGGTCGGCGACAAGATGGCCGGCCGCCACGGCAACAAGGGCGTCGTCAGCCGCATCCTGCCGAGCTGCGACATGCCGTTCCTGCCGGACGGACGTCCCGTCGACATCGTGCTGAACCCGCTCGGCGTGCCGTCGCGCATGAACCTCGGGCAGCTGTTCGAGACCTACCTCGGCCTCGCCTGCCGCTACCTCGGCTTCCACGCGGCGACGCCCGTCTTCGACGGCGTCCAGGAAAGCGAGATCGACGAGCTCCTGCGCCAGGCGCGGGCCGTCCAGGAGAAGGAGGAGGGCGCGCAGAGCTGGATCACGCCGGAAGGCAAGACGGTGCTCTACGACGGTCTCACCGGCGAGCCCTTCGAGCAGAAGGTCGTCGTCGGCGTCATCTACATGCTCAAGCTCCACCACCTCGTCACCGACAAGCTGCACGCGCGCGCGGTCGGCCCCTACTCGCTCGTCACCCAGCAGCCGCTGGGCGGCAAGGCGCAGCTCGGCGGCCAGCGCATGGGCGAAATGGAGGTGTGGGCGCTCGAAGCCTACGGCGTCGCGTACGCGCTGCAGGAGCTGCTGACCGTCAAGTCCGACGACGTGCAGGGCCGCACGCGCATCTACGAGTCGATCGTCAAAGGCACGAACGTCCTCGAATCGGGCATGCCCGAGTCGTTCTCGGTCCTCATCCACGAACTGCGCGGCCTCTGCCTCGACACCCAGCTCCTGGGCG
>JAFUEM010000038.1 GCA_017463935.1 Kiritimatiellia bacterium
CAAATCGCGGTTTGTGGAGATGTTCGGGGACCCAGAAGATAATCCTAAAGGGTTTCCTCTTTTGCGCATTGACGATGTAGTATCATTTCATGGCGGAAGTCAACCAGATAAGAAGTTTTTTGAATATGAGCCTACGGTCGACAATGTGCGTCTGATTCAAATTCGTGATTATAGAACAGACCGATATAAGACATACATACCGAGATCATTGGCAAAACGTCATTGTAATCCTGATGACATAATGATTGGGCGATATGGTCCACCGATTTTTCAAATATTTAAGGGACTAGAGGGCGCATATAATGTTGCAATGATGAAAGCCGTCCCCAAGATGGGAAATCGAGAGTTCATTCGTGCTTTCTTGCAACAAGATTGTTTGCGCCACTATCTCGAAGGGTTTTCCAAGAGAACGGCTGGGCAAGATGGAATTCAGATGGATAAGTTAAAGGCATATCCATTTCCGTATCCACCGATTGAATTACAAGACTTGTTCGCGGCGTTTGTGGAGAAGGTCGACAAATTGGCGTTTGCCGCGCGTCGGAGACGGGATGTTGCGAGGCAATTGTACAGGGCAAAGATACAGGAGTTCTTCGGATAGTCAAAAGCACGGCGAATCCTCCGCCGCCGGGAACGCGGTGCGTTCGACACGGCGACACGGAAAGCCAAAGATGAAAGAAGCGATCATACGAGAGGTTGAACAAGGAATGCTAGAGGTTCTTGATAACGCGCAACGGGCGCAACTGCATCGGGTGCTGGAGCACGCGCTCTTCGGCACGACCGTTGTCAGGGACGTTTCCGTTCGCCCAGAACCAGAGGTTCCGAACGTCACCGTGGCCGAACGGTTCTACGAGGCGAAGCGTCTGGAGGGATGCAGCGAGCGCACGATACGTTATTACCGCCTCACCATCTGCAAGATGCTCTCGACGCTCGACATGCCGCTTGTCCACATGACGACGGAGAATCTGCGCAAGTATCTTTCCGACTATCAGGAGGAACGCAAGTGCAGCAAGCTGAACATGGACAACATCAGGCGCATTCTCTCCAGTTTCTTTGCCTGGCTTGAGGACGAAAACTACATCCTGAAAAGTCCCGTCCGGCGCATCCACAAGATCCGCATGGAATGTCCCGTCAAGGAGGCGTACACGGACGAGGCGCTGGAGCAGATGCGCGACAACTGCGGCAGCATTCGTGACCTTGCCATCATCGATCTTCTTTCCTCGACGGGAATGCGCGTCGGCGAGCTGGTGGGGTTGAACCGCGCCGACATTGATTTCGAGAACCGCGAATGCGTTGTGTTCGGCAAAGGCGGGAAGGAACGCCCTGCATACTTCGACGCACGGACAAAGATACATTTGAAGAATTACCTGGGGACGCGCAGCGACGACAATCCCGCCTTGTTTGTGTCTCTCGCCGCGCCGCACGAGCGGCTGAAGATCAGCGGCGTTGAGATACGACTGCGGCGGCTGGGGCGACGGCTCGGCATCAACAGGGTGCATCCGCACAAATTCCGAAGGACGATGGCGACACGGGCGATAGACAAGGGGATGCCGGTCGAGCAGGTTCAGCGTCTGCTTGGACACTCGAAGATCGACACCACCATGCAGTATGCCCTTGTAAACCAGAGCAACGTCAAGAACTCGCATAAAAGGTTTATAGCCTAGAGCCTATAGAAAGGAATGCCAACGTGACAATCAAAGACCTTATACGGAAGATCGCCGAGGCGGTCGGGAAGAAAGACCCGGCGGCTACGGCTATTGCGTGTCGGGGAGCCGTCCGTGACTGCGTTGGCGAAATCTACAAGCGCAAGGGCGCGGAAATGCCGCCCAAGGCGTCGCTCCTGGAACTGCTCGCCGACACGTTGGTGCGCGAATTCGTAGCCGACGACGACCGCTTGCGCGATCTGGAATTTGTGCGCATCCTCGGCATGAACGCCGAACACAATCGCAAGGTGAAGCGCACCCACGCGCAACTTGCCGCCGAGACCTGCACATCGTTCCTTGAGTCGGTTGACGCGAAACTCGATGGACGTGCTGCGGCGCAACGCCCCCGTAGCATCACCGAGGCGGAAACACGCCATGCCTACATCGACGTCTATCTTGAAGAGGCAGGATGGGAGGTCCTTGAAACCGAGGGGGCGATGCTCCCCGGAAAGGCCGGCGTCGAGATCAAGGTCGAGGGGATGCCGAACGGCACGGGCGAGGGGTTCTGCGACTATGTGCTTTACGGACGCGACCTGAGGCCGCTCGCCGTCGTCGAGGCGAAGAAGACCTCGGTCGGGCCGGAGAAGGGGCGTCAGCAGGTGAAGCTTTACGGCGAGTGCCTTGAAAGGAAATACGGCTACACGCCCATCCTCTACTACACCAACGGATATCAGATATGGTGCATCGACGGGTTCTATCCATCGCGGCAGGTTCGGGCCTTCCACACGCTCGAAGAGCTGGAGCGCCTTATCCAGAGGCGGGACCGGAAATCTCTCAGGGACACCGACCTTCAGATCAACCGCGACATCGCTGGACGCGACTACCAGATCACAGCTGTCACAAAAATCTGCGAGAAGCTGAGCGACAGGAGGCGGGCGGGACTCCTCGTCATGGCAACCGGAACAGGCAAGACGCGGACGGTCATTTCCCTCGTAGATGTGCTGGAGCGCCACAACTGGGTGACGAACGTCCTCTTCCTCGCCGACAGGACTCCGCTTGTAAAGCAGGCACACGACGCCTTCAAGGATCTCCTGCCGGATTACCCGCGCTCCGTTATTTCGGATGCCGCGCTCAGGGGGAGCGCAAACGCGCGTATATCCTTCTCGACCTACCAGACGATGATAAACAAGATCGACGGCGTGGAAAAGGAGTTCACCGCCGGGCGGTTCGACCTGATTGTGGTTGACGAAGCGCACCGATCCGTATTCAACAAGTACGGGGCGATCTTCAAGTACTTCGACGCGCTTCTAGTGGGGCTTACGGCGACGCCGCGCGGAGAGGTGAACAAGAACACGTATTCCATTTTCCAGTGCGAGAGCGATGTTCCCGACTTCGACTACTCGATGGAGCAGGGGTTCAAGGACGGAGTGCTCAAGCCGTATCGGGTTGTGTCGCGGACAAGCCAGGTCTTGAGCCGTGGCATCACCTACAGGGAATGTTCCGACGAGGAGCGTAGACAGCTTGACGAGGCGTTTGACGACGAGCCGCCGGACAGGATCGAGTCGAGCCGCATCTTCAACACGGTGTACAATCAGGATACTGTGGACAAGGTGATCGACGATGTGCTGGAACGCGGCCTCAAGGTAGACGGCGGAGAGACCATCGGCAAGACGATCATCTTTGCCTACAACCACCGCCATGCCGATCTCATCGTCCAGCGCATAAAGGAACGCTATCCGCATGACGACGACTGGTGCCAGCTTGTGGACAACTACGTGAACTACGCCGACGACCTCGTCGAGAAGTTCAAGCATAATCCGAAGTTCCGGATTGCTGTATCGGTTGATATGCTCGACACCGGAATCGACGTGCCTGAAGTCCTGAACCTCGTGTTCTTCAAGCCGGTCAGGTCGCGCATCAAGTTCGTTCAGATGATCGGACGCGGCACGAGGCCGTGCAAGAACGTCTTTGCGCCGGGCAAGGACAAGACGGGGTTCCGCATCTTCGACTACTGCGACAACTTCAAGTTCTTCGGGCAGCAGAAGAACGAGGTCGAAGTCGAGAAGTCGCTTTCCGTTTCGCAACAGGCGTTTGCCGCGAGGGTCGGAATACTTGTCGAACTCCAGAAGGCGGAGAACAGGAAGTATCTCTTCAACAAGAACTACCATATAGAGCTGCAGAAGGCGTTGCTGGCGCAGGTTCTGAGATTAAAGGACGATGCTCATTCCTGCCGCATACAGGTGCGTGAGATGATGCCGCACATAGACCGCTACATCACCGCTGAATCGTGGCAGTGCGTGTCCGAAGTGCAGATGGCGGAAATCAACCGATACATCGCTCCGCTTGTCGATTGCGGGGAGGGTGACGACATCCGCACAAAGATGTACGATCTGCGGATGCTCCGCATTCAGCTTGCGATTTTGATGAGCGGAGACCTCACGAAGAAAGTCATGAAAGATGTCGAAGCCGTTGTAGCGATGGCGAAGATACTCATGACGAAGTATTCCATCCCTCAGGTCGAGGCGAAGAGCGAGGATATCGAGTCGCTTGTCAATGAACTGTTCTGGAAGATGCCGTCGGTCGATGCTGTGGAAAATTGGCGTCGCAAGTTGCGTGACATTATGAAGTTCGCGACCGGCGAAGGCGAAAATATCGTATTCGTTGATATTGGTGACGTTATAACGCCAGGCGACCCGGTGAATGTCGGCATAGAGTTCAGGACATATCGGCAGAAAGTCATAGACTTCTTGCGGGAGAACTGGAGCCTTCCGGTGGTGGAGAAGATACACAAGCTCGAGCCGCTGACGGAAGCGGACATGGGAGAACTCGAAGACATCCTCTGGCACAAGCTCGGCAGCAAAATCGACTATGACGGCGAGGACTATGCCGGAAGTCTTGCGGGGTTTGTCCGTAGTCTTGTAGGGCTTGACCAGGCGGCGGTGAACGAGAAGTTCGGACAGTACCTGACGGGCACGGTGTTCAATTCCAACCAGCAGGAGTTCGTGAAGATGGTCATCAACTACGTCCGTGAAAACGGCGAGATTACCCGCAACGACCTCGTGAACTCCTATCCGTTCAAGTTCCTGCACCCGGTCCAGCTCTTCGGTGACAAGATGCCAATTCTTCTGAACGTCATCGCAGAGCTTGAGAAACTTCTGCCAAAGGCGGCGTGATGGAGTGAAGAAATGGGGCTAGTGAAAACCAGACGATTGGCTCGGCACTCGCTTCGCTCGGCGTGTTCGCGTGGGCCCTTGCGTCCGCTTCGCGGCTCGACCTGCGGTCTCGGCCAACCTGACGCCTTCGGCGCAGGCACATCTCCCCAAGGGTCGCGAACCCCCGCAAGGGGCGGTTACGCGATGCAGAAGCAGCAGAAATATCCCCCGAACGAAGTGAGCCGCGTAGCGGTCGCTATGAGGGGTGCAAAGTCAGGGATGAGACCGCCGATGCTGAAGGAATCTGGTTGCATAGGCGCGTGGCGCGAACCCCGCAGGGGCCGCAAGGGGCCGGGCGGATGGAAGCCGACTACGAATAGTTTTTAAGACACATGATTGACAGAATTTACAGAATTATGAGTGTCTAAAGAGATCAACAAACAACTAAACAAGGAGAAGAACAATGTCATTCAATGAACTGGCGAGGAAACGCTATTCGTGCCGCAAACTGGCGGCGAAGCCTGTGGAGCAGGAGAAGCTCGACGCAATCATCGAGGCGGGCATTCTCGCCCCGACCGCAGTAAACAAGCAACCGTTCAGGATTTGGGTCGCCAAGTCGCCGGAGGCGGTGAAGGCGATACACGACGTGACGCCGTTCACCTTCGGCGCGAATGTATTTCTCATCGTCGGGGCGAAGCGCGAGGAGGCATGGGTGCGTCCGGCGGACAAAGCGAACTTCGCGGACGTCGACGCGACAATCGTTGCGACGCACATGATGCTCGCCATCGAGGACCAGGGGCTTGCCACGACCTGGGTCGGCCACTTCGACGCGCCGAAGCTCCAGGAACTGATTCCCGAACTTGCGGGCTACGACCTCGTCGCAATCTTCCCCATCGGCTACGCCGATTCCGCAGCAAAACCCTCGCCTCTGCACACAACACGCAAGAGCGCCGCCGATCTCGTGGCGACCATCTAATAGAAGAACCATGAAGCGATTGTTGATAGGAGCGTTGGCGATGGCTGGCGCGGTGATGCTTGACGGCTGCAAGAAGGACGAGGCCGCGAATGACGCGCTTTCGGTAATCGCCTCCCGGACATCGGTGCGGCGCTATGATGCCTCGCGCGAGGTGACGGATGAGATGGTCGAAACACTGCTGCGTGCGGCGATGTCCGCGCCTACTGCGGTCAACCTCCAGCCGTGGGAGTTCATTGTCGTGAGGGACAAGGCGACGCTGGCGAAACTCGCTGGCGCAAATCGCTTCGGCGGCATGATCGCGCAGGCACCAGTCGCGATTGTCGTTTGCGGCGATACGGTGCAGGCTGCAAACGGCGAACCCAACAAGTGGTGGATGCTCGACTGCTCCGCCGCGACGGAGAATTTGCTTCTCGCCGCCACCGCGCAGGGACTGGGCGCGGTCTGGACGGCTGCTTATCCGCACGAAGATCGCATAGCCGCCGTGAGAGGCATTCTGTCCATCCCAGACCGGTATATTCCGCTTTGCGTGGTTCCTGTAGGCTTCCCGGCCGATCCGTCGGCGAAGCCGAAGGACAAGTGGAAGCTCGAGAGGATTCACAAGGAGAGATTCTGAAATGAAGATTGCTGTGATTACAGGTAGCCCCCGCACGGGCGCGACCGAGGGCATGGCCGACGCTTTTCAGGCGGCCGCAGAGAAGATGGGCAATGAAGTCGTGCGCTTCAATGCCACGAAGCTCAAAGTAGCAGGGTGCAGAAACTGCAACGCCTGCGGCAAGGTGGCGGGACGCACCTGCGTGTTCGACGACGACTTCACCTCCGTCGCCAAGGCCATTCTGGAGGCGGACGGCATAGTGCTTGCGACGCCGCTCTACTGGTATTCGTGGCCTTGGCAGATCAAGGCGACGCTCGACCGCTTCTATTCGTTTCTGGTCGGTGGTTTCGACCTCAAAGGCAAAAAGGCCGCACTTATCGCAAGCTGCGGAGAGCCGACAGTCGATGCGATGGACGGCCTCGTTTTCTCGTTTAAGAAGACGACCGGGCTCCTCGGTCTTGAGGACGTCGGCCATGTTCTGATCCCCGGACTCCACGGCACTGAAGAATACAAGGCCACGGACGCCTGCGCACAGGCCGCCGCACTCGCCGCCAAGTTTCAGTAAGGGGATTCTCATGAACATGGAACAGCGGGCGCGTCAGTATGACGAAATCCAGAAGCAGGAGGGCTTGTTGGCGTATGCCGTCGCGCACGGCGACAAAGCCGAGGAGGAGCGCATCCGCGCCCAGCTGGTGAAGATGGTGGAGGCGATATAATATATGATTGCCCTGATACTTTCGATAATAGGCTTTGCCGCGTTATTCATGGCGATATGGATTCTCCACCGCCCCTTGGACGTGCATTCCTGCCCGGTGAAGTGGGTACGGATAACACACAATGTCCTGGAATGGGTGCTGAATGTGTGGGCAGTTGTGATAGTCGTTCAAATCGTACTGTTGGTGAAAGGCTGATGGCGGTGATCGGCAAGATAATATCCGGCGGGCAGACCGGGGCGGACAGAGGCGCGCTTGAGGCGGCTCTGAAGGCCGGGTTTGCCTACGGAGGTCTTGTGCCGAAAGGACGGCTGGAAGGGGGAATGAAGGGTCAGAGCTGATTGATACAGTAAAATTGATAAAGTAGTCGAGTTGTTGGTATAATGTCGAACCATTTCCACATCTTCATCTACGTGCCCAGTGCGGAGGAGATCGGCGAAGGTGTCAATCGGCTCTGACCCTTCTTTTGCGCAGAGGTATGCGGTTATTTGGTGCTGTAGAATTTCCTCATGGTCTCCGCGGCGAGCTTCTCTCTGCCGTCGGTGGAGAACAGACCCTTCCTGTTGTATCCGTCCTGAACGCCCGCCAGCGGGCGACGCGGCGAGCGGAAGTCGGTAAGGACCCACGGGCATGTTCCGGAGAGTCCCTCGATGCGGCTGAACATGCGCACGTTGGCCTCGTATATCGTCTGCTGCATCTCCTCGGTCCAGCGCTCGTCGTTTGCGCCGTGGCGTCCTGCAACCGCTCCGCCGCCGAACTCGGAGATCACGACTGGCTTTTCGTACGGAATCTCCCAGGCCATTTTGTCCGCGTCCTTTACGTTGCGGTACCAGCCCACGTATTCGTTGAACGAGACGATGTCGACAACCTCGTGGAGCTCGTCCTCAAGCTTGTTGACGCCGTTCCTCGCGCGCGCAACCTCCATTGCGAGCGAGATGAGGCGGGTGTTGTCCAGCGAGCGCGCATACTTCGCGAGACGCGAGAGGAAGTCCGTGCGCTTGGACGAGCGGACGGTTTCGTTCGCGAGGCTCCAGATGATGACGTTCCCGCGCCTGATGTCGCGGCTGATCATTTCGCGGACCTGGCTCTCGGCGCTCGCGTATGTGGAGGGGTTGCCCCAGTCGATCATCCAGTAGAGCGGGATCTCGCTCCAGACCATGAGTCCTTCGCGTTCGCACGCGCGGACCATCTTCTCTATGTGCGGGTAGTGGGCGAGGCGCACGAAGTTGCAGCCGAGGGACTTCGCCCTGCGGATGTTCTCCGCGACTTCCGCGTCGGAAGTGACGCGTCCGCCTCCGTTCGGCGCCTCGTCGTGGAGGCACACGCCCTTGAGGAATATCTCCTCGCCGTTGAGCAGGATGCGGCGTCCTTTAGTCTCGATCGTGCGGAATCCCATTTCGTCGGAGACTTCGTCCGCGCCTGCCGTCGCCACGACGCGGTAGAGCTTGGGCGTTGCGGGAGACCACAGCGTCAGCTCGGCCTGCGGAAGCGTCAGGCGCGCGCGGCCGTTCTCGTCGGTAGTGCCCTCTGCCGTGACGCCAAGCTCGGGGATGGCGACTTTCACGGGCAGCCCCGCGGCGGCCTTGTCGAGGTCGACTTCTGCTGTGAGCGTCTGGCGGTCGGCCTTGTCGAGGGTCACGCGCCACCTGGAGATGTATGTCTCGGGGCGAGTCTCTATGCGCACGTCGCGGATGATTCCGCCGTAGTTCCACCAGTCGAATCCGTACGTCGGGATGGAGGATTTGCTGCGCGTGTTGTCGGCCTTCACGACAAGGCTGTTCTTCCCGGCGCGAATGACGTCCGTAACGTCGAACTCGAACTGCGTGAAGCCGCCGACGTGGGTGCCGAGCTTGCGTCCGTTCATGTAGACGTCCGCCTTGAGGCTGACGCCGTCAAGCACGAGGAAGACGCGTCCGCTTGGCTTCGCCTCGCCTGCGCCTTGCGCGGGCTGGGAGAGCCCGGCGAGCCTGCCGTCGAAATCCGTCTCGTACCAGACGATGCCCTCGTACCAGAACAACTCCTTGACCTGGGTGTTCCAGTCGCCCGGCACCTTCAGGATCGGCGACGCGTCGAAGTTGTATTCGACGAGATCGCTACGGTGCCGGACGTGGACGTTGCGTCCGAACCACATGTTGTCGCGTCGGCTGTCGGGGTCGTCGTGGTAGCCGAGGCTGCCGATGTTCTGGGGGTCGACGATGTAGTGCCAGTCGCCGGCGAGGCTTGTCGCGCTCCTGTCGGCGAATGCCGCAAGAGCAAAGCATGCGGCAAAAATCGTAAGTGTCGTTTTCATGTCCCTTATTATACCATAAATCGCACCGTGCTGGAGGACTGCCGCTTGACCGCGGGCGGGATTAATGGTAGAATTTGGGACAGATGAAAACGCTGCGGCGTCGCCGCAAGGAGGAAGTGAATGGCCAAGCTCTTGGAGGATGCCTACCTGAAACCGTTCGAGGGCGCGATCCGCGGTCGCGCCGAACATGCGCTGTCGCTCGCCGGGCAGCTGACGGGCGGGAAGATGTCGCTCGCCGACTGGGCGAGCGCGCACGAATACTACGGCCTGCACAGGGTGAAGGGGCGCGGCCGGAAGAAGGCGCACTGGGTCTTCCGCGAATGGGCGCCGAACGCGACGAGCATGTGGCTCGTCGGCGACTTCTCGCACTGGAAGATCGATCCGCGCTTCGAGATCTTCCGCATCCCCGGCACGGACGACTGGGAGCGCGAAATCCCCGCCGCGCTGATCCGCCACGGCGACAACTTCCGCCTGGAGATGCGCTGGGAGGGCGGCCACGGCGAGCGCATCCCCGCCTACGCGCGCTACGTGCGCCAGGACGAGGAGTCGAAGCTCTTCTGCGCGCAGGTCTACGATCCGCCGCAGCCGTACGTCTGGCATCACGCGTCGCCGGCGTCGGCGGCGAAGAAGGGCGCGTTCACGCCGCTCATCTACGAGGCGCACGTCGGCATGGGCTCGGAGGAGGAGAAGGTCGCGAGCTACGCCGAGTTCCGCGACAACATCCTGCCGCGCATCAAGAAGGCGGGCTACAACACGGTTCAGCTGATGGCGATCATGGAGCATCCGTACTACGGCAGCTTCGGCTACCACGTCTCCAGCTTCTTCGCCGCGTCCTCGCGCTTCGGCACGCCCGACGAGCTCAAGTCGCTCATCGACACGGCGCACGGGATGGGGCTGCGGGTCATCATGGACCTCGTCCATTCGCACGCCGTCAAGAACGAGCGCGACGGCCTGTCGCTCTTCGACGGCACCGACTACCAGTATTTCCATTCGGGCCCGAAGGGCTGGCATTCCGCGTGGGACAGCCGCTGCTTCGACTACGGCAAGCACAAGGTGCTGCACTTCCTGCTGTCGAACTGCCGCTTCTGGCTCGACGAGTACCGCTTCGACGGCTACCGCTTCGACGGCGTGACGTCCATGCTCTTCTGGAACCATGGCCTCGGCGACGCCTTCACCGACTACGCGATGTACTTCAACGGCTCGATGGACGACGACGCATGGGCGTACCTCAACCTCGCCAACCGCGTCATCCACGCCGTCAATCCCGGTGCGATCACGATCGCCGAGGACGTCAGCGGCATGCCGGGCTGCGCGGCGCCGGCGGAGGACTGCGGCATCGGCTTCGACTACCGCATGGCGATGGGAGAGCCCGACTACTGGTTCCGGCTCGCGGAGAAGGTGCGCGACGACGACTGGTCGATGGGGGGGCTCTTCTACGAGCTGACGAACAAGCGCGCGGAGGAGAAGGTCGTCAGCTACGTCGAGAGCCACGACCAGGCGCTCGTCGGCGGCAAGACGTTCTTCTTCCAGCTCGCGGACGCGGCGATCTACTTCGGCATGGGCAAGGACCAGCACGGGCTGGAGGTCGACCGCGCCGTGGCGCTCCACAAGATGGCGCGCCTGGCGACGCTCGCGCTCAACGGCGGCGCGTACCTGAACTTCATGGGCAACGAGTTCGGCCACCCCGAGTGGATCGACTTCCCGCGTCAGGACAACGGCTGGAGCTACGCGCACGCGCGGCGGCAGTGGTCGCTCCGCGACGACCCGAACCTGCGCTTCAAGGCGCTCGGCGACTTCGACGAGACGATGGTGAACACGGTCGGCGCGTCGCGGCGCGTGGCCGGGAGCCGGCCGCGGCAGCTCGTCGCCAACGAGCCGGACAAGGTGCTCGCGTTCGTGCGCGGCGACCTGCTCTTCGTCTTCAACTTCCACCCGTCGCAGTCGTACACGGACTACGGCGTCCTGGTGCCGCCGGCGACGGCGTGGCGCCACCTCTTCGATTCGGACGAGGTGCGCTTCGGCGGCCAGGGGCGCGTGGCGGCGGGGCAGACCTTCACGCCGACGCTCGTCCCCGACCGGGGCGAGCTCGTGCAGCAGATCCGCCTCTACCTGCCCGCCCGCACGGCCCTTGTGCTGAAAATTGCAAATCGCAGTTGACTTTTCGCCCGAAAAACCATAAAATATCCCATCATTGTAAAAACGGAAGCGAAAAGACATGTTCGGCAAGCTCAAGTCTCTGTTTACAACCGACATCGGCATCGACCTCGGTACCGCCAACAGTTTGGTGTACGCCAAGGACCGCGGCATCGTCTTGCGCGAACCGTCGGTGGTGGCGATCCAGGCGGGCTCGAAGCGCGTGCTGGCGGTCGGCGACGAGGCGCGCCAGATGCTGGGCCGCACGCCCGGCAACATCATCGCCATCCGCCCCATGAAGTCCGGCGTCATCGCCGACTTCGACATCACCGAGGCGATGATCGCCTATTTCATCAACAAGGTCTGCCCGAAGCGCTGGTTCCTGAAGAACGTCAAGTGGGCGCGCCCGCGCATGGTCATCGCCGTGCCGAGCGGCATCACCGAGGTCGAGAAGCGCGCGGTGCAGGACGCGGCCCAGAACGCGGGCGCGGGCAAGGTGTTTCTCGTCGAGGAGCCGATGGCGGCGGCGATCGGCGTGGGGCTGCCGGTGAGCGAGCCGGCCGGCTCGATGATCGTGGACATCGGCGGCGGCACGTGCGAAGTCGCCATCATCTCGCTCGCGGGCATCGTCCACAGCTACTCCGCGCGCCAGGCGGGCGGCGACGCGATGGACGACTGCATCCAGAACTACGTCAAGCGCGTCTACAACCTGCTGATCGGCGAGCGCATGGCGGAATGGATCAAGATTGAAATCGGAAGCGCCTATCCGCTCGCGGAGGAGAAGACGCTTGAAATCAAAGGTAGGGATATCGTAACGGGGTTGCCGAAGACATTGACGATCAACTCCGAGGAAGTCCGGGAGGCCTTGAAGGAGCCGGTGAGTCAGATCGTGGGCGCTGTGAGGTCCACGCTGGACAAATGCGAACCGGAACTGGCGGCCGACCTGGTGGATCGCGGTCTCGTGCTGTCGGGCGGAAGCGCGCAGCTGCGGGGCCTCGACAAGCTTTTGGCGTCGCAGACCGGATTGCCAGTCACCCTGGCGGACGATCCGTTGTCCGCGGTGGCGGAAGGCACGGGCGTCGTGATGAACGAGCTCGATTTCCTCGCGAAGAACGAAAGCGCATCGTAACGTCTTCGGCAGGTTCCCGGCAACCAGGAACGTGCGGAAGTGAAAAAGGCCAGAACCGGAACAGTCGTCTCCGTCGCACTTGCGGCGGCGCTCGCGCTCGCGCTCGTTTTCGGGCGCGGGACGGCGGCGGACGCGGTCTATCCGGTCGAGAAGGCGAAGGCGTCGTTCGTGCGCCAGGTCGCCGCGCGGCTGAAGGGGATGGCGCGCGGCGCGGCGGCGGGCG
>JAFUEM010000325.1 GCA_017463935.1 Kiritimatiellia bacterium
CGCCGCCCCTGTTGTCGAAATCGCGCATCTGAATCTCGCGTTCGGCCGACGCGTTCTCTTCCGCGACTTCAGCTGGACGATCCGCGCGGGCGAGCGCTGGTGGCTGCACGGCGCGAACGGCAGCGGCAAGACGACGCTGATGGCGCTTATCACGGGCGATAGCCCCCTTGCCTACGCCGCCGACGTCAAGGTGTTCGGCCAGCTGCGCGGCGGCGGGTGCGAACTGGCCCGGATCCGTCGGCGCATGGCGTGGGTCAGCCCCGAGCAGCAGGCGTATCTCGGCCTCTCGCCGCAGGAGCTGCTGGACGCGGCGCTCACGGGGCGGCCCGACCTGCTGATCCTCGACGAGCCGTTCATGAACATGCGCGCGGCGGATGTGCCGCGCGCGAAACGGCGCATCGCCGCCTTTCTCGCGGCGCATCCCGGCACGACGGCGATCCTGATCAGCCACCGCGCGGCAGAAGTGCCGCGGATGTTCACGCACGAACTGAATCTCGATATCAGAATGTGATATACTATGTGCCGATGAAACGTTTCGATTGTCTTTGTCGTCGCCTGGTTCTCGCGGCGCTCGGTGCGTCGCTTCACGTCGCGGCCGTGCCGCAGCCCGTCGCGGATGAGGCCGTCGGCACGTGGTGGCACTGGATGAACGGGCACATCACGCGCGACGGCATCACGAAAGACCTGGAGGCGATGAAGGCGGCGGGCGTGCGCAACGTGACGCTCTTCAACGCATACCGGCCGTTCGGCAGCCAGTTCACCGCGTTCGCGCAGGTCGCGCCGGAGAACGTGCGCGAGATCGATGAATCGACGCTGCCGACCGTGAAGTTTGCGTCGAAGGAATGGTTCGACCTCTTCCGCTTCGCGCTCGACGAAGCCGCGCGCCTCGGCCTCGAAGTCGGCGCGGCGAACTGCGACGGCTGGAGCGAATCGGGCGGGCCGTGGATCACGCCGGAGCGCGCGATGAAGGAGCTCGTCTGGGAGCGGATCGAGACGATCGACGGGAAGGAGGTCGTCGTCGGGCCGCCGAAAACCGTCCGCGACGGCTTCTACCGCGACATCGCGACGGTGACGGCGAACGGCCGGACGTACCGCTTCGGCTACACGACGAACGGCAAGCGCAACCATCCCGCGTCGCCCGAGGGGATCGGCCTCGAATGCGACAAGATGGACGCCGCCGCGCTCGAGTGGCATTTCCGGCACTATCCGCAGTGGCTGATCGACGCGGCCGGCCCGCACGCGGGCAAGACGTTCCGCTACTTCCTCGTCGATTCGTGGGAATGCGGCTTCCAGACGTGGACGGAAAAGTTTCCGGAGGAATTCAAGAAGCGGCGCGGCTACGATCCGGTTCCGTATCTGCCGGTGCTCGCGGGCGAGACGGTCGGCTCGCCGGAGGACAGCGCCGCGTTCCGCCACGACTTCCAGCTGACGTGCTCGGACCTCATCATCGACAACTACTTCAAGCGTTTGGCGGAGCTCTGCCACGCGAAGGGGATGCTGCTCTATTCCGAAGGCATCTACGGCTGGGACAATCTTCCCGCCGTCGATGTCCTCAAGACGTACAAGTACTGCGACGTGCCGATGACGGAGTTCTGGGCGAAGGTCGCCGCGCATACGTATCCGTTCAAGATGAGCTACGTCGAGCCGATCAAGCACTTCTCGCCCCAGCACGCCGCCGTGCTGTACGGCCAGCCGGTCGTCGCGGGCGAGGCGTACACGGGCTACGGGCTCTATTCGGACGCGCCGTTCGACCTGAAGCCCTACGGCGACCGCGCGTTCGCGCACGGCATCACGAAGATGATCCTGCACTCGTACGTCCACCAGCCGACGGGGGCCGCGCCGGGCCTGACGCTCGGCATCTACGGGCAGGCGTTCAACCGTCTTAATCCGTGGTACAATTTCTCCGATTCCTTCTGGCAGTATCATGCGCGCATCCAGGCGGCGCTCCAGGGCGGCGTCAAGGTCGCGGACGCGCTCGTCTACATCGGCGACACGCTCCCTGCGTTCGAGATGAAGGACGACGAGATCGCGCGCCTCCTGCCGCACGGCCGCACCTTCCAGTACATCAATCAGGACGTTCTTCTTTCGGGGCGCGTCACCGTCGATCCGTTTGGGTGCATCGTTCTCGACGGCGACAAGTTCTATGCCGAAATCATGGTGCGCCACGACGCGCTCGATCTGGCGACGATGGAGAAGCTGGGCGAACTCCACCGTCGCGGCGCGCGCGTGTGCGGCGTCAAGCCGGTGCGCACCCTGCGCCTCCTGAACCGTGCGGCGGAAACGGCGCGGCTGCGCGAAATTTCCGATTCGATCTGGGGCGACGCCTCCTTCAAGCGCGCCCCCACCTATGAGAACGACATTGCGTTCGCGTCGGACGGCGATGTCGAAACGATGTTCGCGCGCCATGTCCGCAAGGGGACGCAGGACGTCTATTTCCTCGCGAGCGCATTCGATTTCGCGGAACGCACGCTGTGCGTCAACTTCACCTGTCGCGCCGCTGTCGAGCCATTCACCGAAACCGCCGTTGTTCTCGATCCGCTGGACGGCCGACGCTACGCGCTGGCGCCGTCCGACGATGGTTACGTCCTGCGGTTGCGTCCGCGCCAAAGCGTGCTTGTCATCTTCGGCGAGGACGCGACGGGCCTGCCGTCGTATGCACGTGAGGTGTTATATCCGTGCGCGCGCGCGACGCGCGTCTACGACGGCGCGGACGGGACGATCACCTTTGAGAGCGACGGCGGCATCGCGCCGCTGCCGATCGGGACGTTCCACTCGCTCACCGAAGAGAGCGATCCCGACGTCAAATACTACTGCGGCGTGCTACGCTACGACTTCACGCTTGACCTGCCGGTGGCGGATCCGGCGAAGGACCGGTATCTTCTTGCGATCCCCGCGTTCGGCGCGACGGCCGAGGTGACGGTGAACGGGAAGAAGGTCGGGACGATGTGGGATCCGTACGCGCCGCTCGATATCACCGAGGCGGTGCGCGCCGGCGGCGGGGCTAAGGCTGCGTTCACCGTCCGCGTCACGAACCCCTGGCGCAATCGGCTGATTGGTGACCTCTTCCAGAATCGCGGCGAAAAGGCCGCGTTCACGACGTCGCCCGGCATCGACAAGTACGACATGAAGCCGCACATCTCGAAGAAGGCGGAGCTGATTCCGACCGGCATTTCGCGGCCGATCACCGTCACCGTCCGCTGACGGTTGCCTGTCGCGCGGCGGTTGTGCGACGGCCGGAAATATGATATTCTACCGCCATCGGTTGATTTCAACACAACGGAGGCGAAGACATATGAAAGCATCCCTGTCGGTCGGCGCGGCGGTCGCGGTCCTGGCGGCGTCGCTCTGGGTTTGGTACGGGTGGCGCATCGAGCCGGCGAACGGCCAGATCGCCGTCCTCATGAAGAAGACGGGCAAGGACCTGCCGCCGGAGGCGATCCTCGCGCCGGACGATTCGTACAAAGGCATCCAGGCGGACGTGCTGCCCGAGGGCCGCTACTTCCGCAACCCGTGGACGTGGGAGTGGAAGTACTACCGAGCGATGGACATCCCCGCCGGGAAGTTCGGCGTCCTCGTGCGCAAGTTCGGCCGGGACCTGCCCGCCGGCGAGATCATCGCGCGCGACGACACGTACAAGGGCATCGTCCGCGACGTCCTCGGCACGGGCCGCCACCGCATCAATCCCTACGCCTACGACGTGAAGCTCTACGACGACATCACGATCAAGCCGGGCCATGTCGGCGTCGTGACGCGCCTGACCGGCGCGGACATCCTTTCCGACGGCGCGGACGGCCGGACGGGCACGGGCTTTCTCGTCGGCGAGGGCATGAAGGGCGTCACCGACGGCATCCTCAAGGAAGGCACGCACCGCCTCAACCCGTTCCTCTATTCCGTCTCGATCGTGAACGTCCAGAGCCAGCGCTTCGAGCTGTCGGGCGCGGACGCGATCACGTTCCTGACGCAGGACGGCTTCACGGTGCAGGCCGAGGGCACGCTTGAGTTCAACCTCCAGCTCGACAAGGTCGCGATCCTCTCGCACGCGGTCGGCGACATGGACGACATCCTCCAGAAGCTCATCCTGCCGTCCGCGCGCGGATTCTCGCGCATCGAAGGCTCGAAGAAGGTGGCGACCGAGTTCATCGTCGGCGAGTCGCGCCAGGCGTTCCAGAATTCGCTCGAATCGTACCTGAAGGGCGTGTGCGCGCCGTGGGGCATCTCGCTCAACTCCGTCCTCATCCGCGACATTTTCGCGCCGCAGGAGGTCGCCGCCATCATCCGCGCGCGCGAGCTCGCCGTCCAGGAGGCGAAGAAGATCGACCAGCAGATTGTCCAGGCGAAGTCGCTCGCCGAGCTCGGCCGCCAGCAGTCGCTCGCCGAGCGCAATTCGCGCGTCGTCGCCGCCGAGACCGAGCGCATCCAGAAGAGGATCGCGGCGGAGCAGGCGCGCGCCGAGCAGACGATCGCCGCCGAAACGCGGCTGACCGTCGCGGCGACGGAGCTGAAGGCCGCCGAGGCCGAGGCCGCCGCACGGCTCGCGAC
>JAFUEM010000326.1 GCA_017463935.1 Kiritimatiellia bacterium
CAAGAAAACCTCACTAATCTCGTTACGTTGTAATTCTCTTTGTCTTCCATCTGTCCGTTGTCAAGGATCGACGCCGCCCTTTCGCGGGCAACGGTCGGATAGTATATCACATCCCGCACCCGCCCCGCAAGGGGGTATTTTCAATTTTTTTTGAGGTTTGGAAGTTTGGAGGTTTGGAGGTTTGGATTCCTAGAATTCTAGGATTCTAGATTTCTAGAATCCTAGAACCCTAGAATCCTAGACCCCTAGCCCCCCCCCCCGCCGCGGTCAGCGCGTCATGTCTTCGAGAATCGACGCGACCGGGAACGCCGGATTGTAGTGGCGCTGGATGAACAGCGCGTTGCGTTCGGCGTAGAGTCGCTCGGCGAGCGCGTCCGCGAGCGGAATGAGAAAGCGCTCGTGTTCGCAGAAGAACGGCGGCACCGCGTCGAGCGAGCCGGTCGTCGAGAAGTTGAGGCAGCCGCACCGGTTGTTGCACCGCCCGAGCAGCGCACAGCCCGCGCACGACGGTTTCGCGCGTTCGTTGCGCGCGAAGAGGCAGCCGCGCCGCGTTTCGTCCAGCCCTTCGCCGACGCGGCCGATCGCGTATGCGGGATGTCCGGCGAACTGGACGCACGGATAGTATGTCCCGTCGGGCGCGACCGAAATCTGGCGGCGCCCCAGCTGGCACGACGCGCCGCGTCCCGGCCAGATGCGCGTCGCGATGCGCTTGTCGAACGCGGCGAAATAAATCTTCTCCTCATGGCGGTACGCATCGAGATACCAGGCCGCGAGCTCTTTGTACGCGCGCCGGAGCGCGCGCCAGGCGGACGCGGTCCACTCCGCCTGAAAGTTCACACTGGAAATCAGATAGGACGCGCCGAACGCACGGAGGAAGCGGACGCTGCCGGCGAAATCGGCCGCCGTGTCGGGATTCACCGTCATCATCACGGGCGCGTACGGCTGGGCCGCCAGCACGGCCTTCAGCCGCGGCAGAAGTGCCGCGGACGAGCCTTCGCCCGACGGTGATACGCGATGGGCGTCCTGCGTCTTCGGCGTGCCGTCGCAGCTCACCGCCACATGCAGCCGCACGGCCGCCGCGCGCGCGAGGAACGCCGCCGTCACAAGCGTGCCGTTCGTCGTCACCTTGTAGTGGAACCGGTTCGGCGCGCGATGTTCGCACGCGTCGATCACGTCGAAGATGAGGTCTTCGCGCAGCAGCGGCTCGCCGCCGAAGAAGATGATCCCCGCGTTCTCCTCGCCGCGCGCGCACTCGTCGATCGCCGCGAGCGCGGTCGCGAGCGTCATGTCGCGCGTTCCGTGCCGCGCGTAGCAGTAGCGGCACGCGAGATTGCAGCGGTCAGTGAGATGAAGCGTCAGGTGCATCGCGGCGCGCCGGAAGTTTTCCCGTCCGGGCAAGGTAGTCGAAGAACGCATCGATCTGCGCCGTCAGCTGTTCGCGGGCGAGGCGCCGCCCCTCCGCCTGGCGCGCACGCCACGCGGACTCGGAGTCGGCGGATGCGTCGGAAGGCTGCCAGTCTTTCGGCACGTAGGCGAACGGATCGTACAAGACGCCGACCGTCACAGGCTCGCCGCCCTTCCGCGCCGCAATCGCGTTCACGGCAGTCGTCGCCGCCGCGCGGGTGTCGCAGACATTGAAGGAAGAAAAGATCATGGCGTCGTCGCGCTCCGACCAGCGGCGGACGTCATCGCGCGATATGAACTCCACCATGACGTCTCCCTTCTCCGTTCCAAAGTCGAGCATCACGGGCCGCTTCTTTTCAGGAGCGGACGGCAGCGTCACGCCGTCCAGTTCGGGACAGTCCTTCAGCCGGATGCCGCGCTTGACGAATTCCTTCTCGATGATCTCCAGCGCCTCCGCCTCCGCGAGCATCACCGGCGGATTGACGGCCACGCAGCCGAAACCGCCCCGCCCTTCGCCGGCAACGGCCACGGCGGCCAGCGGACAGACATCC
This sequence comes from Kiritimatiellia bacterium, assembly GCA_017463935.1. Taxonomy (GTDB): domain Bacteria; phylum Verrucomicrobiota; class Kiritimatiellia; order RFP12; family UBA1067; genus UBA1067. The sequence goes on from JAFUEM010000326.1 coordinate 1,956, forward strand.
GTCAATGGCCCCTTGTCGACTGTCTGCCGGACGGCCTCGGTTTCGCGCGTCGGCGATTCGGCAACAGGCGCGGCGGGCGCATCCGCCGTCTGCGCCTCCAGCGCCAGCGACTTGAGCGCCATCGCCGCCGTGCCGAGCGAGGCGACGACGGATTTGAGGTTCGCCCAGCGCGACGGAACGCGCGACAGGTCCGCCTGTCCGATCTCGTGGATCGTGGGATAGCGCGGCGCGGACAGCCGCCGGACCGGCCTGACTTTATTCACCATCGGCAGACTCTCCTTTCGTTCGCGGATCGACCGACTTCTCCAGCCAGGTCGGAAAATCGGGATAGTCCGTCCTGAATCGCCTGATCCGGGACAGGAGCGAATGGAAAGCATCCGGCTCCGCGCCGGGGCGCAGCTTGAGCGCGTCGAACAGCGTCTGCGCCTCTTCGACAAATCCGGCCTGATGGACGTGAAGCGCGAACGCCAGCGCGAAGCGGTCGCGTTTTTCCGCGTCCAGGCGCAGCTCAAAGTCGTCCGGATCGGCCGCGGCATCGCGCAGGTAGGCGCGCACCTTCGCGATGTCGCGCGCCAGCCGCGCCTTTTCGGGCGCGCGGAACCCTTCCGCGCCGTCGCTCGGCCACCAGGCGCTGTCGAACGCGAGCGTCTCGTGGCGGCCGTCCGCCGTCGTGCGGATCCAGCCGTCGCCCGTCAGTCCATAGTCGCCGCTGTAAAACCGGGTCGGCAGCTCGCCGACCGGCGACTCCGCTTCGGACTTCGTGTCACGCCGCCAGAACGACACGTCCGCATACTGCGCGCCCGCGACAGAGGCGAAACCGGCCCGTTCCAGGACGCGGAGCCGCCCCTGAAGCGAGTCGTCGGCGAGTTCGGTATCCGAGAGAGACGCTGAAATGACAACGTTCGTTCCGTCCACCGTGAACCGGCAGCCGGTCTGTTCGCAGGCCTGCTCCAGCGCGTCGAAGACGGACTGCGGGAAAAGCGGCTTCTTCATCGCCACGCGACGCGCGGCGACCGACGTCTCCACCGTCAACTTGTCGTGCCGCCGTCCGCATCCGGTGCAGACCGCCACCGCATCCAGCAGGACAACGACATCGCCGAGCGTCTGCGCGTTGAAAATCCGACTGTCGACGCGGCACGGCCCCCATCGGAATTTCAGCCGCGCAAGGTCGTCCAGCCCTTCTTCGGCGTTCCGGACCGAGCAGGATTGAGTCGCGTCTGACGAGCGACACGGTTCATCCATCGGGCTCGCGAACCAGGCGTCCCGCCAGTAGTCCGGATCGGCCCCCTCGGATGCCGTCCAGACCTCGACCGTGGCGCCGTCCTGATAATCGGGGAAATCGCCGTAACGCCCCGTAATCCCGTTGCGCGGCGCGAAGAACTTGGCCAGCGTGTGCTCGCCGTACTGGACGGCCAGACACGCCGCGACCTCGCCGGGCCGCAGGTCGGCCGCGCGCGCGTTGAGCGCGAAGCGCGAACTGCGGGAGGAATCGTAGCGGTGCACCAGCGAATCCGTAAACAGCTGCGCGCACGCCGTGAACGGCGGATAGGGGAGGACCGGCCAGACGCGCCGGACGCGCAGCGCGCCGTCGATCCGGCACAGCACGACGCCGAGCGTCATGCCGCGATAGAACGGCCAGGCCTCGTAGAGCGCCCGATCCCGCACCGGATCGACGGTAAACGCCAGACGCTCGTACGGGAACGTTCCTTCTTCCACCCGCCGGACGAGAAGCTCCACGCGGTAGGTCGCCACGGGCGAGATCAAGGTATATGAAGTCGGCGTCACCTCCTTGACGCAGGACGGATTCATGTTGCGGATGGAATCGAAGAACACGCCTTCGACATCCGCCACGACGACGGCTTCCGGCTCCGCTTCATCCTGACGCCCATTTGCCTCCAGCGGCGGAACGCGGACTTCCGTCTCCAGCTTGCGATTTCTGAACGGAAGCGGCTGACCCTCGCTGTGCCCGTTTCCGATTCCTCTGATGAAGCAGTCGACAACACGCCCGTCCGCCTTGGACAGAACGACAGACTCGGCGCAGTCCGTCCGCCGCGGTCCAATCAGGATGCGCGGCGGATACGAGCAGATGTCGGCTCCGCTGAACACGCGCGGCTGAAACACGTAGACGGACGCATCGGGCGCGGTTTCCCCGGCAAGGGCCGTCAGATCGTCCGCAGCGATCGAAAACGAATAGACGAAGGCGAATTCGTTTTCCAGCAGATGTTTCATCCGCCGCAGGCGGCGCGCCGGATCCGGCCGGGCCGCCGCGTGCGGCGCTTCGGGCACGTGCGCAAAATACCGGTCGACAAGCGCCGCCGCCTCATCGGAGGAATGGACCCGGACGTCCGAGACGGCCGTGTGAAGCGTCGTGGTCAGATACGCCGTGACGGTCTCGGCGTCCGTCCACGTCCCGTCGGCGCAGACGGACAGGCAGAGCGCGGTCCATCCGGCCGCGAGGATGCTGCGTGTCCGTTTCATTCTGCCATCAGTCTATCAAAGACCGCGTCCGCCGTCAAGCGAGCAGCACGACGCGCGCGATCTTCTCCGCACCCAGCTCGCCCGCAGCCATCGCCGCCACGACGCCGCCCTGGGAGTGGCCGAGCAGGGAGACCTTGCCGTTGCACCACGGACGCGACGCGGCCCATTCGACGACACGCTTCGCGTCCTCTATTTCGTTGAGCACCGTCATGTCGCGCAGCGCGCCTTCACTTTCGCCGTGTCCGTTGAAGTCGAATCGGACGGACGCCACGCCGACGCGCGCGAGGGCGACGGCAAAATCGCAGAACATACCGCCCTGCGCGCACTTATCGGCACCGAAGCCGTGGCAGAGGACGGCGATCGGGCAGCGATCGCCCGGGCGCATGTCGTCCGGCAGCTTGAGCAGGGCGGACAGCCGCCCTTTCGATCCCGGAAGCGTGAACGTGCCTTCCGGATCCACGCGCGAACCGGCCGCCTCGGCCGCAGACGCGGACTGAACCACCGGGTTTGCCGCACACGCGCAGGATGCGGCGAACAGAACGATCGCGAACAGGACGTTTCTCATGACGCTAGTCCACCACCAACCGCCGTTTTGACGCGACATCCTGCACGACGAGGCCGGCGAGCGCAAAGCCGAAGACGGCCGTCGTGTGCGCCACGGTGCCGTTGATGCGCGCCTTGTGCGCGCCCCACGTGTCGCCCGCGTCGGGCGGGATCGCGTCGCCGAGGTTCTCCCGGCGCTCGGGGCTCCAGACGCAGGTGAAGTCGCGCGCCGGCAGACCGCCCGTCTTCTTGAACTTCTGGCGCAGGGCGCGCGCGAGGCCGTCGCCCGCCACCTGGCGGAACGCCGTCGCGCGAATCTGCAACGGATCGAGCTTCAGCGCCGCGCCCATCGACGCGAAGAGCGTCACGGACGGGATCGACAGCGCGTGGCGGATCAAATTCGCCTTGTTTTCGAGCGAGTCGATGGCGTCGATCACGTAGTCGAACCGCTCCAGCGCGAAATCCGCGGCGGTCGCGGCGGAGTAGATCGCCGCGCGCACGTCCAGCTCGACCGCCGGATGGATCTCCTTCAGCCGCCGCGCGAGCGCCTCGACCTTGACTTCGCCGACCGTCGCCGTCGTCGCCATCAGCTGACGGTTGATGTTCGTGACGCTCACGCGGTCGGAATCGACGAGGAGGAGATGCCCGACGCCCGAGCGCACGAGCGATTCCGCGCACCAGCTGCCGACGCCGCCCAGCCCGAAGATCGCCACCCGCGTCGCCGCGAGCGCATCGAGGGCCGGCGTGCCGAGCATGAGTTCCGTGCGACTGAACAACTCCCGGCTCCTCACTCCCTCCCCCTCCGACCAACTCTCAACTCTCAATTCTCAACTCTCAACTCTCAACTCTCACGTTGCGCGCAGCAGGAAGTTGTTCTTCTTGCCCTGCTTCAGGACGGCGATGCGCCCGTCGACGAGATCGTCCGCCGCGAAGACGCGCTTGTCGTCCACCTTCGCGCCGTTCAGCGACAGGCCGCCCTGCGCCGCCATGCGCCGCGCCTCGCCGTTCGACTTGAACATCCCGGCGGCCGCCGCGACCATGAAGACGGGCTTGCCGACGATGTCCGCCGTCGCGAGCGTCGCGGAATTGACGTCTTTGAAGATCTCCTCGAGCTCCGCGGCGGTTTTGCCGCGCACGTCGCCGCCGAACAAGGTCTGCGTCGCCCCCTGCGCGGCGCTCAGGCCCGCCTCGCCGTGGATGAGAAGCGTCAGCTCCTCCGCGAGCGCCTTCTGCGGGATGCGCGCTTCCGGGTGCGCCTTCATCTCGGCCTCGAGCGCGGCGATCTCGTCGAGCGACTTGAGCGAAAAGACCTTGAGATAGCGGATCACGTCCGCGTCGGCCGCGCGCAGGAAATACTGGTACCAGTCGTAGACGCTCGTCATCTCGGCATTGAGGAAGAGCGCGTTGCCCTCGGACTTGCCGAACTTCCTGCCGGTCGAATCGAGGAGGAGCGGGAACGTGAGGCCGAACGCCGACTGGCCGCGCATCTTGCGCACGAGGTCTGTGCCCGCCGTGATGTTGCCCCACTGGTCCGCGCCGCCGACCTCCATCCGGCAGCCGTAGCTGTCGAAGAGGTGCAGGAAGTCGTTGCCCTGGAGGATCTGGTAGCTGAACTCGGTGAACGTCAGCGCGCCTTCGCTCGCCTCGAGGCGCTTCTTGACCGACTCCTTCGCGAGCATCTGCGGCACGCGGAAGTTGATCGCGATGTCGCGCAGGAACTCGATGGCGCTCGTCCCCTTGTACCAGTCGTAGTTGTCGACGAGGATCGCGGCGTTGGGCCCGTCGAAATCGAGGACGCGCGCGAGGTTTTCGCGGATGCCCTTCTTGTTCGCCTCGACCTGTTCGACCGTCAGCATGTTGCGCTCGATCGACTTGCCGCTCGGGTCGCCGATGAGCCCCGTCGCGCCGCCGACGAGCGCGATCACCTTGTGGCCCGCCATCTGGAGCCGCTTGAGGACCATGATGGAGACGAGGTTGCCCGCCTGCAAGCTGCGCGCGCTCGGGTCGAAGCCGCAGTAGATCGTCATCGGCTTTTCGAGCGCCGTTTCAATCGCGGGGTCGGTCAGCGCCTCGACCAGCCCGCGTGCCTTCAGTTCATCGATCAGTTTCATAGATGGAATAGTATATCATACTCGCGCGGTCCGCGCGCGGTCACTTCACCAGCCGGTCGCCGAGGTAGAAGCGCCACGCCTTCGCGCGGCCGTTGCGGTTGTCCTGGCGCGGCGTATAGCGGAAGCCCGCGACCGTCACCGGCGCGCCGAGGTCGACGACAAGCGCGTGCGGCCCCTTCGCCCGGTCGGCGCTCCAGCGCGAATGCCAGAAGTTCGAGATCTGCCCGTCGATCGCGTTCTCCGCCGTGCCGTCCTCCTTCATCGCCTCCTCGCTGGAGACGTGGACGAACGTCCAGGCGGCATGCGGCACGCTCGCGCCCTTGTCGTCCAGGAGCTCGAATTCCGCGAGGGACGCGATGTCGCCGCCCGCCCAGGCGCTGTCGATCACGAACGCGAACTGGCGCGCCGTGACCGTCCGGAAGTCGGCCGAGCAGTCCGCGCAGCCGTCCGCCGTCGCGCGCAGCCACACCTCCTGCGCCTCCGCACGATCGGGGAATTCGCCCTTCGCGGTCGGCGCGTCCGGCAGCGCGAGCGGCGCGTTTTCGCGCTTCGGCGCGGTGATGAAGTCGCTCTCCGGGTGCAGCTCGTCCAGGACGGGCGTGTCGACGAACGTCAACCCCTTCGACGGCACGTTGCCGCCGAAGTCGAAGACGACGAATTCGTTGGCGCCCTCCTTCAGCCAGCAGCCGGGCACGAACATCGTCTGCGTCGGCCCGATGCCCCAGAAGCGGCCGAGCGGACGGCCGTTCACCCAGACGTGGCCTTTTTTCCATCCGCGCACAAGCAGGAAAGTATCGGGTAGAGTTGAGAGTTGAGAGGTGAGAGTTGAGAGTTGAGAGTGAGGAGCGGGAAGTTGAGAATGAGTGGAGAATTGAGGGGGGAGGAAGACCGTGAAACGCTTGAAGGAGCAGGGCGTATCGAGCGCAAACGTCGCGCGCACGGCGGGCGGCGCGGGCATCCACTTCTCGACGGGGCCCTGCGCGGCCATCCACCAGTCTTCGAGTTCGCGGCCGTCGAGCGTGACGGGCGGCAGAAGCCCCTTGTGCGCATTGTTCATGGCCGGACCAAAGTTATAGCGGCTCATGTGGGTGACGAACACGCCGAGCGCCTTCATGCCGGCCGGCACCATGACGCCGCGCGCGGGGAAACGGCGGTCGAGGAAGCCGAGAAACGCGCCCGTGCCATCCGGCGCGAATCCGAAGACCGCCGCCTGGTCGCGGACATGGGCCGCCTTGAGCATGCCGCCCCTTCGGTCCGGCACGGTGGTGTAATACGCGGCGATGCCGTAGCCCTGGCCGAGCCGCTCCATCGCGAGCGGCTTCTTCGCCTCGATCGCGGCGTCGTCGGCAGCGTCGGCGGGCACGACGAGTTCCGCCTCGGCGTCGCTCGTGAACGCCATGAGCGGCAGCGCCTCGGGCGGCTCGGGGAGCGCGGCGCGCTCCGCGTCCGTCATGTACTTCTTCATGAGTTCGCGCAGCGCGAAGAACTTCGGCGTCGCACGTCCCTGCTCCGAAATCGGCGCCTCGTAGTCGTAGCTCGACGTCTGCGGCTGGAACGGCGCGTTCATGCCCGCCCACCAGCCGAACGTCGTGCCGCCGTGCGCCATGTAGAGCGAGAACGAGCCGCCGACGGAGAGCATGTAGTCGATGTCGTTGATCATCGCCTGCGCGGGCTTGGTGTGGTGCGGCAGCCCCCACGAATCGAACCACGCGGGGTAGTATTCGCCGCACATCAAGGGGCCGTGCGGCTGGACCTCGCGGAGCTTCGCGAAGCCGTTCTTCGGGTTCGAGCCGAAGTTCACGACCTTGAACACGTCCGGGATCGCGCCCTTCTTGAGCTGCGTGGCCGGGTTGCAGGTGAAGACCGGCACGTCAAAACCGGCCGCGCGGAGCGTCTCGTAGAGTGCGCGGATGTAGTCGTCGTCCTCGCCGAAGAAGCCGTACTCGTTCTCGTCCTGGACCATCAGGATCGGGCCGCCGTGCGTGATTTGCAGGCCGCGCAGCTCGTCGGCGACGCGCCGCAGGTACCGCTTGGCCGGTTCGAGAAACCGCGCGTCGCGCGTGCGGACCCTCACCTTGTCCGCACCCTGGTCGAGCAGCCACCACGGCAGCCCGCCGAACTCCCACTCCGCGCACGTGTACGGGCCGGGCCGGAGGACGACCCACATGCCCTCCTCCTGCGCGATGCGGCAAAAGGCGGCAACGTCCTTCTCGCCCGTGAAATCAAACCGGCCGGGCTGCATCTCGTGGTAGTTCCAGAACATGTAGGCGCAGACGGCGTTGAGGCCCATCGCCTTGCACATCCGGATGCGGTGGCGCCAGTAGGCGCGCGGCACGCGGGCGAAATGCAGCTCGCCGCACCGGATCTGGAACGGTCGGCCGTCGAGCAGGAACGCGTCGCGCTCCGCCGACACCTCGAACGTATGCGGCGCGGCAAAACCGCCGCGCACGAGACCCAGCAGACACACGGCCAGGATCAGTCGCTTCATGTCATTCCCCCTTCGGTTGCGGCGGTCCGACCGCCTATTTGACGCCGAGCTTCTGGAGCTGGCGCTTCTGGTTCAGTTCTTCGATCTCGCCGCGGATCTTCTCGAAATCCACCGTCGGCAGTTCCTTTTCCGTCGACGTGTCGTTGCGGTTGCGCAGCGTGAGGACGAGCCGCCCCTTGATCTGCTCCGCGAACGCCAGCATCTCCGCCTCGCGCGGCGTCACCTCGAGCGTCACCGTCGAAAATCCGCCGCCCGCGCCGTAGGCCGGCTGCTGCGTCTTCGCCGTCTCCTTGCCCGTCGCCAGCACCAGCACGTTCTGGAGGATCGTACACGTCACGAGGTCGCCGCGCTTGAGCGAGCCGGCGTCGTCGGGGAAGTTGAAGGTGCCGATCACGTCCACGTGGTCGTTCGGCTTGACCATGCCCGAGACGGAGGCCGCGCCCGTCACGTTGATCGACATCGCGCGCATCTGCTTCTTGATGTCCGAGGAGAGGCCGCGCGCCGAGGGGTTGCCGCCCTCGATGTCGCTCCAGAACAGCACCTCGCCCTTCGCGCGCATCACCAGCGTCTTCTTGCCCAGCACCTCGCGGTAGTCCTGCCGCTCGACCGCCTGGCCGTTCAGGCCCATCTGTGGGACGACGAGCGAGCCGACCTCCGCGTCGGAGAGAACCGTCCCCGCCGGCACGTCCTTCTTGAAGACGATCGCCTCGATCGTGCCGAAGCGCCGCAGGAGCGCCTCCTTCTTCGCGGCGATCTCCGCTTCCTTCGCGGACAGGTAGAAGCGTGTCAGAACCGCCGCGAGAAGCCCCGCGACAAGGCTGACGATCAGGATGATCTGACGTTTCATCTCAGAAGAGCCCCTTCACCTTGCCCGTTTCCACGTCGACGTCGATGCGGCGGTACGCGGGCGACGCGGACGTGCCCGGCATCAGCTTGATCTCGCCCGCGACCGGCACGATCAGCCCCGCGCCCTGGTAGATGAGCACGTCCTTGACCGGCATGCGCCAGCCGCGCGGACGGCCCAGCAGCTTCGGGTCGTGCGAAAGCGAATACTGCGTCTTCGCGATGCAGATCGGCAGCCGCGCCGTCTCGGGATTCGCCTGGAACGCCGCGAGCTTCTCGAGCGCCGCCGGCTCGAAGTCGACGCCGTCGCCGCCGTAGACTTCCCTGACCTGCTTCTCGATGCGGTCCTTGAGCGGCTCGGCGAGATCGCAGAGAAACGCGAAATTGTTCGGCGCGTCGCACGCCTGGATGACCGCCCGGGCGAGATCGAGCGCGCCCTCGCCGCCCTTGAGCCAGTGGTCGCTGACCGCGAACGTCGCGCCCGCGCGCTCGGCGACGCGCCGCACGAGGTCGCGTTCCGCCGGCGTGTCGGTGTAGAATGCGTTGAGGCAGACGACGGGCTGCACGCCCGCGCGCCGGATGATGTCGATGTGCGCGAGCAGGTTGTCGCAGCCCTTCTCCAGCAGCTCCAGGTTCTCCGTCGTGTAGACGGGATCGAGCGGCAGGCCCGCCTTCACCGCCGGCGCGCCGCCGTGCGCCTTGAGCGCGCGCACCGTCGCGACGAGCACGACCGCATCCGGCTTGAGGCCCGAGCAGCGGCACTTGATGTTCCAGAACTTCTCGAAGCCCATGTCGCTCGCGAAGCCCGACTCCGTGACGACGTAATCGCCGAGCGCGCACGCGAGCCGGTCCGCGACGACCGAGTTCTGTCCGATCGCGATGTTGGCGAAGGGACCGGCGTGGACGAACATCGGCTGGCCCTCGATCGACTGCATCAGCGTCGGCTGGATCGCGTTGACGAGCAGCGCGCACATCGCGCCGTCCACCTCGAGGTCGGCCGTCGTCACCGGCGCGCCCGACTTCGTGTAGGCGACGATGATCTTGGCGAGGCGGCGGCGCAGGTCCGCGAGATCGGCGCTCATCGCGAGGATCGCCATCACCTCCGAGGCGACCGTGATGTAGAAGCCGGAGCTGCACGTGAAGCCGTCGAGCCTGCCGCCGCGCCCGATCTCGATGTTCCTCAGGCCCTGCGCGCAGAAGTCCATCGCCCAGCGGAACTGGATGCGTTCGGGGTCGATGTCGAGGCGCTTCAATCCGCGCTCCGCGAGCCAGGCGTCGTCGTGGTTGCGCTCGTGCTGCATGCGCGCGTTCAGGGCGACCATCGCGAGGTTGTTCGCGTTCGTGATCGCGTCGATGTCGCCCGTGAGCCCCAGCGAGAGCGCCGTCAGCGGCACGACCTGCGCCAGGCCCCCGCCCGCCGCGCTGCCCTTGATGTTGAACGTCGGTCCGCCCGACGGCTGGCGCACGCACCCGATCACCTTCTTGCCGAGCTTGCCGAGGCCCTCGACGAGACCGAGCGTCGTCGTCGTCTTGCCCTCGCCGAGCGCGGTCGGGGTGATGGCGGTCACGTCGATGTACTTGCCGCGCCGGCCCGCGCCCACGCGCTTGAGGACCTTGGTGACGTCCACCTTGGCGAGCACCTTGCCGTACGGCGTCCATTCGTCGTCCCGGAGGCCCAGTTCGGCCACGAGTTCGGCGGCGGGTTTCAGCGTTTCCTCGGCAGCTTCGGCGATCTGCCAGTCCTTCATCTTTGTCGGATCGAGTTTCATGGCGTGTAGTATATCACATTTTCCCCTTCAGCTTCAGCCAGACGCGCAGGACTTCGCTCACGCTCCAGGCCTGCGCGGCGCACCCCTTCTGCGCGTGCGGCGCATCGCCGTCGGCGATCTCGCTCATGTGGCAGAGGCAGCCCGCGTTCAGGTTTTCGACGGCGCTCGCGAGCAGCTGGCGCGCCGTCTCGGCGCCGGCCCAGCCCGTCGCCGCCATCGCCTCGGCGTAGAGCGCGAACGGCCACGCCCACACCGTCCCGTTGTGGTAGGCTGGTTTGCGGCTCGTATCCTCGTCGCCCGCGTACGTGCCGCGGTAGAGCGGATGGTCCGCGTTGAGCGAGCGGATGCCGCCCGGCACGAGCAGTTCCTCGGTCGCCGTCAGGATCGACGTGTCGTCGACGATGCCGAGCGACAGGAGGAAGAGCTGGTTCGGCCGGATCGTGTCCTCCGGCACGGCGCGCGCGGCCGGTTCGCCGTTCGGCGCGGCGAGGCAGTCCCAATAGCCGACGGGCGCCTTGAAATACTTCTGAAGCGACGCCGTGGCGCGCGCGGCGGTTTCGCCGCGGCCGACGAAGCGGAGCGCGGAGATCCACAGCGCCTGGATCTCGACGGGATAGCCGACGCGCGGCGTGCACGCGGGATAGTTCGTGTCCATCCACGTGAAGTGCGACGGCGACCAGACGAGGCACGAGTCGGGATCGACCTTGATCCCGTTCGGCGTCCCCTTGAGATAGCTGGCGACGAGGCGCTCGCAGGTTTCCTTCAGCCCGGCGGCCGCCGCCGGCGCGGACGCGGCGATCTCCTGCACGCAGCGGATGAACCAGAGCTGCGCGTCGGTCGTGTCGCGGTTGCCCGCCGTCGCGCCGTAGATGATGTTCGGCAGCGTGCCGTTCTCCTCGAACGCCGCGAAGGCCGCCAGGATCTGGGCGGCCGGCGCGATCATCCCCGCGGCGATCATGCCGCGCAGGAAGATGAACGTGTCGCGGCCCCAGTCGAGGAACCACGGGTAGCCCGCGATGACCGTCTTCAGGTCGTCGCGCTTGACGATGAAGAGTTCGAGCGCCTGGCGGAGCGCCTCTTCAATCCCGAGCGTGTCGCAGGGCGACGGGACGGGCGCGGGACACGAGATGCGCGACGCATCGACGTCGCCCAGCGCGCCCGTCAGCGTGACGCTTTCGCCCACGTGCAGGTCGGCCGACACCCAGCCGGGGCTGAAGAGGTCGCCCGCGCCGTCCTGGCCGCGCGCCGCCTCCTCGGGATGCGCCACGTTGTACGTCCACTGCGGCTCGTGGTGGTACGCGCCGCCCGCGACGCGCAGGCGGAACGTCTCGCCGTAGGGCGAAAAATCAAACCCGTCGCCGACGGCGCGCACGCCCTTCGCGAACGTCTCCTCCAGCTGGTACGCCTTCGTCGTCGCGTGGAAGCTGCGCCATTCGATGTCGGGGCGGAAGACGAGCCGCACCTGGTCGTGGACGTCCTCCTCGCCCGCGTCGTAGCGCTCGACCTTCAGCTGCGCCGCGTTCGCGCCGGGCGCGAGGCGGGCCGTGAAGCGGAACGCCGTCATCCGGCCCATGCCGCACGGCACGTGGAAATCCCACGCGGCGAAGCGGCCCGCCGGATCGGCCGTGAACCGGACGACGCAGCGGCGGTCGAACTCGCGCGCGTACCCTTCGCGCTGGAGCCACGCGCGCGTGCGCGTCCACAGGTTGAGGCGGTCGCTCGGGCAGTTCGGGTTCGGGTTGGCCGCCAGGAGCGCGTCATACTGGCTCTGGACGAGCCCCCAGCCGATGCGCAGCTGGCTCGCCGCACCCGCGCCGTTCGAGAGGATCGTGCGGAATTCGGGATGACGGCGCACCTCGTCGCCGTGCAGCGCGAGCTTCACCTTCGCGCACGCGCTGCGCGGCGGCACGAGGAAGCGCGAATGGACGCGGCGCGAACGGCCCGGCTCGTAGACGACCATCATGAGGTCGAGCGCGCGGCACGCCGTGCCGTCGCCCTTGTAGTGCGGCGCGTCGAAGAGCGCCGTGTGGCGGCCCGCCGCCGTGCGCGAGCGGTAGACGCGCAGCGTCTTGCCCGTCGCGGGATCGATGAGGCGCACGCGGAAATGATGCGGCGCGGAGACTTCCACC
>JAFUEM010000327.1 GCA_017463935.1 Kiritimatiellia bacterium
GGTTTCGGCGCGGGCTACAGCGCGGCCGTCGGCACGGTGCGCCTCGCGGACGGTTTCACGGGAGAGGTTTTATAACGCGTTCATCGTCGTGCGGGCGGTGCGCGGGAATCTCGGCCCGGATCCGTTGCGCGGCTGCGGGGCGGAGCGCGGGAAGCTCGGCCCGGATCCGTTGCGCGGCTGCGGGGCGGAGCGTGGTTTTGGCGAACGCTCGCCCCGTGGTTTCCGCTTCGCGAAAACGAACCTACGGGCTCGCTCGATGAAGTCTCGCCGGATTGAACGCGTCTCCCTGCGGCGCGCGCGTGGCTCGACTTCAACGTCGCAAAACCGCCTCCGCTCCCTCCGCCGCAATTCCGCCCGCGCCGACTGTCCGCCGCCGCTTAATGGGCGCGTCTAAATGGACATGCATATCCGTATGAGCGAACACGCATATCTGCATTCGTGAATACGCATGTTCGTGTTTCTGAACATGCATGTTCGCGTTTGTGGACATGCGTGTTCAGGAAATGGGATGCAACAAGGGAGGCGAAGAGTGGAAATTACCAATTTGCCCTTGCGCGTAGAAGCAAAGTTGTGATACAATGCTAGCGCCTTGAGCGGGCAACCGCTTGGGGCAAGACATAGTTCGGGAACTGATTGGGCTGGTCAAGTCTACTTCGTGTGAGCCGACCGCCTCTTCCACCTCCGGACGTAAACTGTAGCATCAACGCTACACGTCGTTCTGTCGAAATACTGGACATATTTCAAATTGCGAACGGCATGTAAGCGAAGATGCGCCCATCTGGGCGCGTTTTCTCTTCGTGTATTCGCATAGGCCTGTCCAGGGCTTCGACAGAGTGCATGATCGGGAGAATGCGCCCCTTTTCATGTACTGGACGGGCCAACGGCGAATATCGCGCAATGAAAACGCGAAACATGAAAAAGATAACTGCACTCCTGGGCCGGTTGATGGCCTTGTCAATCCTCGCCGCGCCGCTCGGCGTCCGGGCCGATGGTTTTCTGGACGACGACCTTGACTACGAGTTTGAATCCGGTTCCGACGCGCGGGTATATGTCTCTTATCTTCGCAACAGATCGGCAACACATATCACGATTCCTTCGACGGTCGTGTATGAGTATTACGATTCTAACGACAGGGACGATAACGGCAACGCCAAACTCAAGCGCCGCACTTGCACTGTGACGAGCATCGACAGCGGCGCATTCTACGGTTTCAGCGGCTTGACGAGCGTGACGATCCCCGACAGCGTCACGAGCATAGGCCTCTCGGCGTTCTACGGTTGCAGCGGTTTGACGAGTGTGACGATCCCCGACAGCGTCACAAGCATCGGCGACTATGCGTTCCAAGATTGCAGCGGCCTGACGAGCGTGACGATCCCCGACAGCGTCACGAGCATCGGGTATCAGGCGTTCTACAATTGCAGCGGGCTTACGAGCGTGACGATCCCCGACAGCGTCACGAGCATCGGGTCTTATGCGTTCTCCGGTTGCAGCTGGCTTACGAGCGTGACGATTCCAGACAGTGTGACGAGCATCGGGAACGGTGCGTTCTCCAATTGCAGCAGGCTGACGACTGTATGGATCGGAAGCGGTGCAACAGACATTCATTACACAGCGTTCAATCTGTGCGAGAACGTGCAGCGGTTCATTGTCGATGCCGAGAATCCCGCCTACGCCTCACCGGACGGTGCGCTGTGCAGCAAGGACTTGAAGACGCTTGTCGTCTATCCGCGCGGGCGGACGGATGCACGGCTGCCCGACAGCCTCGTCGCGGCCATGCCGGACGCCTTCGCCGGATGCAACAAGCTCTGGATGGAGTGGTGCAAGCGGATCAACACGATTCCCTACGACCTGACGCAGACGCCGGGCGACAGGGCGATTGCGGACGTGACGGTGAACGGCGACATGGCGCTTGACGCGTTCGTGCTGAAGGAGGGCAAGGTTTACGATTCCGTCCTCTACGTCTGCAACAACGCCGACCATGCAGTGAAGGTGACACTACCCACCATTCCGCAGACGGAATACAAGACTTTCAAGGGGGCGACGCCGCTGACGCTTCCGGCGCATTCGACGAGCATTCTAACGATCACGCGCGTCGCGGGCGGGAACGCGGGCGGCAACGTGTTCCTCGTCACGCGCGAAGAGCTGGAGACGGTGAAATGAGGCGGCTTGTCATGTTCGCCGCGCTGGGTATCGCGTTCGTGGCGCAGGCGATGCCGCTCGGCCTGCGGACGGCGATGTGGGGCGTGGCGCGCGCCGGCGGCGGGGGAGCCGCAGCCGATGACGATCCGATACCGGCGCTTCCCGCCGACGCGGCGACGGACGCGGTCGCCGCCGCATTGTCCGGCTCGCGTGACGCGCGCCTTGCGGAGAACATCCGGAATGCTTCGGATTACGCGGCTTACCATGGCTGGGTCGGCGGCGTCACCAATGCGCCTGGCGTGGATGCAAGCGCGGTCAAATCGTCGCCCTGCGCCTGGCTGTCGTTTGCGCTTGGGGCGGACAGGCTGATCGACAGGGCCATCTTGCCGGAAGACGTGCGGATCGTGTCGTTCGATGCCGGTTCCGGCGACGCAAAGGGGGCGTTGTCGTTCGAGGTGGCTATCGACGGCGTGGAAATCGGCGGCGGGCAGGTGGCGATGGAAACGCTCAAGGCGAACCTCAAGAAAGTGCTGGGTGTCGAGGGGACTGCGCAACTCAACAAGGAGTCGTTCTCGTCCGACGGCATCGAAATCACCTTTGATGCGCCAGTTGACGGCAGAGCCAGGTTTAGCGTTACGCCGCCAGCTGATGCAGGCAACGCCTACTTCATGCGAGTAAGGGTCAAGTAGATATGTGGCTTACGGCGCGAGGCGGATAAGGCCGCCGACATGGTCGAAATGGCTGTCGTAGGATACGAGCCGGGTGCCGGTTTCGAGGGCGGTCGCGGCGATCCAGATGTCGTTCTCGGGGATTGGCGTGCCTTTTTTCGCGAGCGCGGCTTTTACGTAACCCCATCGTTCCGCGATGGACTTGGTGACGGACTGGAAAGCAACAGGCTCCTCGTCAAGGAAGGAGGCGAGCAGTGCTTCGTTTTCCGATGTCTTCCCGCCGCGCAGGAATCCGTATTCCAGTTCGGCGAATACCGCAGCCGGTACAAGTATTTCGTCGCACTCGTTCAGCAGCGCGAGAAGCCGTTCGTTGCCGCGTCGCAGGCTGCTGTAGGCGTTCGTGTCGAGGCAGACTTTCATTTCCACGCCTCCGCGTCGATTCTTTCGCAGTCGGCGACGGCGGCCTCGAATCTGTCATACTCCTTCTGCGACCAGCCGCCGCAGTATTTGGAGAAGTCGTTGACCGTCCGTTTCTTGCGGCGAGGGAGTACCTTGTCGGAAAGGAGGCGAACGATGGTTGTGTTCACGCTGGCGTCGGATTGGTCTGCCAAGCTCTTGAGAACAACGGCCACTTCGTCCGGTATGTTGCGGATTGTCATAGTCTTCATGCTTGGCCTCCATCTGATGATTGCGATTTGATATCAAAATCTGAAAGCATTATATCATACATGGCCAGTGAGCGCAATGGTCAATTTAAAGGAACCAAACGATGAAAACAATAACGACAGCAGTGACGGCATTTGCGGTTTTGGCCGCGATGGTCGGACAGGCGGGCGAGTCGGCAGAGTTCCAACTTGACACGATGGACGGGCCGCGCACCGCGCGGTCGGTCGAGACGATCGCCTACTCGACCGCGTGGAATGGCGGTGGCACGGTGATCGTCGCCGTCGATGGCGTGACGGTCAAAGAGGCGAATGCGCCCGCGTCGGGCGATGTCGTCTGGAACGCGGCGCTGGACACACCTGGTACGCACACGCTCACGCGTACATGCGGCGGCGAGACGCTGACGGCGGTGTTCGAGGTGCTGAATCCACCATCCCCGCTGTTGATAGTCGAAACAGCTGACTGGACGGATGGGACAATTACGCTACGATGCGAGGATGCAAATGTCGGAATTGCGAATGCTCCGTTCTACAACCTGTCGTATTTCGATGCGACTTCACGAACGATAGCTTTGGCCGGAAACGTCCGCGCACGGCGATGGAATGTGATATAATACGTCCGCTAAATGATTTCACGGGAGAAGTCGTATGAAGAGAGTCTTGGTCACAGGTTCGTCGCGCGGCATCGGCAAGGCGATTGCCGATGCGCTGACGGCCGAAGGGTATCAGGTCGTCACGCATTCGGTCCGGTCGGGCGGCACCGACCTGCAGTTCGACATCGCCGACCGCGCGGCGGCGAAGGCGGCGCTGGAGGCGGACATCGCCGCGCACGGCCCGTACTACGGCGTCGTGCTCAACGCGGGCGTCAACCGCGACAATGCGTTTCCGGCGATGGAGGACGATGAGTGGGATCGCGTGATCGACACGGACCTGACGGGCTTCTACAACGTCCTCAAGCCGTGCGTGCTGCCGATGATCACGGGGCGCGTGCGCGGCCGGATCGTCGCGCTCTCGTCGGTGAGCGGCCTCGCCGGGAACCGCGGGCAGGTGAACTATTCGGCGGCGAAGGCAGGGATCATCGGCGCGGTGAAGGCGCTCGCGGTGGAGCTCGCCAAGCGCGGCATCACGGTGAACGCGGTCGCGCCGGGCGTGATCGAGACGGAGATGATCGCATCCATCGTCCCCGAGGCGGTCGACGAGGTGAAGAAGGCGATCCCGATGCGGCGCTTCGGTCGTCCGGAGGAGGTCGCCTCGCTCGTCGCCTACCTGCTCTCGGACGGCGCGGCGTACGTGACGCGCCAGGTCATCGCCGTCAACGGCGGCATGTTCTGAGCGCGCGCGCCCGCCCCGTGAAAATTCACGGCACGGGACGGGAAAATTTATGATATACTATTCCTTACTCACGAGCCGGGGTCGCATAGCGGTCGATTGCGCCTGATTTGTAATCAGGATCCGTAAGGACACGGTGGTTCGAATCCACTCCTCGGCTCCATCCCTTTCAGGAAGGACACGGCCATGATCGAAACGATTGCGACGGAATCGGCGCCCCGCGCGCTCGGACCCTACAGCCAGGCCCTGAAGACGGGCGGCTTCATCTTCTGCTCGGGCCAGATCCCGATCAACCCCGCGACCAACGCCATCGAGGCGACGACGATCGAGGATCAGACGCGCCAGGCGATCACGAACCTGAAGAATGTCCTTGAGAAGGCCGGCAGCTCGCTCGCCCGCGTCGTGAAGACGACCGTGTTCATCAAGGACATGAACGATTTCGCTGCGCTCAACCAGGTCTACGCCGAGATGTTCGGTGCGACCAAGCCGGCGCGCAGCTGCGTCGAGGTCGCGCGCCTGCCGAAGGACGTCAAGGTCGAGATCGAGTGCATCGCCGCGGCGTAATCGCCGCGCCGTTCCGCCGCGCATTTTGCGCCACAAGGGGGGTTGTCGGGCGGCGGGCATTTTTGATAAAATGCCCGCCATGAAAAAATCGACTCTCCTTGCTGCTGTCTGCGCTTGCGCATCGCTGTCATTCGCCGCGCCGGAACCGGCCGCCCGCCCGGCTGAAACCGTCACCGTCACGCTGGGCGACGTCCGGGACGGCCACGACGTCCCGAAGAGCCTGTGGGGCATCTTTTTCGAAGACATCAACTGGGCCGCCGACGGCGGACTCAGCGTCGAACTGCTCGCGAACCCCGGTTTCGACTGGGGGCAGGCCGACCACGAGAAGTGGACTGTCGCCGAGGACGGCTGGGAGCCCGACTACCGCGATGGCGGCATGGCACGTCTCTCTTTCCAGTACAACGCGCCCGTCCATCCCAACACCGCCAAGCACCTGCGCATCGAGTCGTTCGGCACGGGCCGCGCGGGCGTGCGCAATCGCGGCCTTGACGGGATGTGGCTGAAGGCGGGCGAACCGTACCGGCTCGCGTTCAACTGGCGCGAGCTGACGAAGGACGGCATCGACTACGCCGACGCGCCGTGGCAGACGTACACCGTCGACTTCACGCACGACGGCACGGCCGCGACGACGGACTTCCCGTTCGGCGCGGTGGAGCTCGCGTCCGACACGCAGTCGAAAGACGGCCGCTGGACGATTTCCATTCTCGTCAAAGGGCGGCGCTGCGTCGAGATCGACAACGTGACGCTCAAGCCCACCGGCCCGAACCTCGTCCGCGCCGGTCTGCGCAAGGATCTCGTCGACAAGCTCGCGGCCCTCCAGCCCGCGTTCGTGCGCTTCCCCGGCGGCTGCATCGTCGAGGAGGGCGACTTCCAGCACTGGTACGACTGGCGCCGGACCGTCGGCCCGCGCGCGCGCCGCGAATGCATCCTCAACCGCTGGACGCACCACGAGGGCTACAAGCCGTACTGGGAGACGTTCGACGTCGGCTTCTACGAATACTTCCGCCTCTGCGAGGAACTGGGCGCGGAGCCGCTGCCGATCTGCCTGTCGGGCCTCACCTGCCAGTTCCAGAAGCCGGCGCTGTGCGCGGCGGTCGAGGACGTCGACTATTTCGCGAACGTCATCCTGGAGCTGATCGAGTTCGCCAACGGCGGCGTCGACACGACGTGGGGCCGCGTGCGTGCCGAGATGGGCCATCCCGCGCCGTTCAACCTCAAGATGGTCGGCATCGGCAACGAGAACTGGAACAAGGTGTTCTTCGACCGCTGCGAGCCGATCGCGAAGATCGTGCGCGCGCGCCATCCCGAGATCACGATCGTCGGCTCGTCGGGCCCGGCGCCCGACGGCGAGGACTTCGACTATGCATGGAAGCGCCTCACCCCGGCGTCGGCCGATCTCGTCGACGAGCACTACTACCGCTCGCCGGAATGGTTCCTCGCGTCGTTCCACCGCTACGACGGCTACGACCGCACGCGCGGCCTCGCGGTCTACGCGGGCGAGTACGCCTGCCACCACCGCGTCGGCAGGCACCACCTGAACACGCACTGGAGCGCGGTGTGCGAGGCCGTCGGCATGGCGGGCTTCGAGCGCAACTCCGACATCGTGAAGATGGCGAGCTACGCGCCGCTCTTCGCGCACGTCCACCACTGCCAGTGGTCGCCGGACCTCATCTGGTTCGACGGCACGACGAGCTGGGTGACGCCCAACTACTACGTGCAGCAGCTCTTCTCGCTCAACCGTCCCGACCGCACGATCCCCGCGACGCTCTCGACGGAGGACCGGTTCGTCGCGGTGGCGGGCCGCAAGGGCGCGGCGACGATCGTCAAGTTCGTGAACGCGGCGGAAGCGCCGCGGTCGGTGGCGATCAACCTCGCCGGCCGCGCGACGCTCACGACGCTGACGGGCGCGAAGGAGGACATGAACCGGCCCGACGCGGCGGCGGTCACGCCCGTCACGACGTCGTTCGACCTGGACGGCGCGCTGACGCTCCCGGCGTGCAGCGTCTCGGTGCTGGTGGTGGAGTAAGCGGCGATTGGAATCGAAGAAACAAAAAAGGCGGCTGAGGGTTGAATCCCGAGGCCGCTTTCCGCTTTTTCCGCGTTTGGTGGAGAAGAAGAGATTCGAACTCTCGACCCCCACGTTGCGAACGTGATGCTCTACCAACTGAGCTACTTCCCCATTCGTGGAAACGGCGCATAGTATATCATAAATCCGCTCCGCCGCGCAAGGGGGTATTTTACGCTTTTTTTTCGCATGCGTCGCGCGGCGGCGGGAGCCCTCGGCTTCTCGGCTTCTAGATTTCGAGACGCCGAGAGGCCTGGAATTCTATTCTCTCCTGTCGCGTCGCCGCAGACGGCCGCAAATATGATATAATATGCGCTCAAATTTGAAAGGATACCTGACATGGCTGAGGCAACAGTCGGCATCGTGATGGGCAGTGACAGCGATTGGCCGCTCGTCAAAAAGGCGGCGGAGACGCTGGCGTCGTTCGGCGTCGCCTATGAAACGCGCGTCATTTCCGCGCACCGCACGCCCGACGTGGCGCTCGACTACGCGAAGAGCGCCGAGGCGCGCGGACTGAAGGTCATCATCGCGGCGGCCGGCGGCGCGGCGCACCTGGGCGGCGTGCTCGCCGCCGGAACGGTGCTCCCCGTCATCGGCATTCCGGTCGCGGGCGGCGCGCTGAACGGGCTCGAC
>JAFUEM010000039.1 GCA_017463935.1 Kiritimatiellia bacterium
GGCGGAGAGGACCGGCGAGCAGCATCCGCCGACAAGGTTTGTCAGCACCGCGCCGACATCGCGCGGCGAGGTCGAGAGCGCATAACCGCCGTTCCCGTCGGGCTCGAACGAAAACTCCAACGGGCTGCGGACGCTGAAACTGGCCGACGGCCCGCCGCCTTGCGCGAGAAGCCGTGGCTGCCCCGCGCGCAGCTGCGGCGCTCCGTTCATCAGGGCCGCCGGGCTGTCATAGTAGACGATCTCGGCGTTCTCGTCCGATGCCGCGATGTCCGCCAGCGGCGCATCGGCGTGCACCGCATATTCCGCACCCATGAGGAGCGGCACGCGGCAGACCTGGTTGGAATTGGCGACAATCGCCAGATTGCCGAGGTCGCTGTCGCCGTCGCAGGTGACTAGAGATTCTAGACCGCTCGCTTCGCTCGCTACGCTAGACCGCGTCCTTGCGGACGCTAATCTAGTACGCTCGCGCAGAGCGCGAGCTATTCTAGAAAATCTAGACAAGCGCGGCAGTTCTGCCGCGCGATCTAGAACAGCGAGCACCGCGAGCGGTCTAGCCCCTCTAGAATTGCCTAGCATTGCGGCGCTCCATTCGGCATTGCCGCCAACCCCTGCCAACCCTGCCCGTCGCCGTCCCAGTCGCGCGGATCGATGCGCGCGTAGACGCGGCGCAGACCGTTCGACTGCGTGGCAAAGGCGCCATCCGGCCACAGCGTCACCTGCGCCGTGACGGGCGCGTTCGTGTCGCCGTTCAGGAAGAAATTGTCCCAGATGATCGTGCGGCTGTCGTCGTCGCCCGCGGACAGCCACAGGCAGCTTGCGCCCTGCATCGCGAGCATCGGCACGCCCACCGCGCAGATTTCATGCGCGGCGTCGCGCGGCGTCGGGCGCACCTTCCCTTCGACGAAGTACCAGAACGACGAAAAGGCCGCCCCGTTCGTGCCCATCGGGAACGACCACGGCGAAAGGTCGAGTCGATGGTTGCCGAAATTGGACGATGCGCCGTGAAGATGCCAATTGCCGACCGTGACTGCGTTCGTCGGAATTTCAATCGCGGCGGCGCTCGCATCTTCTTCAACGAGAAGATAACCCCGGTCGATGTCCGCGTCGGTCAATGGGGCAGGATTGATGTCGTGGTTCGCGGCGCAGGTGGAGTTGAGAGTTGAAAGTTGAGAGTTGAGAGTTGCGGTGGCGGCTTCGCCGCGCTCCATTCTAACTCTCAACTCTTCATTCTCAACTCTCAACTCACTCCGCTTCTGCGCCTCGACCGTCGCAAGCGCGGCGAAGGCCAGAAAAACGAGGGCCGGTAGGGGTTTTTGTTTTAACGCAGAGACACGTAACCGCCCCTTGCGGGTGGACGCGACCCATGGGGAAGCGGCCAAGCCGAGCGAAGCGAGCGCCGAGAGTACGCAGAGGTTGCCGGGGGCCGGGGGCCTGGCTCCCAGTTCAAAACTCTCTCTGCGTCCTCTGCGACTCGCGGCCCCTTGCGGCCCTTCGGGTTCGCTTCGCTCAGGCGACCCGATGCCTTCGGCACGGGCGCATCTCGACTCTGCGTTAAAAATCTTCCACACGCCAAACGCGAGCAGAAGCCCGCCCCACGCACAGGCCGCGACAACGCCAACCGCGTTCCAGTTCAGCGGCGCGGCGGTTGCAAGCAACAAGGCTGTTAGCAATCTCATCATTGTTTAACTGCCGATAGTATATCAAATTCACCGGACGTTCATATCGATTAAACGCAGCTGGGGAGGGTTGATTCCATTCGTGATCGGAAACAACTTTGGGCGTGCGCGGCCACGATGCGGCGCGCCGTGCGGCAGATGCAAGCGTCGTGTTTTATCGCGGATGTTCCTCTTTGTACCCAACGGAATCGCATGAGCATGCGTTTAATCTGTTGGGATATGTGCGTTTGGGAACAGATACGGACCGATCCGGAAGCGGGCGCGAAGGCGCTGGTCGCGTCCTATTCGGGTCGCCTTTACAAGCTGGCGTTCCGGCTCTGCTCGGATGCGGCGATGTCGGAGGATCTGGCCATGCGCACACTGGCCCGTGCGGTCAAGGCCCAGGGCGATTTTCCTTCCGAAGCGGCGTATTTTTCGTTTCTTTGCACGATCCTCGTCAATCTGCATAGGGATGATTTGCGTCTGAAGGCGGCGAATGCGCTTGTTTTCATGGAGGACGTCCCGGAAGTAGAGGACGCTCGTCCAAACCCAGGCGACGCGCTTGCCGTCAAGTCGGATGCGGCGGCCGTCCGGCTGGCGGTTTCCCGGTTGTCTCCGATACTGCGGGAGGCCGTCGTTCTGCGTTATTTCGGGGAACTTTCGGTGGCGGACATCGCCGAGGCGCTTGCGGTGCCCGAAGGAACGGTAAAATTCAGGCTGTCAGAGGGGCGGCGGAAGATTTGTGCGTTTCTCACCAAACGGAAGGGCGGTGTCGCCCGTTAAACAGAATGGGAGAAGGCTATGGTTGCAGGTTTCGAGATGGACGAGGAATTCATGGCGGCGTCGCTCTTGTGCGATGCGGACATACCGCCCGCGTCGGACGGCTTCGCGCACCGCTGTCTGGCGGCGGTCGGTTCGGCGGCAGCGGTCGGTCGAGCCGCGCTTTGGCGGACGCGCACCTTTCAAGTCGCCGCGTCCGTCGCGGCAGTCGCGGCGTGCGCGGTCCTCGCGATGTCGGCGCGAACAGCGAAGACTGCGGATGGCGCGGCCGGTGCGCCGACTGCGGCGGTGATCGAAGATGTCGCCGTGGTCGGGGTGACGGCCTCGGAACCTGTGGCCGCCAGCCGGATGGCAATGTCAAACGAATGTGTGGTGAACGCCGATCCCGGCGCGACGGCGCTCTGGAAGACGCTGAACGCCGGTCAGACGCAGATGGCCTGGGAGTGGCCGGAGTGCGCGAAGTCGGCACGGCTCACGATCACGGGCGCGGGGGTGACGGCGGGAAGGGTCTACGGCAAGAGCGATGCGTTTCCGATATGGAATCCGCCGATGCCGGAAAACTTCAACGAGGACGATGTGTTCACGGCGAAACTGACCTTTTACAGCGGCGCGGGTGGCGCGGGCGAAGAAGTCGCGTGCCTTGTTGCCGATGGCATTGGCTTCGTGCGCGGGGTTTCGGGCGAGCGGCCGCGCCTCGCGCTGGAGGGTTCCGCCGGGTTCCGGATCGCGAAGAAATGACGAAATGAAGACGCTTCTGCCACTTTTGCTGACGTGCGCCGCGTTTGCCGCGGCGGGCGAGACGATTTCAGGCGTTTCGCTCGTGCAGCAGTGGCCGTGGTCCGAGTCGGTTTCGGTCGATTTCACGGTGAGCGGATGGGATGAGCCGGAACGGTCGGTCCGCGAAATGACCGTCGTCGCATACGACGGAGAGGATGAGATCGGCCCCGTCTCGCCGCTGGCGCTTGCGGGCGATACGGTGATCGACGGCGACGGCGCGAAGCACATCATCCTCACGCCGACGAAGGACGCGTCGCTCAGGGCGCGCGGCCGAATCGACCGCTTCAAGGTGGTGCTCTCGTCCGAGAAGGTCGCGGACGAGGACGTGCTCTACATCGTGTTCGACCTTTCGAAGGAGGCGGGCGCGCGCGGCGCGCGGCAGTATGTGACGCGCAACGCCCTCACGAACGGCGTGTGGGGCGCATGGGCGGCGTCGGACGATCTCTGGCGCGGCGTGGACGCGGGCGAGGGGCCGCGCGACAACGTCGTCTGGACGGGCCTTGCGGACGACGAGCGGTACTTCCGCGAATGGATGGCCTTCCGCCGCATTCCAGCCGGCGCGTTCACGATGGGGCGCAGCTCCGGCGGTCCGAAAAAGCGCTATTCGCCGTCCAGCCGGGTGACGATTTCCGCGCCGTACTACATCGCCGTGTTCGAGACGACGAAGTACCAGTTCCGTCTGCTCAAGAACGGAAAGAACATGAACACGCCCGACGTGATGCTGCCGAGCGTGAACGACTCGTGCAGCACGATCCGCGGCGATTCCGCGCCGGGCGGCGACTACGACTGGCCGGTGCGCCGGGGTGTCGATCCGAAGTCCATCGTCGGTCGTCTCGGCGCCCGGACCGGCCTTGTCGGCATGTTTGATCTGCCGACGGAGGCGCAGTGGGAGAAGGCCGCGCGCGGCGGCGTTCCCGGCGGCACGGCCTACTGGGACGGCGCGGCGGACGCGAACGCAGAAGGCGCGGACGCGATTCTCTGGTACAGCGGGAACTCCGGCGGCGTGCTGCACCGCGGCGGGCTCAAGAAGCCGAACCAGTACGGGCTCTACGACGTCCTCGGAAATGCCTACGAAATGGTGCTCGACTGGCAGAACGGCGGCGTCGCGCTGGCGGCGACCGATCCTGTCGGCGAGACATGCCCGAGCCCCAGCTATCCGCAGAGGCGCATGCTCAAGGGCGGCAAGTATACGAACAGCCTCGGGGAATGCACGCTCTACTGGCGCTCGCAGAATCCGGTCGTCCTGCCGTCGCGCGACGGCGGCTGCGGCTCGCGCTTCGTGCTGAACATCGCGCCCTACGGGATTGGAGATTTGGCTTTAGCCGCAAAGAACGTAAAGTCTAACCAACAAGAAGGAAAGGAAACGCCATGAGAGACATGAACGTGCTGTTCGGGAGAGTTGCGATCGTCGCGACCGCGCTGTTCGCCCTGTCCGCTTCTGCGGGGATCAAGTACTGGGACAACCCGGCCTACCGCGCCTTCGACGTGGACTGCTACGTGCCAGGAGCAGTCTGGAACTACGACGGCATACGCAACCAGGGCGCGACCGCCGCCCACGACAATGCCGCCACGACGTGGGTGAACCTCGGCTCTAACGTCGGTTTCGGCGGAGACGCGCAGTTGACGTCCAAGACCGTCGGCACCGGAACGGCCGGCGAATGGGCAGACGACGGCTATGTCTTCAGAGGCAAGACGCGCTGGTATGGCGGCGGAAAGGTCACGGTCGCAGGCGACTTCACGGTCCAGATGCTCGTCGATGCTGACGCAACGGAGCAGCTCACCACTGGTCTTGCTCCTGCGTGTTCAGTCATGATCGACAACTTTGCGTTCGGCATCTACGACAAAAATTCATTCCTCTTCAGGCTTGACGGCACCTATGACGGCCCGAAAATCACCGCCGCGTCGAAGAAATACGACTACGCGAACGTCATACGTGACGACACGAACAAGAAGGCGTACATGTTCAGCGGCACCGAGATGCCGGAATCCGGCGAGGGCTACAGGCAATACGCTACGGCAATCGGTTCCAAAAGCACAACCGGCTACGGACTTGGCAGCACATCGAGTAGCGGCCAGCAGTTCGTCGGCAAGTTGAAGTTTTTCCGCCTGTATCAAGGCATCCTTTCGAGCGAGGAACTCGCCTGGAATCGAGTCGTTGACGAGCGCCGCTTCTTCGACCGCGCCGCGCCGTTGCCCGTGACGAACGCTGTTGTCGTCTCGACGATCGCGGCATCTGCGGAACCGGCCGGATGCTACGCCGTCGATGAAAACGGCTACACCTTCACCGCGCCGCGCATTGCCACGGTAGGCAACGCCAAATACATCTGCACAGGCTACACGCTCGAAACATGGGATGCCGCGACTGGCGATTGGGGCGAGGCCGTCTTCCACGCCCGCGAGCTTTCCTGCAAGGTCGAAGATACCGATTGTGTCCGCATCACTTGGAAATGGACGGACGGCGAAGGCCTCGCGACCTACGATGTCTCCGACTATGTCTGGGACGGACTGGAAGTTTTCTACGACGGCATCTGCAACCAGGGCACGAACGTCGCCCACTCCACCATTGCGACGAACTGGGTGAACCTGGGATCGGCGGGAAGCCCAAACGACATCTTCCTCCAGCGGTTGAACGCCGCAGCTTCGGGATGGGACACCGCCATCGATCTCAATCCCACCAACGGCCGCGATCCCGGCTACTGGACGGATAATGGCTTCAGGATGGAAGGCAGCAGCCGCTTCCGCTGCAACGATCCCGGCGGCTTCACAGTCGGCAAGGACTATTCGCTCCAGATGCTGATTGACGCGAAGACATCCGAACAGGGTCCCGCCCATAAACCAACCTCGAACAGCGCCGTGCCGTTTGGCGCCAACCTTTCTACCTTTGCGTTCCAGATACGCAAAAACTCCAACCAGCTACAATGGAAATGCTTCAGTTCGGGATACCCCTACCTCGAAGGAGACACCTTTGACTATATGACAGCCATCATGAGGCCGAATAACAAGCAGACGTTCTTCGACGGGACCACTGAGCCGACGTCTGGCAACGGCTACAAGGAAAATACTTCTGCTAGCTATTCGGACACAGGCTTCTGTCTCGGAGGCTATGGCAAGACGGGTGTGGACGATATTTTCATCGGCACGATCAAGAGCTTCCGCCAATACGACCATGCGCTTACGGCGGCAGAAGTCGCGCAGAACCGCAAGGTTGACGACTGGCGCTACTTCGGCAAGTTCGCCGAGACGGATGTTATCGTCCAGTCGACATACTCCGCGCTTCAAGGCAACGAGCCGGACGGCGAATACGACGTCGACGGCTCGCACACCTTTACCGCGCCCGCGAACGTGACGATCAAGGTGAACGGCAAGGAGATCGAATACGCCTGCGCCGGCTACATGGTGGAGAATGGAATGTGGGATACGAGAGGTGGCGCGACCTACATTGTCTGCTCCAATGCGCAGACGGTTGCGTCCACTTCCTACGGCTACAGCGAATCTGCCGGACTCGTCCGCCTGACCTGGCTCTGGAAGCCGGTGCGCGGTCTTCGCACCGCTGCCGACTACAGCTACGACGACTACTCGCAGGCGGGCCTCGTCTGGAACTACGACGGAATCTACAACGCCGGAGTTGGCACCCACGATTCCAACGCCGCCAACTGGAAGAATCTTGGCGACCGCGCCAACTCAGACCTACATTGGAACGGCGCGACCTCCACGGGACATTGGACTGACGACGGCTATGTCTTCGCGGGCGGTCCGCGCTTCAAGGGCAATGCGGGCTTCATCCTGAAGAACTTCACGATCCAGACGCTCATTGACGGCAACCCCGACGATCAGACCGCGACAACCTCAGACCATGCCTACAGCTTCAACGGCTCTGGAAATTACTTCAACTTCCGTATCGTCAAGGCATCGCAGGGCAGATCGGCTGCTGAATCGTTCTGCTGGATTGCACAGGGCATTTACATGTATTTCCATGCGCCTAACAATCAGTACAGCTTCGCGACCGGCATTCAGGACTTCGACAATAAGAAGGCCATGATGTTCCCAGATACGACGATCCCGACGGAATACGCCAAGGACGGAACATACGGGGCGCAGCGGCTTTACAACGAGTTCGATTCTATGAGTATCGTCACGGATTCCGGCTACGGACTTGGCAACATTAATGCCGGGAATGAAGGCTTCGTCGGCACCGTGAAGTTCTTCCGCTACTACGACCGCGTGCTGACGGAGGAAGAAATCATCCGCAACCGCAATGCCGACGCCGTGCGCTACTTCGGCGCGCTGGGCGTCACGAACGTGCTGGTGCAGACGAAGTACGGCGATGTCGAAAGCGATGCCGTCGAAGTCCTCGACGAAGCGCCGGGTGCGTACACGGTCGAAGGCACGTGGACGTTCTCGGCAACGCGCGTCAAGGACAGGTTGGGCGACCTCAAGGACGTCGCGGGCTACTACACCGAAGAGCTTGACGCACTCGGCAACTGGACGAACAAGACCTGGCACGAGGGCAAGACGGCGTACACATACGACGCAACGTCGCCCGCCTGCGTCCGTCTCACCTGGAGCGTGATGCCGCCCGGCCTGATCCTCATCGTGCGCTGACCTTGCCTCTGACAGAACAGATGTGATATAATTCTAAGGACATCTGGTTAAGGGGGCAAGTGATGGCAGATATGGTTTCACGAAGGCGTTTCATCGGCGGATCGCTGGCGGCGGCGGGCGCGGCGCTTTTGCCGCGCTTCGCCGGGAGTGCCGCAGTTCCGTCCGACACGTTCCCCCGATGGCGGGCGGGCGAACTTGAACTTCATTTCATCCATACGGGGTGCGGGGAAAACTGCTTCTACATCCTTCCGGACGGCACGACCATCCTGAACGACACGGGGGATTTCTACCGGCCGAAGTATGTCGGTGAAATACCGCTTCTGCCGTCCGCCGAAAGATTGGGCGGCGAATGGGTCGCCCGCTATATTTCGCGCGTCTGGCCGGAGAAGACGATCGACTACCTGATCTTCAGCCACTGGCACACCGATCATATCGGCTCGATGGATATCGGCCAGAAGCCGTCGCCCAAGGCGGGCTGGCGCTTTCGCGATTTCGGCGATGGCTTGAGGGCGAACGGCTTCCGGTGCGTGGCGCGGGAGTTTTCCTTCCGGCGCTATCTCGACCACCAGTATCCGGCGTGGGGCGCGTACAACTCGCACGACAGAGTGTCGGTCGAGCTCGTCAAGCGCTGGCTGCAAGCCGAGAAGCCGAAGGGACTTGCCGTCGAGCCTTTCCGCGTCGGCGCGCTCGACCAGATCGCGCTCCTGCACGCGCCGGAAAAGTACAAAGGCGTGTTTTCGATCCGCAACCTCTGCGCGAACGGCGTTGCCTGGGACGGAGCGGAAGGGCGGTGCGATTTTGCCGCAGAGCATGCGGCGACGGCGAAAGACGGCAGGGTCAACCAGAACACGCTCTCTTCCGCTTTTGTCATTCGCTACGGCCGGTTCGCCTATTACGCCGGCGGCGATGTCAGCGGATGGCTGAAACGCGCCGACGGCACGAAGGTGGACTACGAGGCTGAGATCGGGAAGCTCGCCGGGCCGGTGACGGTGTGCAAGATGAACCATCACGGCTGCCCGGACGCAATGGACGAAGGTTTCGTCCGCGCCGTCCGTGCAAAGGCGTATGTTGCGTGCGTCTGGGATCCGTGGCAGCTGTCGTCCGAGAAAACGCTGGCGCGTCTGACCTCGCGCGAGATTCACGAAGGGCGCGACCCGGTCGTAGTCCCGACGCTGCTGACGGCGGCGAACGCCGAAAAGTTCGCCGGGCAGCCGTTCGGCGCGAACATCCCGGCGGAGACGCGGCACGGCGTGCATGTCGCCGTCAAGGTGGCACCCGGCGGCGGTGAATCTACTATGTATCTTATCGACGCGCGCGACGAGTCGATGCGTGTCGTGCGCAGGATCGGATTGCCGGCATGATCTGGAAATCGCTGCGCACCGCGCCGCTCGCGAAGCTGGTTCTGGCGATGGCCGTCGGGGCGCTCGTCGGCGCCTGCGCGCCCGCGTGCGTCATCCGCGCGCTCAATTCGTTCGGCGGGACGTTCGCGCAGTTCGTCAAGTTCATCGTCCCGCTCATCATCGTCGGGCTTGTCACGCCGGCGATCGCCGAGGCCGGACGCCGCGCCGGGCGCCTGCTGCTCGCGACCATCGCGCTCGCCTACGCCTCGACGATTCTGGCCGGTGCGTTCGGGTTCTGCCTCGCCGATGCCGTTCTGCCGCACCTCGTCTCCGGCTCGCTCGCCGCGTCCGGGGCGGTGCAGTCCTTTCCCGCCTTCTTCACGCTCCGGATTCCGCCGGTCGTGGACGTCGTGACGGCGATGGCGGTCGCGTTCGTCTTCTGTCTGGCGATGGCGTCTGTCGAATGCCCCGCCCTGGCGCGCGCGTTCGGCGAGATCCGGCGCGTCGTGTCCGTCGCGATCGCGAAGACGGTCGTGCCGCTGCTGCCGCTCTACATCCTGACGGTTGTCGCGGATCTCACGGCGCGCGGCGCGCTTGCGCAGATGTGCGGTCCGGCGCTCAGGATCGTCTTGACGGCGCTCGCCGCGACGTGGCTGGTGCTGCTGATGCAGTATGGTCTGGCCGGGGCGATCGCGCGGA
Source organism: Kiritimatiellia bacterium (assembly GCA_017463935.1). GTDB lineage: Bacteria > Verrucomicrobiota > Kiritimatiellia > RFP12 > UBA1067 > UBA1067. The sequence continues at coordinate 9,854 of JAFUEM010000039.1, forward strand.
AAAATCCGTTCAGGGCCCTCTGGACGATGCTCCCCGCCTATTTCACGGGGCTTGGCTGCTGCTCCTCGGCGGCGACGATTCCGGTGACGCTCCGGCAGGTGAAGGCGAACGGCGTGGGCGACGAGACGGCGAATCTTGTCGTGCCGCTCTGTGCGAACATCCATCTGGCGGGGAGCCTGACGAAGATCACGGTGTTCAGCGCCGGGTTCCTCCTGCTGTCCGGCGGCGCGCTCCGCGCGGGCCCGTTCGCGGAGTACGTTCTTCTCCTGAGCGTCCTCGCCGTCGCCGCGCCGGGCGTTCCCGGCGGGATGGTGCTCGCCGCCGCGCCGATCGCGGAGTCCGTGCTGGGCCTTGCGCCCGAAACGTATGCGCTGCTGATGGCCGCGTATCTGTCGATCGACGGTGTCGGCACGGCGTGCAACCTCACGGGCGACGGCGCGATCGCGCTCATCGCGGACAGGTTCTACCGGAAGAGCGGCAGACAGGCGGGGAGGGCGGCATGATGACACGAAAGAGTTTCCTTTGCGGTGCGGCGGCGTTCGCGGCGGTGCGTCCGTGGCGGGTGTTCGCCGCGACGGGCGCGGCGCGGCCGATCACGCTGGACATCGCGGGCGCGACGCCGGATCTGCGCTTCGGCGTCGTGAGCGACGTTCATGTGCGGGAGGCGGCGGGGCTGTACGGGACGGAGGCCCTCGTCAAGGCGTTCACATGGTTCCGCGACCAGGGCGCGGACGGCATCGTGATCGCCGGCGACATGGCCGACCACGGGCTCGTCTCGCAGCTTCAGTGCGTGGCCGACGCCTGGAACCGCGTGTTCCCGGACGGCAGGGGGCTGGGCGGACGTCCCGTCGAGAAGCTGTTCATCTACGGCAACCACGACATCGAGGGCTTCAGGTATTCCAAGCTGACGCCGCCGCCGGACGCGCTCATCGCGACGGATCGCGCCGCGGCGTGGGAGCGCGCGTTCGGCGAACCGTATGCGCCGATCTGGAAGAAGACGGTCAAAGGCTACACCTTCATCGGCGCGCACTGGGACGGATGGAAGGGCGTGCCGTCCATCGAGCCGTACCTGAAGGAGCACGCCGCCGACCTGCGCGGCGACCGGCCGTTCTTCTACATCCAGCATCCGCATCCGAAGGGGACGTGCCACGGCGACTGGGCGTGGGGACAGGACGACGGCTTCGCGACGCGGGCGCTGTCGCCGTTTCCGAACGCCATCGCGTTCTCCGGCCACTCCCACCATCCGCTCGTCGACGAGCGCGCGATCTGGCAGGGCGCGTTCACGTCCATCGGCACCGCGTCGCTCCGGTACATCGACCCGGTCTACGGGCGCGAGAACGCGGGCCCGTCCGCGCTGGACGACCTGCGGCAGATGGCGCTCGTGGACCGCTTCGGCGGCAAGGAGGGGCTGCTCGTCTCGGTCTATTCCGGTCGCGTCGTCGTGCGGCGGCGTGACATCGTCAACGACGGCGACCTCGGCCCGGACTGGGTGATTCCGCTGCCGGCGACGGAACCGAAGCCGTTCGACTTTGCCGCGCGCGGCGCCTCCGCCGTGCCGCCGGAATTTCCGGCCGGCGCGAAGGTCGTCGTCAGGGGACCTTTCGACGGGAAGGACAGGAAAGGGCGTGCGGTCCGGCAGATCGAGGTGTCGTTCCCGGCGGCGACGGCCGGGGACGGACGGCCGCGCGCCTACGACTACGAGGTCGCGGCGGAAGTCGAGGAAAGCGGCGCGCGGCGGATCGCCCGGTCGAAGCGCGTGTATTCGCCGACGTACTTTCTGACGCCGGCGCGCGAGGCCGGAACGGTGCGCTGCGTCTTTTCGCTGGACGAGCTCGGCACGCGGAAGGCGAAGTGGCTGAATCCGAAGGTGCGCTTTCGCGTCCGCGCCGCCGAATCGTTCGGCAACGCCGGCCGCGCGCTCGCGTCGGATCCCGTCGCGCTTTAGCGGGCGCGGGGTGCGATGTGCGGTTTACCGGCCCTCTTCCGCTGTCGCCGAGCAGATCTGCGGAAGAATTCTGCCGCCGCGTTCATCGGCATCAAAATGCCCCGCGTTCACTCCGGCGGCAGGTGCGCCTCGATTTCGTGGATGGCGTTGGTGACGTAGTCGTACTGGTTCGCCTTGGGGCCGTGCGCGAGAACCGAGCGCATCACCTCCAGCCGGTTGGTACTGTAGCGGCAGTCGGGAAGCTGGTCGTTGATCGTGCCGTTCCGCTCACTCCCCGACGGGTTGCGCGTCCCCTTTGCGGCGAACGCGCACATGCACATCAGCAGTGCCAAAACTGCCATCAACTTGTTCATCACTTCACGCGCCGGTATCATCAAGGACTCACCCGTGTACAAATCACCTCGCCAACCGGATGAATGCCGGATGCAGAACGTACGGACGCAGCCTCTTCCGCTTTTCGACCTTCCTCTGCAAGCTCCGCGAGTCGGCGCGTCTGCAAACGCATTTCGCGCTGCAGCGCCTCCTTTTCTTCCGGCGCCGTCGCAACGGCAATCGCGTCCTCCAGCTGGCTGACGCTGCGCCGCAGCCGCTCCACGTTCTGGTCGATCTGCCGCGCGGCCTGTTGCAGACGACCCGTCGACTCACTCTCCTTCAATTGCCGGACCGCCTCACGATACGCCTCTGCCATATCTTTTGCAAGACGCGCGTCGTCTGCCGTTGCGGATACGGCAACGACGGGGATGGGGTGCCCCACCAGCGTGATTTCAGCGCGAGACGCGATTGCGCAGAGGTCGGCTTCAGCCTGTCGGGAGCCGGGGTGCCGTCGTCTGTACGCCGCAACAATGTTGGTGTAGAACTGACTGGCGCGAACCTGTTCGATCAATATCCTTGCAGACTCAAGATGTCCACCGGAAAAGTCCGGCGGCTGACGGACTTCGCCTACCGCGTTCGTCGGAATCTCGTCTGATGGATAGTCGACAAACCGGCATTCGGCCCGGTAGCGCGAACCTTTGCCGTCACACAGCATGACGCACAACACGCCCCCCACTGCCAGCGCCGCGCCGATTATAGCCCCCGCTCGAATGACCTTCTTTTTCATTTGCGACCTCCTACCTGTCGACCCGAACGCCGTCAAGCCATACATGATTGTCGACTGATCGACGAATTTCATGGTTATACTTCCTGACCGATACCGTTCCATCGGTGTCAATCTGAAATTCCTGCGTCGTCGGATTGGGCACGATTTGCGCCTCCAGCGTCCGATTCCACGGCCGACTCCACCCGATTGGAATGGCCCATGTTTTTTGCCCGTCACGCCAAGGTCGGACATATTCAACAACACCCGCATTGTCCGTGAACCAGTAGGCATTGGACGAAACGATATGCCAGTCGCCTGCGCCGCTCGCATAGTCGTGCGACCATGAACCTCCCTTGGATTGATCATCAAAATAACCATCGTGACAACCGCTCTGGCTGTCATCTACGATCTCCTGCATCGGCAACCCCTCAAACGAGACATAAAGCGGTTCGACATACAACGCCAGTCGCATGCAAACATCCCCCGCCCTGCCAACAGTCCCGGAAACGCCGTCCCATTCAGCGCCGCGACAGACAACGGACGGCACAACGACATCAAACCCGATATCAAGCGTCGCGCCACCAAGACTCGCCCTCACGACAGAAGATTCAGCAAGTGCGTGACAGTAGAACGACTTCCAATCATTCCAAAAGATGATATGCGAGGCACCGTGAGCAGACCAGTCTATTGCGGCAGCCGCCGGCATCTGGCGCAAATGCACCAACTCGCAAACGCCAAACACATGTCTATTCATAGATGGATTCTGCGGCGCGATCTTGTCAGCCTCCAGTTCAACCCTGACCACCGTCACGCGTCCGGTGCTGGAGAGCGTCGCGCCGGTCTCGTTCTCGGCGAACGTCGCCGCGACGACGATATCGTCCATCGCGTCGCTCGCTTCCAGCCCGACGTAGTTCATCTCATAAGTCACCGACCGCCCCGCCGGCACCGGAACGGCCGCGACCGGAAACGCCGGGCCCGCGTTCTTCTGCAGCCTGCCGAGGTTCGTCGCGCTCGCCGTCAGCGTTCCGCCGTTCGACCCGCCGTTGACA
>JAFUEM010000328.1 GCA_017463935.1 Kiritimatiellia bacterium
GCCACGCGGCGAAGGCGAGCGGCAGCGCGAAGAGGAGCAGCCAGGGATGCGCGAGCGTCATGCGCGCACCTCCTTTCCGGCGGCCGCCTGGCTGTCGCCCGTCAGGTACGTGCGCGCGGCGGCCGTCGCCTCGTCCGCCATCTCCGGCGTCGCCTCGACACCCGCGAACTTGACCATGTCGGCGGACTCGAGGAACGCGCGCAGGTCATCGGAGCGGAATTCGCGCAGGAATTCCTCGGTCGTCAGGTGCGGCGCCCGGATGCCGTACTTGCGCTGGACGTAGCGGCGCACGACCATCGTCAGCTCCACGTAGAAGTCCTTGTATTTCCCGCGCCCGGGGAGCCCCTTCCGGATGAGCCGGTCGAGCTCCGCCCAGGCGCGCTCGATCGGGCTCATGCGGTGCTCCTTCACGCGGCGGACGAGGAGACGCGCAAGGGCGACGAGCCCCGCGACGACGAGCGCGGCGACGAGGAGCGCGAGCGCGACGAAGCCGACGAGCTTCAGGCTCAGGGGCGGCAGGTCCTTCTTCGGATCGGTCTCGATGCCGCCCGTCACCGCCTCGCGCGCGGGCGGCGGATCGAAGTAGACGGCGCCGGTGTAGAAGTCGCCGACGACGAGCGGCGCGATGCGGTAGACGCGCGCGCACGGCTCGGGGACGAGCTTCCAGTTGACGACCTGCGTCACCGCGCCGTCCTTCGCGACGACGGGCTCCTCCGCGAACTCCTCGGCGAGCGAGAAGCCCTGCACGCGCGCACGCAGGTCGGGCGGCGCGACGGCCGCGCCCTTCGGCGTCGTCAAGGTCAGCGTCACGAACACACTGCGCGCGGGGTCGATCCCCGTCGTCTCCGACTCCAGCTTGAAATCGACGCCGCCTTTCTGCATCGTCAGGAGCGTCGCCGCAATCAGCAATAGGGACATTCTATCCTCGCCCTCCTCTGCCTGTCATCCTGTTCAGTGCCATAACCGAGCCTTCCTCGACCTGCGCCTTTTAACGTTTGCGGGCGCGGCGCTTGAAAAGCGCGCGCACGTCGTCGATGTACGGGCGGTCGGTCGCCAGATGCAGCGTGTCGATGCCCGTCTTGGCGAAGAAGCGCCGCGCCGTCGCCTCCGCCTCGTCCGCCGCCGCCGCAAACGCGCGCCGCAGCTTCGCGCTGGACGTGTCGACGAGCACGAGCTCGCCCGTCTCGGGATCCTCCAGCTCGACGAGCCCCACGTCCGGCAGCGCGCGTTCCGCCGGATCGGCGACCGTCACGCAGACGAGGTCGTGGTGGCGCGCCGTCGCGCGCAGGAGCCGCGCAAACGCGTCGTCGCCGCCCTGCTGCAGAAAGTCCGAGACGAGGAAGACGACGGCCCGCCGCTTCTGCACCTGGTTGAGGAACCGGAGCGCGGCGGGAATGTCGGTGCCGCCCTCCGCGTCCTCGCCCGCCGCCAGCACCTCGCGCGCGAGCCGCATCACCGAATCGCGCCCCTTGCGCGGCGGGATGTACTTGACGATCCGGTCGGAGAAGAGGACGAGCCCCACCTTGTCCTGGTTGCGGATCGCCGTCAGCGCCAGAAGCGCCGTCACCTCCGCCGCAAGCTCCGCCTTCGTGCGGCCGCGCGAACCGTAGCTCTGCGAGCCCGACACGTCGACCATGAAGAGCACCGTCAGTTCGCGCTCCTCGCTGTAGCGCTTGATGTAGGGCGCGCCCGTGCGGGCGGTCACGTTCCAGTCGATCGTGCGCACGTCGTCGCCGACCGCGTAGGGGCGCACCTCGTCGAACTCGACGCCCTGGCCCTTGAACGTCGAATGGTAGTCGCCGCTGAGCTGGTCGTCGATCAGCTTGTTGGTGAGGATGCGGATCTTCCCCACCTTCGCCATCAGCTCCTGGACGTCTGTCTTGCGCCGCTCCATTCAGCCCTCTCCTCTCTCCTTTCTCAACCTTCCCCTCCCAACTCTCAACTCTCCATTCTCAACTCTCAACTCTTCACGGTACCGGCACTTCGTCCAGGATCCTGTCGATGATGACGTCGCTCGTCAGGTTCTCCGCCTCGGCCTCGTACGTGAGGAGGATGCGGTGGCGCAGCACGTCGTGCACGACCTCCTTCACGTCCTGCGGCGTCGCGTACGCGCGCCCCTTCAACAGCGCATTGCCGCGCGCGGCGAGGTTCAGCGCGAGCGTCGCGCGCGGACTCGCGCCGTTCTGGATGTGCGCGTTCGGCTCGCGCGTCTTGAAGACGATGTCGAGGATGTAGTCGCCCACCTTCTCGTCGCAGTAGACCTCCTTCAGCGTCTCGCGCAGCGTCGCGATGTCGTCCGGCGTGCAGACCGTCGCCGCCGTCGGCTTCTCGCCCGCCTCCGCGAAGCGCTGCATGATGCGCCGCTCGTCCGCCTTCGTCGGCGTTTCGACGAGGCACTTGAACATGAAGCGGTCCACCTGCGCCTCGGGGAGCGGGTACGTTCCCTCCTGCTCCAGCGGGTTCTGCGTCGCCAGCACGAGGAACGGACGCGGCAGCGGATACGTCTCGTCGCCGATCGTCACCTGACGCTCCTGCATCGATTCCAGCAGCGCCGACTGCACCTTCGCGGGCGCGCGGTTGATCTCGTCGGCGAGGAGCAGGTTCGTGAACACGGGCCCCTTCTTCGGCGTGAACTCGCCCGTCTTGGGCGAATAGACGAGCGTGCCGACGACGTCGGCCGGCAGCAGGTCCGGCGTGAACGAGATGCGTCGGAACTCCAGCCCCAGCACCTTCGCGAGCGTGTTGCACGCGAGCGTCTTGGCGAGGCCCGGCACGCCCTCCAGCAGGATGTGCCCGTCGGTCACGAGCGCCAGCACGAGGCGGTCGATCAGCTTCTCCTGGCCGACGATCACGCGGCCCACTTCGTCACGGATTTTCGCCGTCAGCTCCTTCTGGGCGGCGATGCGGTTCGTTGCTTCCTTTAGGTCCATGCGTCGTTGTCTCCTTTGATGAAATTTCTTATGATTTCTTTGGCTTTGTTCCAATCAACATTAACATCAGAGCCCCCAATGCGCTTCAAAGCCAGCGTAAACTTCATTCGCAGCGCGTTAGACTCGACGTCTCCGACAGCAGGCAACATGCTACGTCTTCGTTCAATGAAATTACGCCATAGGCGACACACGAAGTCTTGTAGTCGGTCTGTCGGCTTGTCGCTACTCGCCAATTTTCTCCCCGCAGCCGAGAGTATCTTATCGAACCAGCCGCGCTCACTGTCGTCGAGCGCGTCCGCGAAAGGCGCAAGCAAATCCTCATCAGTCGCCACACCGTCGCGCCACACCATGACGAACCGGCGCGTGAAATCATGGGCGAACACCTTGTCGGGCAGAAACTCACCAACCTGCCCCGACATATCCGCATTTCCTTCGTTCACCATCAGAAATTCCATGAATTCTCGCTCCAGTTCCGGCGGCGGCTCGCGCGACTCGGCGATCGCGGCGCGCGGCACTTCCGCCGAGTCGTCCGGCACCTCCATCGGCGCCTCATCATCCGGGAACTTCTCCGCGCCTCTGCGTCTCTGCGCGAGTTCCCGTCCCCTCTCCGCCGCCGCGACGGCCGCGCGCGCCTTCTCCAGCTCCTCGTTCAGCGCGGCGACGGGCAGCGCGAGCAGCTTCGCCGCCTCGTCGACCATCGTCGCGCGCAGGATGGCCGACGGGCACGCGGCCACCGTCTCCAGCACCGCGTGCGAAATGCGCGCGACCGCGTCGATCGACTGCGGGTTCGCCTCCTTCGCCTTTTCCGCGCGGCACTGGAAGCTGACGATCGATTCCGCCGCGTCGATGCGTTGCTGGAGGGCGGCCGCGCCGTGGCGGCGCAGGAAGCTGTCGGGGTCGTCGCCGTCGGGGAGGCTCACGACGCGCACGGGCAGTTCGCGCGCGAGCAGCAGCCGCGCGACCTTGACCGTCGCCTTGTGGCCGGCCGCGTCGTCGTCGTACAGGAGCAGCGCCGCATCCGCGACCTTCTTCACCATCTCGGCGTGCTCTTCGGTGAACGCCGTCCCCTGCGAGGCGACGGCCGTCGTGAAGCCGCACAGGTGCAGGCGGATCGTGTCGATCTGGCCTTCGCAGCAGATGATCTCGCGGTGCGGCGCCTTGACGATGTGACCGGCCGCCCTGTCGAAGCCGAAGAGCACCTGCGACTTCTTGAAGATCGGCGTCTCGGGCGAATTGACGTACTTGCCCGCCTTCTTGTTCTCGACGAGCTGCCGCCCGGAAAACGCCACGACGCGGCCGCGCCGGTCGCGGATCGTAAACATCAAGCGTCCGCCGAAGCGGTGGTAGTCGCCCTTGAGGACGCCGGCGAGCTCGAGTTCCGCGGGCGTGTACCGGTGCTTCTCGGCCCACGCGAGGATGGGCGCGGCGCCGACGGGGGCGTAGCCGATGAGGAACTCCTCCTGCGCCGCCTCGCCGAGGTCGCGGCTTTTCAGATAGTCGCGCGCGATCTGCGCCGCCTTCGTCTGCCGGAGGCAGCGGTGGTAGAACTGCGCGAGTTCGAGCATGAGCGCGTAGAGCCGCTTGCGCTGCCCGTCCGCCGGGTCGCTGCGCTCCTCGATCTTGACGCCGCACTGCTCGGCGAGCTTCCGGGCGGCGTCGAGGAAGCCGAGCCCTTCCATCTTCTGGACGAACGTGATCGCGTCGCCCGACTCGCCGCAGCCGAAGCAGTGGTAGAAGCCCTTGGACGTGTTGATGTTGAAGCTCGGCGTCTTCTCGTTGTGGAACGGGCAGCACGCCTTGACGCTCGCGCCGGCGCGGCGGATCTGGATGCCATACGAGGCGATCAGGTCCGCGAGATCGGTGCGGGCCTTGATCTCTTCGATGATCGCCTCCGTGACGGCCATGACGGGCGGGCTCTTACACGAGGCCGGCCAGTTTCGCGGCGAGGCCGGTGTAGGTCGCGGGCGTCAGCTTCAGGAGCCGCGCCTTGTCCGCCTTCGGCAGCGGCAGCGCCTTGACGAATTCCTGCAGGGTCTCGGCCGTCACGCGGCGGCCGCGCGTCAGCTCCTTCAGCCGCTCGTACGGATGGTCCATCCCCACCTTGCGCATGACGGTCTGGATCGGTTCGGCGAGAACCTCCCAGTTGCGGTCGAGGTCTTCGGCGAGCCGCGCCTCGTTGAGCTCCAGCTTGCCGAGGCCCTTCAGCGTCGAGCGGATGGCGATGAGCGTGTAGCCGAAGCCGACGCCCATGTTGCGGAGCGTCGTCGAATCGGTGAGGTCGCGCTGGAGGCGCGAGATCGCGAGCTTGCGCGCCATGAAGCCGAGGACGGCGTTCGCGAGGCCCAGATTGCCTTCGGAATTCTCGAAGTCGATGGGGTTCACCTTGTGCGGCATCGTCGACGAGCCGATCTCGCCCTTGATCGTGCGCTGCTTGAAGTAGCCCATCGAGATGTACATCCACACGTCCCTGTCGAAGTCGAGGAGCACGGCGTTCCAGCGGCCGAGGGCGTCGAAGAGCTCGGCGATCCCGTCGTGCGATTCGATCTGCGTCGTCAGGCGGTTCTGCCGGAGCCCCAGCCCTTCGATCACCCGGCGCGACAGCTTCTCCCAGTCGACCGACGGGTACGCCGCGAGGTGCGCGTTGAAGTTGCCGACCGCGCCGTTCATCTTGGCGGGCATGACGAGGCGGTCGATCTCGTCCGCCTGACGCCCCAGCCGCGCCGCCACGACCGCGAACTCCTTGCCGACGGTCGTGGGCGAGGCGGGCTGGCCGTGCGTGTGCGCGAGCATCGGCACCGCCGCATATGCCTTGGCGAGCGCGGCGATCTCGTTCCTGCACGCGTCCATCGCCTGCCGGAGCACCGCCTTGCCGTCGCGCAGCATGAGCGCGTGGGACATGTTGTTGATGTCCTCCGACGTGCAGCCGAAGTGGATGAACTCGGTGCGCGTCTCGAGGCTCGTGCCCGAGACCTTCTCCTTGAGGAAGTATTCGATGGCCTTGACGTCGTGGTTCGTCGTCTTTTCGATCTCCTTCACGCGCCGCGCGTCGTCAAGCGTGACGTTCGCCGCGAGCGCGCGGAGCAACTTGCGCTCCGCCGCCGTCAGCGCCTTGCACTCCTTGATCGCCTTCGCGTCGCAGAGGGCCTCCAGCCACGCGCATTCCACCTGGATGCGCCGCTTGATGAGCCCGTACTCTGAGAAGATGTCCTGGAGCTCCGTGCACTTGTTCGCATAGCGCCCGTCGATCGGCGAGACGGCGGTCAGGGTGTCAAGTTCCATCGTCGGCCTCCTCTTCGCTTACGCGATCTCCTTCGCGACCCTGTAGACGTTGTCGACCGTGAAGCCGAACTCCTGCGCGAGCACCTTGTAGGGCGCGGATTCGCCGTAGCGGTCCATCGTCACGAAGCGCGTCGTGCGGTAGTCGAGCCGGAAGCGGTCCCAGCCGAAGCGGACGCCCGCCTCGACGATGACGCGCTTCTTCATGAGCTCCGGCAGCACCTCGTCGCGGTACGCGCACTTCTGCGCGAGGAAGAGCTCGACGGACGGCAGCGACACGACGCGCACCGACTTCCCCTCCGCGACCAGCCGCTTCGCCGCCTCGATCGACAGCGACACTTCGCTGCCCGTGGCGAGGAAGACGACCGTCTCGCCGCCCTGGACGCCCGACTGGAAGATCACGTAGCCGCCCTTGGCGACGCCCTCGTGCGTCACGCCCGCGAGCGTCGGCAGGTTCTGGCGCGTCGTCATGATGCAGCTCGGCCCCTTGACGTTCATCAGCATCTCCACCCACGCATACGCCGTCTCGTTGGCGTCGGCCGGGCGGAACGTCGTCAGGCCCGGCACCGTGCGCAGCGCCGCGAGGTGCTCCACCGGCTCGTGCGTCGGGCCGTCCTCGCCGACGTAGAAGCTGTCGTGCGAAAAGACGAAGATCGACGGCAGCTTCATCAACGCCGCGAGGCGCAGCGCCGGCTTGCAGTAGTCGCTGAAGACGAAGAACGTCGCGCCGAAGCCGCGGTAGTACCCGAAGGCCGTCAGGCCGTTCGCGATCGCCGTCATGGCGAGCTCGCGGATGCCGTAGTGGATGTTGCGCCCGTCCCACGCGCCCGGGGCGATGTCGCCGAGATCCTTCATGTACGTCTTGTTCGAGGGCGCCAGGTCCGCCGAGCCGCCGACGAGCTCGGGCGCGACCGCCGCGAGCGCGTTCTGGACCTTGCCGCTGACGTTGCGCGTCGCGTCCGCCGCGCCGACCTCGAACTTCGGCAGCGCGTTGACGAGCTTCATGTAGTCGGGCGCCTTCGTCTCGAGCGTCAGCTGCGGGTTCGCGCGCCGCCACTTCTTCGCGACGCGGTGCAGGCGCGTGAAGCGGTCCTTGAACATCGCATAGACCTCCTCGGGCACGTAGAAGCTCTTGGCGGGATCGAAGCCGAGCGCGGCCTTGGTCGCCGCCGTCTCCTCCGCGCCGAGCGGCGAGCCGTGGCAACCGCACGTGTTGCACTTGTGGGGCGCGCCCTTGCCGATCGTCGTCTTGGCGATGACGATCACGGGCTGGCCGACGGTCTTGAGCGCGCGCCGGAACGTGCGGTCGATCTGGTCGAAGTCGTGGCCGTCGCACGCGTAGACCTTCCAGCCGTACGCCTCGAAGCGCTTCTTCACGTCATCAGCCATCGACATCTGCGCCGTGCCCTCGATGGTGATGTTGTTCGAGTCGTAGACGAGGATGAGGTCGTCGAGCTTCAGCGTGCCCGCCCAGCTGCACGCCTCGTGGCTGATGCCTTCCTCCAGGTCGCCGTCGCCGCAGAAGACCCACGTCTTGTTGCCGGTCTTCGCCTTCTTCGCCGCGAGCGCGAGGCCGCACGCCATCGCGATGCCCTGGCCGAGCGGTCCCGTCGTCACCTCGACGCCCGGCATCACGCCGCGCTCCGGATGGCCCGCGCAGCGCGAGCCGAACTGGCGGAACGTCTTCAGCTCGTCGATCGTCAGCCCCCCGACGCCCGCGAGGTGGCTCAGCGCGTAGACGAGCGACGACGTGTGGCCGCCCGAGAAGACCATGCGGTCGCGCGCCGGCCACTTCACGTCCTGCGGGTCGATGTTCAGAAATTTCAGCCAGAGCGAGACGGCGAGATCCGCCTGCCCCATCGGGCCGCCGGGGTGGCCCGAGTTCGCCTTGTCCACCATGTCCGCGCACAGGCAGCGCACCGTGTCCGCCGCCAGTTTCAGCTGTTCGTTCGTCAGTTTCATGTCGTCCCGTTCCTTTGCTTCTTTTCTCTTGTCGTTTGATGAGTGGTAAGTATATCAAAAAATCAGCCGTCCTGCCGCCCGCGAAGGCGGCACGCCTCGCAGGCGAAGCCCATGAGGTGGCTGTCCACCGATGCGTCGAGCGACGACGAGAGTTTCGTGAAGTCGCGCGTGTCGACGGCTTCGAGGAAGTCGCGCACGAGCGCGAGATCGCCGCCGGCGTGTCCGTTGTCCTTGTAGTTCGACGCCGACGGATCGAACGTCCAGCTCGCCTTCGTCCCCTTCCTGAAGTCGTAGACGGCGAACGTCGTGCCGTCGCCCTCGATGTAGCCGCGCGTGCCCATCACGCGCGTGCGGCGGCCGCCCCACGGCGTGAACGCATCCATCGTGAACGACGCGGTGACGCCGCCCTCGAAGAGGAACGTCGCGACGAGGTGGTCGGGCTGGTCGTTGGCGCAGCGGTAGACGCAGCGCCCGTAGTCCGTCGTGCGCAGCTTTTCGAGGATCGTCTCCTCCGGCGCGTCGCGCGGCACGTCGAAGACGTAGAGGTGCCAGCGGCGGCGCGCGTAGATGTCGATCGCCGAATACGGGCACGTCGCCTCGTGCGGGCAGCCGTCCGTGCAGCGCGC
>JAFUEM010000040.1 GCA_017463935.1 Kiritimatiellia bacterium
ACGATCACCGCGCCGACGGGCGGATTGGGCCGCGTGTGGCCGCGACCGCGCGCGGCGCATGCGAGCGCCCGGCGCATGAAGTCCGCGTCGTTCATTGCGCGAGCGATTTGGCGTAGCGGTCGAGGATGCCGTTGACGATCGTGCGCGCGGAGGGCTCCGAGAACCAGTTGACGAGATCGACCGCCTCGTTGATGACGACGGGGTGCGGGATGTCGGTGTGCCGCAGCTCCCAGACGGCGAGGCGCAGCACCGCGCGCTCGACGGAGCCGAGGCGGTAGAAGTCCCAGTTCTCAAGGTAGCTGATGATGATGGAATCGATGTCCTTCTGCTCGCCGAGGACGCCGGCGACGCGCTCTTCCACGAAGAGCCGCAGCTTTTCGCGGAGCTTCGGCACGGCGCCTTCGTGCGGCTCGAGCGTCCGGGCGGAGTCCCAGAACGCCGCGATGAAAGCGGGCACCTCCTCGGGTTTCGGCGGGTTCACGTCCGCCGCCGTCAACATCTGTATCGCCCATTCCCGGGCCTGTCTGCGCGTCACCGTCATATCAAAGAACCTTTGTTTTGTCAGGTTCGTAGTATATCATAATCGGCGCGGGAAAATCCAGCGCCCGCGCACGGCGCGCCGACGGCCGCGTCGTGTCCGGAACTAAACGCAAGTTCTGGAAGTAAACGCAAGTTTATCCGATAACTTCTGGCAAATCCCTTTGTCGCTGCGTGCGGAAGCCCGCCTCGGTCACCGCTCCGACTCCGCCCTTCGGGCTTTCGTCGCTTGGGAAGAGCGACGACTGGACCATGCGCCGCATGGTGCAGGCCGCGCCGAGCGTCGCTCTTCACATGCCCGAGGCGACTTCCGCCCTCCGCTCCGTGCACACAAGTCTCCTGGATTTTGATATAATGCTCCCGCTGCCCGGAGCCAGACGTGAACTTGCGGTTACTTCGCTGGCGTCGGGTTGGTCCCTGGCCCTTTAGCGAGGGCCTGTTTTACTTTTCCGCGTTCTTCTGTTCGGACACTCCGTTCTTCCTGAGCACCGCCGCGTCTGCCGCCTTCTGGAACTTGCGCCCGAGCAGGAAGGGATGCAGCGCCCCCTGCCTACGGGCGGTAGTGCTTTGCCGTGCGGCCTGTCGCGGCGAGAAGCCTTGCGCACAGGTGCGATGGCGAGCAGAATCCCGTCTGCGCCGTCTGCGCTAAGGGAGGCGGTCGGCATCAAGAGCCCAATCCACTTTTTCAGGTACTACCTGAGGCCGCTGATGGAGAATGGCATGATAGAAAGAACCGATATATCAATAATACTATGTCAATTGGCTCAGACCCTTTTGCCCTCTTTTGCCCTCTGTGGCGTTCCCCTAGAACTTCAGGAGATACTTGCGCATTGTGATGGCGACGGCCTCTGTGCGGTTGGCGGCGCCCAGTTTCTCGAAGAGTTTCTGGTTGTGTTCCTTGACCATGTCGAGGCTGATGCCGAGCCGTGTCGAGATGTCGGCGTTGGAAAGACCGTTGACTATCGCCTCGAGGATTTCGTACTGGCGCGCGGAAAGCGGCTCGATGGCCGGCTCGGCCTTCAGGATGCGCTGAATCTCCTCGCTTACGACCGTCTCGCCGGCGGCGATCCTGCGGATGTCGTTCGCAAGCTCTGTGAACTCGACGTTCTTGAGGACTGCCCCCCTTGCCCCTGCTTCAAGCGCGTGGGCGATGCCGTCGGAGGTTCCGTAGGTCGTGAGGATGAGAATACGCGCCTCGGGCATCAGCGCCTTGAGGCGCCGCGTCGTCTCTGCGCCGTCCATCTCGGGCATCATGAGGTCCATCACGATAACGTCCGGCTTGAGCTTGGGCGCCTTCTTCAGCGCGGCGGCGCCCGAGTTCGCCTCGCCGACGACCTCGATGTCCTTCTTGGCGTTCAGAAGCGACGCAAGGCCCATGCGGAGAATCGCATGGTCGTCGACAATCATTACCTTGATCTTTTCCATGACGTAATTCTACCATATTGCGCGGCCCGGTCAAACCCCCTCTGTGGTGGGGGTTGGCGGAACGGCGATGCTGCAGGCGATTCGTGCGCCTTTCCCGGTCTCGCTTTCGATTGTCATCGAGCCGCCGATCTGCCCGAGGCGCTCTTCCACGCCCTGAAGCCCGAAGTGCCCCTGCAGGACGCCGGGATGGTCATCGGGATCGAAGCCGCAGCCGTTGTCCGTGACGGAGAAGCGGAGCGCCTCCCTGTCAAGGCTGCCCGCGATCTGGATGCCCGTCGCGCCGCCGTGTCGCATGGCGTTGACGACGAGTTCGCGGATGATGCGCAATATGGCGTGGGCCGTGTTGTCGGAAAGCCGCGCGCGCGGCACGTTGAAGCGGACGGAAACGCGGGTGCCGTCGTTGACGACGGGCCGCAGAGTGAGAAGGACCGCGCTCGTCATGTCCGGCTCGTCCAGGGCCGTGCTTCGGAGGTCCCAGAGGCAGTTCTTGAGCTCGTCCCTGCACGACTTGAGGACGCGTCCCGCACGGGAGAGGTGCATGACCATATCCGCCGGCGCGTCGCCCTTGAGATCGTCCGCCGCCGCGATTTCCAACGAGACGCCCGTAAGCGTCTGCGAGAGCGAGTCGTGCAGTTCGACGGCGAGTCGCGTGCGTTCCTCGACTTGCAGCTTGGACTTTGCGGTTTCAAGCTCGCCCTTCAGAAGCGCCCGTCCCCGCCGCTCGGCCACGCGCTGCAGGGTGACGATCCAGGCGAGAGCCGCGAGCAGCAGCGCGGAGAAGCCGCCGAAGGCCGTCCATGCGCGTTCGGGCGTCCACCATGAGGGACGCGAAATGATCTCGATCGCGTCGTTCGGCCTCATGACGAGCGTAAATCCGCTGATGTGCGGGAAGGCCGTGTTTGGTCTCAAGCGTTCTATGTTCATCACGCAGATGCCGGTGAAGGCGGCGCGGCATCCGATTTCGAGTCCATCTGTCGCGGACGGATTTGCGCTGACGTCAACGGGGAATACCGTGCCGTCGCAGTCGAGCTGCAGGCGCGTTTCGTTGCCGAAGCCGGGAAGCGTGCGGACGAGTCCGTCCAGGCGGACGGCCTGTCCGTGGTATAGCGGCATGAAGATGTCGCAATCCCCGGACTTCGCGATGAGGTTGCCGGCGGCAATCGGCGCGGGGGCTTCTGATGCGCCGTCGGTGTCCGAAATCTTCTTCCATGCGGCGCGGGTCAGCGTAATCGTATAGAGGTCGGTTTCAGGGAAGCCGCATGCGACGATCGTCTCGCCGACGCCGGGAAGGCCGTCCTGTGCAGATAGGATTGTCGTGAACTCGCCGTTGGCGCGTTTGACAAGGATGGATGAACTGTCCCATACGGCCACGACGCGTCCTTTGACCGTGTGTCGTCCAAACGCATGCAGCTGGTCTGGCGAGGCGAGCTTCAGTTCCGCGATGTCCGGCTCGGCGAAGATGTCCTTTGCGGACGGTTCCACGACGACGATGTCTTCTTTGGCAGTCGGATTGACCGTGCGTCCGCGATAGCGCCGGGCGGTGCCGCAATAGGCGTCGCAGATGCCGGTAATGGAGACCGTGGCGCCAATCAGGTGCGTGAACTCCTCTTTCGACAGATATTCGTTCGGCATGGCGGCGTAGAGGGTCTGTCCATTCTGCATCAGGACGAGGAATGTGGTGCCTTTGTCGATTTCGTCGCGGAAGGCGTCGTGGACATCGGCCGTGACGTGCACAAGCTGGAAGTCGAACTTGCCGGAATGGACGTCGCGTATAGAGACGTCGCGCGCCTTCGGAGCCGGGCCTTCGGCGAGGACGATGCAGTTCGTTGCGACAATCTGGGGGCTTGATGGCGCGTCAAAGTCAATGGTGCCTGAAAGCCGCAGCGAGCAGCCTGCTACAAGACCCTTTGGACGGAGATTGAACGGCAGACGAAGAGTTGTGTAGCCGCTATCGTCCGTGACGCATAGGCTGTCCGTTGTTTCCGGCGCGAGGACCCGGACGAGCGTCGCCGTAATCGCGAAGTCGGTCGCCCCGGTGTCTTCGCCGCGATTGGTTGCAGCGAGTTCGGCGGCCGTCGTCAGTGGAGCGGCCTTGAGGCCGGTTGCCAGTGCGACGCCCGCGATGAAGGCGAGCATGCGTAAGCAGGGCGTGTGCAGCAGTCTGGTTTTGTCTTTTGCCATTTCGTGTGTTGGCTGGAATTATACTCCATTTTGCTGTCCGATTGCAATGACAATTTTGGGCGGCTATTTGTGAAATCGGAAATAGCCCCCCGAATTTCCCCGCCGTCCCCACCCCACCTGGGTGGGGGTTGTCGGGTGTTGGGGCAAAGTTGTCCTTGGGGCTTCTGATGGGGCTCGTGGCCTCGTATGCCGCGCTCGCCGCGCTCGCGGGGCCGACCCAAGGCTTACAAATGCCATGGTGAAAAAGCTACAAATGCCATTGCCGCCCCATAGTTACACACAATTTTCAACTTCATTCTTACCAAAGTAAAGTCCGCGTTCAAGTATGGTAATGATATTTCCATATTATTGGTAATGAAACGGTTATGAAATTGGTATCGACTATTGATCGGCAGGGCAGATATATGCTATAATATACTTGTTTTATTTAAGAAAGGTTTATATGGCAAGGGCAGAATACATCAAGAGAATCTGCGATAAAGAACTCGCATTCCAATTGGAATGTGCAGGTGCGGTTGTTGTACAGGGGCCAAAGTGGTGTGGCAAGACCAGGACTTCCGAAGAAATGGCGAGGAGTATGGTCAAACTTCAGGATCCGCTGAGGAAGAATGAGTATCACCAGATTGCGCAGACGATGCCTTCTTTATTGTTAGAGGGCGACACTCCGCGATTGATAGATGAGTGGCAGGATGAACCAGACTTGTGGAATCTTGTCAGGGGCATGGTTGACGAACGCGGTGGCGCAGGGCATTTCATCCTAACTGGTTCCGCTGTCCCACGAGATGAGAAGGACGATGATAATGAGCCGCCTCGCCACTCGGGAACTGGACGATTTGCATGGCTTAAGATGCGCCCGATGTCACTTGTGGAATCCGGTGAGTCCACTGGGGCCGTTTCGCTTGGTTCGCTTTTTGATGGTGCGGATGTCATGGCCGCGACATCGAAAGTGTCCGTGCCAGACTATGCACACCTTATCTGTCGCGGCGGATGGCCTGAGGCCGTTCTTGCGAAAAGCCCTCGTGTTGCCTACCAGAAGTCAATCAACTATGTCGAAGCCGTGATCAACGAGGACGTCCATCGCGTGGATGGCGTTGAAAGAAATCCCGCGCTGGTGCGTCTTGTTCTCCGCTCTCTTGCTCGCAACATAACGACGCTCACCGCCACGCAGACGATTTTAGGCGACATAAGGAACCACATGCCGACGACGAGCATAAAGACGCTGGATTCATACCTGAATGCCCTCCGGCGGATATTCGTGATAGAGGATGAGCCTGCATGGATGCCCTCCATTCGGTCGAAGACCGCAATCCGGACGAGCCACAAGAGGCAATTGTGCGATCCTTCGGTGGCGACGGCGGTCCTTGGCGTAAAACCAGAAAGGCTGATGAAGGACTTCAACCTTTTCGGATTTCTTTTCGAGTCGATGTGTGTTCGCGACATGCGCGTTTACGCCCAGGCGAACGACGGGGAGGTGTTCCACTATCGTGACGCCTCCGGGCAGGAGATAGACATGGTCGTGTCTTTGCGTGATGGACGCTGGGGAGCCGTGGAGGTCAAGCTTGGTGGTGGACAGATAGAGGAAGCGGCAAGTAATCTTCTTGCTCTCAAGGAAAAGGTTGACGGCGAATCAATGGGTTCACCGTCGTTTCTCATGGTCTTGACTGGCACTGAGTTTGCGTACAGGCGCACGGATGGCGTTGTTGTCGTTCCGCTGGGTTGCTTGCGGCAGTAGATTTCGCGCATTTCCGGTCTTACATGACCCCCATGCCCCACCCCCACCTGGGTGGGGGTTGTCGGGTGTTGGGGAATGGGTGTATAATATTTGGTAGAAAACTTTACAAAAGGAGTTGTCGTCTATGAAGAACATGTCAAAGTTGTCCTTGGGGCTTCGTTCGGTGGCTGTGGCGGCCGCGATTGCGGCTATTGCTGTCGGCGCAATGCCGCAGGCATTCGGCGCAAGCGCGACGTCGGCGACGTCCATTGTCTGGACGAAGCCCGACGAGTCGCTGCAATGGAAGACGGTGATGTCCGCCGGAAAGCCGATTGCACTTGATTGGCCGACTGGTGCGGCTTCCGCGCAGTTGACTGTCGAGGTTGACGGCGCGGTTGTCGTGCAGACGAACATCACCGACACGACCGCACGGGAAGCGCTGGTCATACCACCGACGCTTCCAGCTGAATACGCCGAAGAGCGTGTGCTTTCGCTCTCGGTCGTGTATCGAGACAGCGGCAACGCGACTCTAGACACGGCATCCGTGCAGCTCGGATGGGTGACGGGCGTGGAGGGGAACGGAACGCGTGTCATTACGGCTGCAAGCGGCAAGGAGTGGCGCGAAGTCGAAAAGTACGCTGTTCTGCCGATTCCCGAAGAAACGACTGCCTTTGCGGTCGATTCCGAGGCGCAGGACTATGACGCGCCGGGATGGTGGGAATGGCGTCACATCCGCCCTGGAGCACATGAACTTTCTCTGACGGCTGGCGGAGAAGATTATCTCGCTTCGCTTCTAGGCAAAGGCGGCGGCCTTATCCTCATTTTCAAGTAGAGCCATTTATTCACACATTACCAAAAAGGAAAACGAAAATGAAAACGAAACTGATAGCGGCAATCGTGGGTCTGGCGGCTTTTGCGTCGTCTGCATCCGTCACAATCTCCGACGTCATCGTGCGTCAGCAATGGCCGTGGAACGGCAAGGTGAACATCGACTATGTCCTCTCCGACCCGGAGGAAGGGGAACACGACATCACTGTGGTGATGAGCAATGGACTTCATGTCGTCACGAACGAATACGGTTCGCTTTCCGGCGATATCTTCGGCGTGAAGCCGGGGGCACGGCGCATCGTATGGGATCCGTCTCACAATGGCGCGACATATTCCGAGAAGGTGATGCCGAACTTCTCCGTCACGCTTTCGACCCCTGACGACAATTCCCGCAAGTTCATGATATTGGACCTTTCCGGCGCCTATGCCGCAGATGCGCCGATACCTGTGTCGTTTGCGTCTGCACCGCCGGAGGGCGGATGGAACACCGACGAATACAAGACCACGAAGATGGTCCTTCGCCGCATACCCGCCGGTTCGTTCATGATGGGCTCGCCCACAACAGAACCCGATCGTGATGCTAATTTGGAGACACTGCATAGAGTAAATCTGACCAAGGATTTTTATGTGGCGCTATTTCTTTGCTCCCAGAAGCAGTATCGGCAGATATATGGCAGGATACCCTACGAGACCGATGGAGGGGGCGCTAGCCACGCCGGATACTCGGTGGCATCGAACGATACGAAGATTGTGTCCTTTGCAAGTTATTCCGAACTTCGCGGAATGGTCGATACGAGTGCATCGTCTTTCCCTCATTGCGTGGCACCCAGTTTCTTCAAAACACTTGACGCGCGCGCGCATGCCAGCCTCCCGTCCGAATTAAGCGCGTATGAGTTTGACATGCTGTCATCTTCTGAGTGGGAATACGCTTGTCGTGCAGGAACATCAAGCGCATTTTACAATGGTGGCGATTCCAACAATGTTGCTGGTGTTATTGCATTCGGTGCCAATGGTTGGTTTGGTGGAATTGGAAAGTCGGGTCTATTTGCGCCTAACAACTTCGGACTATACGATATGGTTGGAACAGTGGGTCATCTTGTGGCAGACAGAATGCCGGGATCTGGCGCTTACTGGGGGGAAGGAGAACTGACAGACCCACTTTTGTGGAATCCTCCTGCTCCGAAATTCATCAGGCGCGGAGGAGGTTGGTGGTGGCCTCTTAAAGCATTTAGAAGTGCTTATTGTGAAAGTGCTGGCGGTGGTATTAGTGATGCAAATCAGTTTCACAGTAGTGTCCGCGTCGCACTCGTCTATCGCGGCGAGTGATAGAAGGCGGCATGGCAGCCAAGATCATGAAGGCAAGGGCTTGCTTCTTTGCCCCCGTCGCCGCCGGGTTGTCATTGGCGGCGACGGCGGCGATTGGATCTATGCCTGATAGCGTTGTTGCCGTCGGGGAAGGGTTCACGAACCGTCTTGAACGCACGCAGTCGGGATGGACGGACGGTGCTGTTTCCGTATCCGTCGGCGACGACGGTTGCGTGTCCATTAGTTCACCGTCGAAGGGGCTTGCGTTTGTCACGCTTGAATGGAAGAACTCGTGGCAGGAGAATACCAGATTCCTAGGCGATGCGTGGGAGCGTTCATTCGGCGACCTTGAATGGCGTACGCTTGACGCGGATGAGATCCTTTCGCCGTGGTATTTCCTCGCCTCGGCGGATGGCAAGACGGAGGGTGTCGGCGTTGAGGTCCAGCCAAGCGCAATGGCCTGCTGGAAAATCGACAGCGGCAGCCTTTCGCTTGTCCTCGATGTCAGAGCCGGCGGCGGTGTAGTCCGACTTGGAGATCGTACGTTAAACGCCTGCCGAATCGTCCGCGCGGAGTCGGATGAGGGAGAGTCGCCTTGGCAGTTCGGGCGGCGCTTTTGCCGTCTGATGTGCCCGAGGCCGAATCTGCCGAAAGCGCCCGTCTACGGCTACAACGACTGGTACTGCGCATACGGGAAGAACACCGCGACGAACTTCCTCGCCGATGCAGAATACATCGTGTCGTGCGCTAATGGCTGTGCCAATCCGCCATACGTCGTGATGGACGATGGCTGGCAGAAGAATTCGCCGCCGGTCGTCGGCGAGTCTGGGCGCGGCCCGTGGGACGCGGCGGGGGCGAACTTCGGGATGGAGATGCCGGAATTCTGCCGCAGGATCGCCACGCTCGGCGCAAAGCCTGGGCTTTGGTACCGTCCGCTTCGCGCATGGGACGGACTGCCCGAGGAGCAGCGGCTGATTGCAGACCGCGACTATCTTGACCCGACCGTGCCAGCCGTAAAGTCTCGCATTGTGGAAGACATCCAGCGCTTCCGCGATTGGGGCTTCAAGCTCGTCAAGATAGATTTCCTCTCATACGACCTTTCGCAGATATGGCCGTGCGATCCGCTACCTTATCATGATCGCTACATTCAGGACAACCGCAAATGGCGGAACGATACGAGGACGACGGCCGAGGTCATGCTCGACCTTTACAAGGCAATGAAAGATGCGGTGGGAGACGATGTCGTCATAATCGGATGCAACGCGTTCAGCCATCTTGCGGCGGGAGTGTTCGAATTGCTGAGGACGGGCGACGACACGTCCGGCAGGGACTGGGACAGGACGCGCAAGAACGGCATAAACACTCTTGCGATGAGGTCGATACAGGATGGAGCGATGTACAAGGTGGACGCAGACTGCGCGGGACTTGCCGAGGCGGGGGCAGTGCCTTGGAAGTTCAACCGGCAGTGGATAGAACTTCTCGGACGCAGCGGTACGCCTTTCTTTGTTTCATGGAAGCGTGAACTGGCCACGCCGGAGGTGCGCGAGGCTCTGTCCAAGGCCTTTCGGTGCGCTTCATCGGCTGGCGACACGGCGGAGCCGCTTGACTGGTTCGTGACCCGACAGCCGCGCCGGTGGCGTTTTGCGGATGGCGAGGCAGAGTACGATTGGCTTGATGCATCGGTGTTCGCGCCTTCTGCCGGAAAATGGCCGAAGAGAGCGCATATTCCACGCGAGAAAGGCCTGTTCAGGTCGCAGATCCATAGAGGCGGAGGCGAAAAGTCACGTCCCGACAATGCAATGGAGACATTCTTGTGGTGCTGGGGACTAGGGTTCGCGCCAGAGGCGGACGCACGGCTCACAAAGGACGGCGTGATCATAGCCATGCACGATGAGGACTTTGGGCGAATCGGCAGCGGCATCTCGCCCGGGTTCGCGAAAAGGAAGATATGGGACATGACATGGGCGGAGGTGCGGGATGTCGACACAGGTTCATATCTGGGTCCGCAATACGCTACGACGCGTCTTGTCACGATGGAAACCGTATTCTCCGCGATGAAGGGACGTCCCGAACGGTTGCTTTATGTCGACGAGAAGTATGTTCCGCCCAAGATGATTGCGGAACTGGCCGAAAGATACGGAGTGATAGAGCAGACATACTACTGCTCGCCCAACTGGCAGAAGGTTGTGGAGTGGCGCAAGATCGCTCCGAAAGGACGCTCCATGGTATGGCTCGGCAACTTCCCCAGGGACAACTCCACCGAGAACGTCGCCAGAACCGAGGCATTCCTGCAGGAGCGCCTGTACGAAATGGCGAAGACTGGATTCGACGGCATAGACCAGGTGCAGATCCATGTGCGGACCGATTTGACGAAGACGGATCCTTTCTGCCCATCCACGCCATTTCTCAGGAAGGCGATATCGCTTCTGCACGATCATGGGGTCGTGGCGAACGGAGTGACCTGGACAGAGGGAACGAATGCCGCAGTCCATAGGCTTTTGTGGGACGCCGGATTCGACCATTTCACGAGCGACTTTCCTGAGTTCTTTGCTGAGTTTGCCAAAACGATTCGCACCAACTGACATGTCATGAAAGGACAGGACACATGAGAAAGATGATGTATGGGCTTTCTGCCGCTCTCTTGTCGGCCATGCTTTCCGCTGCGCCTGAGTTTCAGCCTGGCGTAAAGGAATACGTTTCGCTCGGCGGAGCGGCGTTCGACGTGTCGGGACTTCCTGTCGTGCATGAGAAGGGCGAGTCGCAGACCGCCGCCGCAACAGAGGTGCCGTCCAGCGGGGAGCGAAGGGAATTTGCCGGCGATGACGTGAAGGGTACTGCCGTATTTATAGCGACGGCGGCTACGGAATTCGGCAAGAGCCTGGCGAGCCGTTTTTCTCTTTCCGTGCCGGAGAAGCCGCAGGGCTATGCGATTTCCGCAAAGGATGGCTCTGTCGCTATCGTCGGGTACGATCCGGTGGGCGCGTTCTACGGCGCGGTGACGTTTCGCCAGATGGTGGATGACGGCAATGTCGCCCCGGCGAAGGTTCGCGATTGGCCGGATGTCCTCTATCGCGGCAATGTGTCTGTCGGGCGTGCGCTTTGGCGGTACACCGAGGGCGAGAAGGACCGCGCGGCGGCGCTAAAAGCCGCAATCGACGAGCTTGCGCGGCTTAAGCTCAATATGGTGTGCGACCACTACAGGATAAACCTCAATGCGCCGGAAGACAGTATCGCCTGGTGGCGGGAAATAAACCGCTATGCCAAAGCACGGGGAGTGTATGCAAACGACTACCCGTCCACGGCCCTGTACTACCGCAAGAATGCGCCGAAGGGCGTGACTCTGGAGAGCTGGCCGTGCGTCAAGGCACACATGCCTTGGGAGGACTCCTATTTCTGCTGGGCCGACGATACCGCCACCGAAGCGGCTGCCGAACGATATGCGGAGTATCTCGTGAAGTCCGGCATGGACGACGGCGTTCTCGTAATCCATCCGGTGGACGGAGGGGCGGGCGATCTCGACCCGGAATTCTGGAGCATGCGCTGTGCGAAGTGCCGCGCAAGGTGGGGCGACGGCGAAAGGTGGAAGGCGAGCGCCAATCAGTTTGACATATGGGCGCGCGTGTTGAGGCGTCGCTGCCCGAAAGCGATTGTCGGCTCTTGCATAAACCCCTACAAGTTCAATGCGCTTCTCATGGACTCGAAACTGCAGACCGGAAAGTGGCGCGAGTGCTTTCCCGAATACTGGCGCAATCTCGACCGCGCGTTGAAGGACAAGGATTTCTTCTTCTCCAGCTGGATATGCGGCAGTGCCGCCATGCGTGAAATCAGGAAGCTTGTGCCGTCGCGCCAGTTCCATTTTTCCGACACGTATCCGCAGACGGCGGGCATTTTCGAGGCTTTTCACCGCAAGGCATGCACGGTTTACGAGCCTGGGAGCGCAAACATGTTTTCTGCGCAGGGCAGCGAGATTCTGGAAGGGCACTGGGAGTCGCTTGCCCTCATTTCGGAATGCACGTGGAACGTGAAGTCTCCGGCGGCGGAGCCGTTCGACGGGGCGATATACTACGATGGATACAATGACCACTCCGGCGATTCCGCCGTGTTCACCGAGGCTCTGCCGAGAATATGCCGCGCATTCTGGGGACGCGAGCTCGCGCCGCATATGGCCGATGTCATGGGCTCCGGCATAATGCCGGCATACCTGCAAGATCCTCCGCGTGTCGTGGAGTTCTGGAACCGCACGCGGCGAGACCCCATGTTCGATCCGATGACCGACGGCGGAGGTAACACAAGGGCGACAGGAGCGCAAAAGCCCATCGAAGACACGATGGAACTGATGGCTGCTCAGGTCGAGGCGGCGAAAAAATGCGTTGCGGCCATGAAGGCGGCAATGCCAAGCGCAAAAGGTCTTACGGGGGTGAAAAGGCGGTATTTCATGTCGCTCGCAAAGAATGCGCCGTTTTGGCTTGCGACAGCACGCGCAAGATTCGTCGCCAGACGTGGACAGGCAATGGTCGCGGAGGGGCGGAACCAGGATGCTTCGAAATTCCTCTCGAAGGCGCTTGATTTGGTCAAGGCGGACTACGCGGCGGCCGAAGGCAATCTACGGTCGCTTGCCGGAGAAAAGGATTCGCGCGGTTTCAGATACGTCTGGCCGTACGGAAAAGACAAGGCTGTGCCGGACATCGAAAATGTCCTTGCGTCTGCGCGTGTCACGCTTAGGACTCGTCGTATCGGGCGATATGTCCGCGTGGGCGTCACGTCCGGTCCTTCCGGCGATCGCACCAAGGCGTTTCTCGACGGCTTTGAGAACGTTAGGGCGGAGATGATCGATTCGCTTTCGCTTGCCGAACTTGATAGATTCGATTGCGTGTTCGTGATGGATCGTCAATGGGCAAAGGACGAGTTCTATAACAATCTCCGGGCGTACGCAAATAAAGGAGCCGGAGGTGTCTATCTGGAAGGGCCTCTTTCCGGCAATGTGCGGTTCGACACTAGGCCGGTATTCCCCGAAGTTGTTGCGGCATCGCCTAAGCAGGTGTTCAATCCTTCTCGAAAGGTCAAGCGCATGGACGGAAGTGAGGCAAAGACCATGTATGTCGATTACTTCGCCATGACGCCCGGACGTTGCGGGGAGGTTGTTGCGACAGCCGGGGACGGCACGCCGTTCGCCGTGAAGGGCGCGGCGGGACACGGCAAGGTGTTCTGCGTTGGGCTTCTGAACGTCGAGGCGATTGAAGACGGCAATTGGGCGCTCAAGGAGAGCAAGGATCGTCTGTTTGGAATCAATGCTGAACTGGCGAAGGCCGCTGTCGAGTATTTCGCGGACGTCCGCCTGAAGCTGAAGAACGAATGAACGCGAAATCTGTAATTGTTTCGGCGTTGGCCATTCTCGCCGGCAGCGTTGTGCCTGCGGCGGAGGAAGTCTGGTCTGGCGACAGAACGATCGACGCACCTGTTGCGATGCGCGGCAAGTCGTTGCGTATCGCTCCCGGGACGCGTATAGAGTTCGTTGGCGACGGCAGTCTACGCATCGAGAACGGCGGACTTGTCGCCACTCAGGTCGTCTTTTCCGCGCAGGGGACGCTCACCAATTCATTCCGCATCGCGGTGCAGAACGGGCGCGTCGCGTTGGCAGACTGTTGCTTTGCGGGGATGAAGACGTTCGAGCCTGACAAGAAGAAAGCTGCGTTCGTCCACGGGTTTCTCTACTGCCAGTTCGGGAACGGCTCGAAAGTGGAGCATTGCGATTTCACGGACTGCTCGCCCGTGATGTTCCTGAATTCGTCCAAGGTTGAGCTTTCACGGAATCTTGCCGACAGGTGCGACTGTGCATTTTCGTTTCTCAACTGCGTCGAGTGTCGCGCCGATGGTAACGAGTTCTTTAATTGCGCGAACGGAGTCAAGGTAAACGGAACGCGGATTTCGGAGTTCTTCCGCAACCGCTTCACAGACTGCGAGATCGGCGTGTTCGTCTATTGCTGCGGGGAAAACCGCTTCATGGGCAATGCGTTCTTCGGCGGACGCGAAGGGATGCGGCTGTGGGGGCTTGGCAAGGGTGGGCTCTTCGCCGGCAACAGCTTCGAGTCCGTTCACTATCCCTTCTCCAAGCGCGACAAGCAAGACCCCGACAACGTCTTTCGCGACAACGAAATCGTGCCCAAGTAGAAAGCATTTATACCTAAGTCAAGGGAGGATAGTAAAGATGAGAACACTATGCGGAACGATTCTTGTGGCGGTGCTTGCGTTGGCGGTACAGGCGAGAAGTGTAGATGTCACGTGCTGGCGTGGAGAGACGACGACTAGGATAGTCCACGATTACGCGAGGATGGGCGCTGCTCCGGACGGGTTCGAGGTCAAAGTCGGGACTGCTCACGAGGTGCGATATCTGACGAGGCCGTTTGGAACGCATTACGAGAGGTTCGCCGACCGCGTGGAGTGGGGATCGGATGCGCCGGGCGTGAAGGTGCTGTCCGTCGCCGTGCCGGAAGACGCGAAGCCCGGCGAATACCGGGCGGGCGACGTGAAGATAACGGTCATCGACCGAGTTCTGCCTCCGGCGAAGGAGTGGAGATATTTCCTCGACCTCTGGCAGCATCCCTGGGCGGTGGCGAGATACTTTGGCGTCAAGCCGTTTTCAGAGGAGCATTATGCCAGAATGCGGCCATTGTGGAAAATGCTCGCGGAGGCGGGGCAGAAGACGCTGACCGTGACGCTGCTCGACAAGCCGTGGGACAATCAGTGCTATGATGCCTACGGCACGATGATTCGCCATGTCAGGACGAGGGACGGAAAATGGCGCTTCGACTACTCAGTGTTCGACGAATATGTTGAGTTCGGACGCGAATGCGGACTTGGGCCTGTCATTTCGTGCTATACGATGTGTCCGTGGGGCTATATGGTCGCATGGGAGGACGAGGATGGCGTGGCGCACAATGTCAAGGCCGTGCCCGGCACCGATGCGTTCCGTGACTATTGGGGCGACTTCCTTGCGGACTTCGCCGCACATCTAAAGGACAAGGGGTGGTTCGGTGATGCCGTTATCAGCATTGACGAACGCAGCCCGGACGACGTGCGCAACATCGCCGCGCTCATCGCAAAGAAGGCTCCGGGGCTTAAGATTGCAATCGCCGGCAACCGTCCTCCGTCGCAGTTCGAGGGTATTGACATACATCATGCATGTTTTGGACTAGACCATCTTACGGACAGACTCATCGCAGAGGCGGCGGAACGTCGCAAGAACGGCATGGTCACGACCTATTACGTCTGCTGTGAGCCGGATTATCCGAACACGATGTGCCACAACGAGCTTGAAGAGGCGTTTTGGCTTGGCGTGTATCCGGCATTCGTCGGTCTTGACGGATTTCTCCGTTGGGCGTGGAACTCATGGCCTGAGGATCCGATGCATGATGCGTCTTATACCGGAATTGTGACCGGTTGGAAGGCCGGCGATACGTATTTGGTTTATCCAGACGGTTCCCCGTCGCTCCGCTTCCTCGAGCTCAAAAACGGCATTGTTGCCGCAGAGAAGATACGCATTCTGAAAGAGCAGGGGCTTTTCACGGACGATATTGCTGCGCTGGCAGAGAAGTTTGACCGCAAAGCCGCTCTTGCGAACAATGCGGACTTCACGAGCCTCAAGACCGACGCTGTTGAACTTGTGAACAAATCAGAGTATGCGACAGCAATGGATGTTGTGGCTCCGCGGCCTGTTCCCCGCCCTGCACTTGCGGCGCGGCTTGCGGAGGGACCGGAGATAATCGGCATAGTCCACTGGGGGCTGAATACCTACACCGACCGCGAGTGGGGTTTTGGCGATGAAGACCCCGCGATGCTGAATCCTGCGAAGTTCGATGCCGACCAGATCGTTGGCGCGTGCAAGGCCGGCGGAATCGGCGGGCTTGTCGTAGTCGCAAAGCATCACGACGGCTTCTGCCTCTGGCCGACGAAGACCACGGAGCACAACATTACCAAAACTCCGTTTTGGAGGGGAACAGGGAACAGGGGACGGGGAAGAGATTACGTGAAGGAGATGGAACAGGCATGCAGAAGGGCGGGGCTGAAGTTCGGTGTCTATTGCTCTCCTTGGGACCGCAACAATGCGCACTACGGCACGGAGAAGTACGTGACTGACGTCTTTCAGGGGCAGTTGCGCGAATTGCTTTCGGGCGACTATGGCGAGATATTCGAGATGTGGTTCGACGGCGCGAACGGCGGCGACGGCTACTATGGGGGCGCAAGGGAGAAGCGCAAGATACCGGACGGCTATTACCGCTACGACACGGAGACGTTCGCGATGGTGCGCAGGCTCCAGCCGAATGTGTGCATCTTCAACGAAATGGACGAGGCGGACTTCCGCTTTGGCGGGAACGAAAGGGGACTTGTCGATCCCGATTCCCGTGCGACAGGCGGGCACTACGACGGAATATGGGCAAACTACAGCAAGTGGGCCAACACAGGAATCATCGGCGGCACGACTTTCCATCCAATTGAATCGGACTTTCCTCTTCGCAAGGGCTGGTTCTATCACGAGAGCGAGCGCGGCACCACGAGAAGCGCGGCATATCTGACGAAGCTCTACCTTTCGTCCGTCGGCAACGCCTCGACAATGAACATCGGAATTGCGCCGAACAAGGACGGACTTCTCGAAGCGGACGACGTAAAGGCGCTCGCCGGATTCAAGACGCTGAAAGACGCGCTCTTTGCACACGAGGCAAAATCTGGCGAGCCGTTCAACATCGTCATCATGCGCGAGGACATTTCAAAGGGCGAGCAGGTTGACGAGTGGGAGTTCGTTGCCGATGGGAAGGCAATTCTACGCGGCAAGTCGATTGGCCTAAAGCGCATCCGCATCCTTGAAACGCCATGCACTGCGAAGTCGTGCGAGGTCAAGGTTCTTAAGGACGGCGGCGCGCTTCAAGGCGTCTCGTTCAAGCTCTACCGCGCCGACCCAGAACTTGTGCGTCTCGTCCTTTCGTCAACAACCGAATCCGGCGAAACCGACACCGCCAAGTGGATGACAGCGGGGCAATGAAAGAAGCGAGTGTGTAGGATGTTGCCGAATGATGTAGCGATGATGGCCGGGGCAGACTGCGGAATGACTGCAGGACGCCGAAATTTGTATTTTACGGAAATCGGGTTGAAAAACAAGAAAGGAAAGCGGCATAAATGAGAACACAGTGCGGAACAATTTTCGCGGTGGTTGCCGTGGCGACAAGTGCGGTTGGCTCGGCGCATTGTCGTCCGACCGGTGAATTGCAAGAAAAAGCGCAAGCACTTGCGGACCTTGCGGTGAAGGAAGGCTTGCAGGGCGCATTGCAGTTCTGCGCGTACAAGGACGGCAAGTGCATTGTTGACGTCTGGGCGGGGACGATGACGACGAATGCCGGAGCGGCGAAGATAGACGGCGATACGCTCTTCCCGATTTTCTCGACTGAAAAACCGATACTTGCGACGGCGGTGCACCGCAGCGCAGAACGCGGCAAACTTGAATACGACAAGCCGGTGTGCGAATACTGGCCGGAGTTCAGGAGCGGCGGAAAGGAGAACCTGACCGTGCGCGAAATGATGGGCTACCGCAGCGGGCTTCCAGACTGCAAGCCCGGGACGGGGTGGGACGGCTTCTCGGCTATGTCCGATTGGCGGGGAATGCTTGAATGGTATGCATCATGCAAACCGGAGATCGAACCCGGCACAAAGCAGCGCTATATGCCCAGATCATACGGGTGGGCGCTTGGCGGGCTACTCGAAAAGGCGTGGGGCAGGTCGGCGAACGACATCCTGCGCGAACAGGTGCTGATTCCGGCAGGCATTGAAAAGGATTTCTACTTCGTATGCGGGGACGACGAGATTCCACGCATCGCGACGGCTTACAACGGCGACGCGTTCGAGTCGATGAACAACGACATCGCGCGCCGTTCACTTCTGCCGAGTGCGTGGGCCGTCTCGTCCGCGAGGGGAATCGCGAAGTTCTACAACCGGCTCTGCGGTTTCGACGGTCAGCCTCCGCTTATCAGAAAATCGACGCTCGACGCGGCGTTGAAGCCGTGCCGCCATGAATCCGACCCTCTTCCCGATGCGGAGGGACTCAAGAAGTGGCACATGATCTTTGGCATGGGGTATGGGCTTTGGGGCGATGCGGACGACATTTCCCGCGTCTTCGGGCATGGCGGCGTCGGCGGGAGCGAAGGACTCTGCGACCGTTCGCAGAGACTTGTCATCGGCTATACGTGCAATTTCGACAATGCGCCGCCAAAGCTGCGCGAGGCGTTCTATTCTCTTGTCGGAATGCGCTGGCGCTACTGGAAGGACGACGTCAACATTCAGGATCTGCAGATGGCGACGGTGGCGAAGGGAAATGACGCTTCCGCCAATTCGGTTGCGTCGTCCCGCGAGAAGGACGCGGCGAACAGGATGGCGGCTGCGGCGGCACCTTCAAATTCGAGTGGATGCGACGTTTCTTTTGGCGGCATTAATGGCGAAGAATTTATCGTGGACGGCAGATCGATCCAGATTCGCGCTGGCGAGCTTGAGCCGCAGCGCATCCCGCGCGACTATTGGGGTCACCGCGTTCGGATGTGCAAGGCGATGGGGCTCAACGCAATCTCGTCATATTTCGCGTGGAACGACTTCGAGCAGGCCGACGGCACGTTCGACTTCAAAACCGGCAACAGGGACGTCGCGGCGTTTCTTTCCCTGTGCAAAGATGAGGGAATGTGGGTTTTGTTTCGTCCGGGGCCGTACATCTGCGCGGAATGGGATTTTGGCGGACTCCCGCCACGGCTACTTGCGAAGGACATGGAAATCCGCTCTTCCGATCCGCGCTATCTCGCCGAGGCGGAAAAGTATCTTTCCGCCATTGCAGAGATTGCCGAACCATTTCTGGCAAAGAACGGAGGTCCGATTGTTCTGACGCAGATTGAAAACGAATATGGCAGCTGGCCCTTCAAAAAGGACAAGGATTATCTCAAGTGGCTGAAGGATTTTTGGAAGGCGCGTGGCTTCGGACCGTTTTACATGGCAGACGGTGCGGGCGACAAGTTTCTCAAGGACCTCATCTATCCAGATAAAGAGATAGCAGTTGGTTTTGATCCCGCGATGAATGACGAGGATTGGTCGTTTGCCAGAAAATACAATCCTTGCGTTCCCATTCTGTCCTCTGAGACGTATCCCGGCTGGCTTAGGCATTGGGGCGAAGGCAACTGGAAGCCATCCGACATTTCTTGGGCAGTGAAATGGTTCATGGAAGGACGGCGTTCATTCTGCTTCTTCGTTGCGCACGGCGGCACGTCGTTCGGCTTCATGGCTGGTGCTAACGACGGCGGTGAAGGTGGCTATGAGCCAGACTTGACGAGCTACGACTACGGCTCGCCTATTGACGAGCAGGGACGGCCCACAAAGGCGTTCTTCGACTATCGCGCGATCATCTTCGGAGCACTTGGCGAGACTCCGCCGCCCGTCCCGGATGCGATTGCGTCGATGTCGTTCGATCCCGTCGTCCCCGCTCGCATCGCGAATCTTCGGAATGGACTCGGGCAGGAGACGTCCCATATCCGTCCGCCCACGTTTGAGCAGATGGGGCAGAACCAGGGCATGGCCTTCTACCGCACGGCGCTACCGTCTGGCGACGCAGCGGAGCTTACGTTCGACCGCGTGGCCGACTATGCGCAGATATGGTTTGACGGAAGGCGGATCGCGACGGTCGACCGACGCCAAAAGTTGACGCCGATCCAGATTCCGGCGCGGACTCGCGAGGCCGAGCTCGAGGTCGTGGTAGAGGCGATGGGACACATCAATTTCGGCAAGGGCATGAAGGACGACTGCAAGGGTATCGTCGGAGACGTAAAACTTGATGGAAAGCCGCTCGAGAATTGGCGTGTCGCGTTAAAGCCGTTGTCGGAAAAGTCCATTGTCGATGCAACGCCCGCGTCGTACGACGGATATGCCGGCGGACATTTTCGCGCGACGCTGAAGCTCGACGAGGTTGCGGACACATACATCGACATGTCTAAGTGGCGGAAGGGCACAATTTACGTCAATGGCTACAATCTCGGTCGCTACTGGAGCGTTGGACCGCAGTACAGCCTCTATTGTCCCGCGCCCTTCCTCCGCAAAGGGGACAACGAGATTGACATCGTTGAGTTGGAGCTTGCGGAACCCAAGCCGATTCAAGGATTGCCGCGGCCGCTCGTCCGCGCGTCTGAGGTCGATACCGAAAACGCAGCCAACGTGTGGTGATGTCTGGTAATTGTGGAAGTAGATTGTGGGTAAATGGTGGGGATAAACCTCTTTGACAGTTTAGATTTTGAATGTAAAACCGCAAGATTTGGAAAATAACGTAAGTGAAAGTTGAAATAGATGGCAGAACGAGCATTTCGCTTGAGGAGGGAATTCAAAATGAGAATACTGTGCGGAACAATACTTGCGGCGGTGCTGAGCCTGTCCGCAAATGCCAATTCGGTTGCGTCGTTCTGCGAGAGGGCGAAGAAGGGCGACCGGCTGACGGTTGCGTTCCTCGGCGGCTCGTTTTCGTGGGGTGCGAATGCGACGGATCCAAACAAGGCATCATGGCGGGCGTTGGTCGGGCGCAGGCTTGAGGAGCGCTATCCGGATGCGCACTTCAAGTTCGTCGATGCGGCGATCGGCGGAACCGGTTCGGGGCTTGGCATATTCCGCCTCGAACGCGACGTGATATCCTGCAAGCCGGACATCGTTTTCGTCGATTGTCTCGTGAACGACGGCGAACGCAAGGCCGGCGACGACAGTTCTTGCTCTTACGAGGGCATTGTCCGTCATCTCATGGAGCGCCTGCCGGGATGCGTCCCCGTGCAGGTGATGCTGCCGACGCGCGGCACGATAGAGGAGCCGGACGCGTCGAAGCTCGTCCGCTGGGACGAACAGAAGCGCACAGGCGCGGCATACGGTCTTGTCTGCGCCGACGTTCTTGGCGAGATGCGCCGCCGCCACGCGGCCGGAGAGGCTGACCTCGACCGAATGTGGCCTGCATGGCCCGCGCTCCTTGGGGATACAACGCATCCGCACGACTACGGCTATTCCGTCTATGCCGACATCATCTGGGACCAGATATTCGTAAAGCCATCGGACAAGTCGCCGACGATGCCGGATGAATGGCTTTTCGCGCCGAAATACCGCCATGTCGTCCGCGAGAACGTCGTGGGATGGAAGGACCTGCCCAAGGGATGGCACAATGATGTGTGCTACGTGCGGGCGGGGACATTCGATTTCCTGTGCTCGCGCTGGCAGGACGGCCTTGCGGTGGCGGCCAACTGCGTGTTCAATCCAAAGACGTGCAAGCGCGAACCTGTTCCCGGCGTCGTCGAGCCGCTGCGGGCGAAGTTCCGTGGCGAGGTGCTGCTGCTCTACGGAGAGTCGGCGGAATGGAGTCCCAGGTGCGAGGTGTTCGTGGACGGGAAGCGCGTCGCCGAGCGCGACACCGCAGATTTCGGACGGATTTTCGCGCCGACCGCCTATCTTGTCTGGAAAATCGGCGACACCTTCGACGCCGACGCGGAACACACCTTGGAGATACGTCCCGTCTTCGCCGACGGCGAGCCGCAGGAATTCCGCCTTGGCTCCATTTGCGTCGCCGGACGCAACGCGGCATGGGTTCGGCGGCGATAAAAGCAATTGAATGGCAAAGGATATACCAAACCAGAAAGGAAGAGAAGAAATGAAAAGACTCATGATCGGAATTGCCGTTGCAATTGCGATGGCTGGCTGTTGCACGCACCCCAGTAACGGGATCAGAGAATCTGGAACGACATACGTCGCGGACGCGCTCGCACCATACGTCGAAAGCGGGGAGCTTCCGGGCGCGGTAAGCATGCTCTACAAGGACGGCGTTACCGAAGTCGCATGCGTCGGCTATGCGGACGTCGCCGCGAAGAGGAAGATCACTGCGGACGACGTGTACATGCAGTGCTCGCAGACGAAGGGCTTCTGCGGGGTGACGGTCGCGAAACTCGTCGAAGAAGGAAAACTCGACCTCGACGACCCCGTATCCAAGTATCTCCCGGAATTCGCGACGCTCTGGGTGGACGGCGGGGAGACAAACGGAGTCAAGACGCTCGTCAAGGCGGCGAACGTCCTCACCGTGCGCATGTGCCTCAACCACACGGGCGGCTTTCCGTTCGAGATCTGCGCTAAGCAGGGCAACATCAAGGGCGGCGGCTGGTCCGGCGGCGCGCCTCTCAGGCAGACGGCGGCGATCGCCGCCGCTTCACCGCTTCTCTTCGAGCCCGGCACTAAGGTGCAGTACTCGAACACGGGCATCGATATCGGCGCCGCGGTCGTCGAGGTCGTGACCGGCATGAAGTGGGAGGACTATCTCAAGAAAGAGGTTCTCGATCCTCTCGGCATGAAGAGCACCTGGTTCTGGCCGACCGACGGGCAGCTCAAGAACCAGATCGAGATGTACGATTGTCATAAGAACGCCCCCGCGACTTGGCGCCTCCAGCACGACTGGCAGCAGCGTCCTTACAACGACGGCCACGTCTTCGCATCGGCGGGCGCGGGGCTTTGGACGACGGCGAACGACCAGTACAAGTTCTACAAGATGCTGATGAATCTAGGCGTCGGCGACAACGGCGCGCGCATCCTCAAGGAAGAGACGGTAAAGTCGATCCTCGCGGTCTCCACGCGTCCGAAGGGGCTTGGCGGCTACTCGCTTGGGCTTTCCGCTCCCGAGGTCGATGGCGAGGACCAATGGTTCGGACATGGTGGCGCATGGGGCACCAACTGCATGGTCAACTGGCACAAGCGCGAACTCAAGCTTTGGGCCGTCCAGCTCTGCGGGGATCCTCATCCGCCGTGGGACAAGGCCAGGGACGATGCGTCCGAGAAGTTTTTCGAGTCGGCTGTCGATTCGGAGGGTGTCGATGCGTACACAGGCCGCATGAAGTAGCGTTAATGGAGCCCTTGAAGATATCCGGCGAAACCGACACCGCCAAGTGGATGACGGGGGCTCGGACCCATACGAAATACTAAGAAAGGGGAAAAATGATGATAAAGGTCCTTTTAACGTTTGCGGCGCTTTTGCCATGCATGGCTACTCAAGCCGGGACGGCATGGGTGCAGGCGGAGGAGCGCGAACGCGAGCTCAGGGAATTTACGTCCGTCTGGTTGGCGCCGGGCGAGACGAAGACGGTGACGTTCGCCTTGCCGTCCGAGGCGTTTGCGCTCTACGACGCGGACTTGAAGCGTGTCGTCGAACCGGGCGACTTTACGGTCTTTGTCGGACCCGACTCGACGACGGCAAATGCGGTGCGCATCACGTTGAAAACATGGTGACAAAACGTGGAAAGCGAGGGGACTGGCCCTGCCGTAGTCCGGGGCGCGGACGGCTGAGCGCGGACGAACGCCTGCGGGTGGAAGGGCTGCTTGTGCATGTCGTCTATCGGCTAGAGGGCAAGGGCCCCGACAGATTCGTTTCGTTTTCGTCCATGTTGAGGCGCGGCGTCACGATGGAGACGGTGGCGGCTACCCTGATGCTCAGGCGCGGCGACCGTCGAGGCGTTTGCGTGCCCGGATCTCGCGCCGCTCGTGGACGTGACGCTGTCGGACGACGACTTCAGCGCGGGCGAGACGGCCACGGCCGAAATCCCGCTCAAAGGCGACACCCCGCCCGTCTTCTTCAAGGCGACGATCGAATGATGCGGCACTCGATACTCGATGAATCGAAGTGGAGCTTCCGCACAAATTTCTGGGGGCGGCGCCCACGCCGCCTGGCGTCGAAATAGATTTGAAACTGAAAACAGAGAAGGAGAATACAAATGAAAAACATAGCCACCATGGTTGCAGCGGTTGTGTCAGTCGCGGCCGCTTCATTCGCTACACCCATCGTCGATACGTTTGAATCGACAATGGACTCTTGGACGGGCGACGGCGAGCTGGAGACAGCAGAGACAACCGCGCCGACGGGCTACGGCTATCCGACAACCGCTGCAACGCACGCGAAGGTCCTCTCCGTCTCCGGCACGGTGACACGCGACACGTCCGGCGTCTCGAGCGCAAATGTGTTCGATATGATGGTCAAGGTCGCTAGACCTGATAAAACGCCGAACGGCTACAACTCCAGCAATCCCCAGTTCGCCATCTATTCCGATAAGAATGGCGACCTGAAACTCTATTGCAAGGAAAGGAGCGATGAAAGCGCGACTTCCGTCACGCTTGGTAATTTTGCAGAGGATGAGTGGCTGCGGCTTACAATCGCGGTGGACTACAGTAACAGCAGCCTTGTCGTGGCGACGAACGGCGTCCTGACCGCTTCGACATACTACCTCGCAAACGCGCCGCAATTGCAGTCCGCCGGAGTTACAAACGTCAATGTCATTGGCACGACCGCCATCGACGACTTCGTGGCGAAGAGCGGCACCTTCGAACCCTACGCGCAGGTGGATTCGAGCGGGAGTGCCGCTACGACCGATGGCCTCCCCGCTGCGTATATGTCGAAATACAGTAAGAGCAGTGCAAGCGAGAAGGTTGGTGGCGGTTCTTCTCTCACGGTTGCGCAGGCGTATGCGGCCGGTGTCGCGCCAGTGGCAGGTGCGACATTTGCCATTGAGAAGGCGTCGTTCAATGGCAGCAGCCTTACGCTTACGTTCCCAGGCGACTGGCCGGCGGGCTCCTACACCGTCAAATACGGGGCTACGCCAGGGTGCGACAACGAAGCCAATAACGCTACCGCCACGAAGACGGGTTCCGGCAACCAAGTGACGATTCCGCTCAATTTCGAGAGCGGCAACGTGCTCTACTACAAAGTGGCGCGCTAACCGTTTTTTGGCGCCCTGGCGGGTTTTTCTCTCTCTCCCGCCAGGGCGTCTTTTCCTCTGCAACCAAAGCGTGGACATCTCAATGGGGTAAAAAGGGTCAGCGCGGACGAACGCCTGCGGGTGGAAGGGCTGCTTGAGCATGTCGTCTATCGGCTAGAGGGCAAGGGCTCCGACAGATTCGTTTCGTTTTCGTCCATGTTGAGGCGCGGCGTCACGATGGAGGCGGTGGCGTCTGCCCTGATGCTCAGGCGCGGCGGCAAGGCCAGGGTGTATTTCGAGGACGCCGTGTCAATGCTGGGGCAGATCGCCCGTCGCATCGACTCCTACCTGCTTCCGCGCATCGTTGCGCTGCGCCTCGACCTGGACCGTCAATGGCGGTCGTGGAACGGCAACGCCCCGGACAAGGCCGGGACACGGCGGCTCGTCGACGAGTTC
>JAFUEM010000329.1 GCA_017463935.1 Kiritimatiellia bacterium
GCGTTCGCGAGCGCGGCCAAGACGCCGCGCAACGCGGGCGCGGTCGTCGCGGAACTGGCGGCGGCCGGTGTCGGCGTCGTGCAGGGCCAGGTGGAGGATTTGAAGCGAGAGGGCGGAAGCGGCGCGGCGGCGACTTCGCGTTCCTTCGCCGATGGCTCCGGAACACTGTGCGCCGCCGAATCTTCTTCCCTGCCGAACGCCCCCGCACCCTTGCCCAAGGAACTGGTCGAATTCGTCTACCGCCACAAAACCGCCGATCTCTTTATCGCGGCGGCGGCGATGGGCGCGTATGCGGCGGGCGCGACGGAAGAGCAGGTCGCGCAGCTGAAGGACTATGCCTGCAACCTCGGCCTCGCGTTCCAGTACGAGGACGACTTGCTCGACGGCGATTCGCCGTTCCCGCGCGCGCAGACCGAGGCGCTCGTCCGGCAGACCACCGATGCGGCACGCGCCGCGCTGGCGGGGCTGCCCGGCGACACGTCGTTCCTGACGGCGCTCGCCGAACGGCTCGTCGGGCGCACAGTCTAGGGAAACGTAAAAAATGTAAATTCGCCGTTGACGCGGGCGGCGTCCTTTTGATATACTACTTCACCAAATCACAGGCCAGGTTAGCACAGTTGGTAGTGCGGCTCATTCGTAATGAGCAGGTCGGGGGTTCGAGTCCCTTACCTGGCTCCAAAATGGCGGGAGTAGATCAATTGGTTAGATCAACAGATTGTGATTCTGTGGGTTGCGGGTTCGAGTCCCGTCTCCTGCCCCAGAAAGGAACACGATTGTGGCGGTAATACAGGCGTTGATCGATCTACAGGAAGTCGATGGTCGGATTCGCGAGCTGGAGCTCGAACTGAAGGATCTTCCCCGCCGCAAAGCCCTTGAAACCGCGCGTCTCTCCGGTGTCAGCGCCGATCTGCAGGCCGCCAAGGCGGGCCAGGACTACGCCCGCGGGCGCGTGAAGGGGTTCGAGGCCGACGCGCAGGCGCTCAAGGACAAGATCCAGCAGCTGAAGACGACCCAGGCGGGTCTGAAGAACAACCGCGAGTACCAGCAGTACGCGGTGCAGATCGATCTGGTGAGTCACGACCTCGAGACGACCGAGAACAACCAGATTGCGGCGATGGACGACATCCCCTCCGCCGATCAGCGCGTCGTCGACGCGCAGGCGAAGTTCGACGAGGAGAAGGGCGGTGTGGACGCCTTCTGCGCAGAGATCGACGAGCGCATCGCGGCCGTGAAGGAGGAACTGGCGTCCTGCCAGGCGGAGCGCGCCGAGCGCGCCCGCGCGGTCGACAATCCGCAGTTCATGCTTTATTACGAGCGCCTGCGCACGAAGCGCTGGCCGGTCGTCGTTCCGCTGACCCACGAGGGCGTGTGCGACGGCTGCCACCTCGTCCAGCCGCCGAGCGTCGCGCAGATGGCCGACGCGAACGCGAAGAACGGGGAAGAGGGCAAGCCGCAGCGCATCGTCGCGTGCACGATGTGCGGCCGCGTCCTCTATCGTTGATCCTTGAAATTTCTCCTGAAGCGACGCGCGTGTGACCGGTCGCTGCCGCACGGCAGAGGAAAGTCCGGACTCCACAGGGCGGAGGATCCGTCCGTCAAGGACGGAAGGCGCGGGGCAATCCCGCGCGATGGAAAGTGCCACAGAAAACAGACAACGTACAGGCGAACGAGCGAACGGAGTGCGCGAAAGCGCGCGAAGCGAGCAAGTGCGTCCGCGCGAAATGGTGAAACGGCGGTGTAAGAGACCACCGGCGCGGCTGAAACGACGCGCGCAGGGTAAAC
This sequence comes from Kiritimatiellia bacterium, assembly GCA_017463935.1. Classification (GTDB taxonomy): domain Bacteria; phylum Verrucomicrobiota; class Kiritimatiellia; order RFP12; family UBA1067; genus UBA1067. Next base: position 1,783 of record JAFUEM010000329.1, read on the forward strand.
CCTCCTCGGAGCAAGATCAAATAGGGGATCGACGGGCGGCCCGTCCGGCGGCGTCCTTCGCGGATGCCTTGAGATCCCGGGTTGATTGCTCAGATGAATGATCGGAGTTCCCGCAAGGGGATGAACAGAATCCGGCTTATTCGCCGCGCGCCGCTTCAGGGGAAAAGGAGGAAGGGCCACATGAAAATCGACCACCTACTCGCGTGGATCGACCGCCTGCTGGCGGTCGGCACGTTTGATGACGTCTCCAACAACGGCCTGCAGATCGCGCGCACGGGCGACGATGTGAAGAAGGTCGCCTTCGCGGTGGACGCGAGCCTCGCGAGCGTGCGCGCGGCGGCGGCGGCGGGCGCCGAGCTGCTCGTCGTGCACCACGGCGTGAGCTGGGGCGGCGGCATCCGCCGGCTGACGGGCGGCGCGTACCGCGTCGTCAAGGCGGCGATGGACGCGAACCTCGCGGTGGCGGGCTACCACCTGCCGCTCGACGCGAACAAACGCTGCGGCAACAACTGGGAGCTCGCGCGCTACCTGAAGCTGACGCGCGTGAAGCCGGCTTTCTCCTACCACGGCAACGTCATCGGCGTGACGGGCTTCAACGCGCACGGAAAGAAGATCGGCGTGTGCTCGGGCGGCGCGGGCGAATTCGCGGAGGAGGCGCGGCGGCTCGGCTGCGACCTTTACGTGACGGGCGAGGCGAACTGGGGCGAGAAGATCGCGGCGGCGAACGTCGGCCAGCCGATGGTCTGCGCGGGCCATTACGCGACGGAGACGTTCGGCGTCAGGGCGCTGATGCGCGAGCTGAAGAAATCGCTCAAACTTTCAACGGTCTTCGTTGACGGCGATGTGCGGATATGATATACTACGCGCCGTCTACGATTTGGAGAGATGGCTGAGTGGCTGAAGGCAGCGGTTTGCTAAATCGTCGTACGGGGTTAACCCGTACCGGGGGTTCGAATCCCCCTCTCTCCGCCAAGTTGGAGGTGTGTTATCGTACAGTTCACTCGCGTCAACTACAAGATTCGCGTGCCGCAGGTTCGCGTTCTTGACTCGTTCGGCAACATGCTCGGCGTCATGGCGACGCGCGACGCGCAGCGGATGGCGGAGGACCGCGGCCTCGACCTGGTCGAGGTCAACCCCAACGCCGTGCCGCCGGTCTGCAAGATCATCGACTACGGCAAGTTCAAGTACGAGGAGTCGATCAAGGCCAAGCAGCAGCGCAAGGCCCAGAAGGTGCAGAAGGTGAAGGAGGTCAAGTTCCATCCCGGCACCGACACCAACGATTTCAACTACAAGCTCAGCCAGATTCGCGGCTTCCTCGCCGACGGCTGCAAGGTGAAGCTCACGCTCCAGTTCCGCGGCCGCGAGAACGCCCACCGCGAGCTGGGCGAGGACGTCATCAACCGCGTGCTTGAGGAGCTGGCGAGCGAGTGCTTCATCGAGCAGGCGCCGAAGACGCTCGGCCGCGTGCACGGCGCGCTGATCGGGCCGCCGCGCAAGAACGCCCCCAGGACCGCGCAGCCGCGCAACGACGGCAATGAGTAGGTTCCGCTTCCGCGGCCGCCGGCGCAAGAACCGCGAGGTGCGCCCCGACCAGATTCCGCTCAGGGCCGTCTTCCCCAACCTCGTGACGGCGCTCGCCGCGTGCGCGGGCATCACCTCGATTTCGTTCTCGAGCGAAGGGCGCTTCGTGCATGCGATGGTGGCGCTGCTCGTCGCGTGCGTCTGCGACGGCATGGACGGGCGCATCGCGCGCCTCCTGAAGGCCAGCTCCAAGCTCGGCGCGGAGCTCGATTCGCTCGCGGACTTCGTGAACTTCGGCGTCGCGCCGGCGATGTTCATGTACTTCTGGCTGACGGGCGGGCCGACGCACGCGGGCTGCGACCCGAAGACGGTGCGCCTCGTGCTGAGCTGCGCGCTCTTCTACGCGATGTGCGACTGCTTCCGCCTGGCGCGCTTCAACACGATGCTGGAGGCGACGCCCGCGCCGTACTGGAAGCATTTCTTCACCGGCGTGCCCGCGCCCGGCGGCTGCTGGATGGTGCTGACGCCCGCGATTCTCGCGATCGCGCTCGATGCGCGCAGCAAGTATCCCGCGCTCGCGGATGCGTTCCAGAACCCGTGGTTCGGCATGGCGACGCTCATCTTCGTCGGCGCGCTGATGGCCTCGCGCCTGCCGACGATCTCGCTCAAGGCGATCCACTTCACGAGCAGGGGGCAGATGCAGCTCTTCGTCGCGGTCGCGCTCTTCCTCATCGGGCTCCTCGTCTGCGACATCTGGCTGACGCTCGGCATCTGCGGCGCGCTCTACATCCTGACGGTGCCGCTCACCGGCTGGCTGTTCCTGCGCGGCAAGGCAAAGTACGAGCGGGGCTTGACTTCCACCCACGATAAATTATAAACTATTCCCACTTATTTAATCCGCATAAAGGAGAAACGACAAATGAAGAAAACGCTCAAGTTCGGTCTCGCGGCGCTCGCCCTCGCGGCGGTTGCGCCTGCGTTCGCAGTCGAAGACGAAACCTACTCCGAGGAAGGTCCGATCGGCTGGACGCCGGTCGCCATCGGTCTCGCGACGCCCGTCCAGCTGCCGTGGGGCATCAACCGCTGGGACGTCTTCGGTCTCGATCTCAACCTCTTCTACTCCGACGCGCCCAAGATGTACGGTCTCGATCTCGGCTGTGTCACGTACGTGCGCAACGAGATGCGCGGCGCGCAGATCGGCGCGCTGGCCAACATCAACCGCGCCGACGCCTACGGCCTGCGCGCGACGATCGGCCCGAACGTGACCTACGGCAACGTCTACGGCTTTGACGCCGGCCTCGGCAGCCTCGTGCTCGGCGACTTCTACGGTCTGCAGATGGGCTTCCTCGGCGGCGTGCAGAAGAGCCTGTACGGCGTGGCCTTGGCGGGTCTCGCCAACGTCAGCGAAGTCGAGAGCCACGGCATCATGGCGGCGCTCGGCTGCAACCTGTCGCGCGAGATGCACGGCCTTCAGGTCTCGCTGGCCTTCAACATGACCGAGAACCTGCGCGGCGCGCAGATCGGCCTCGTCAACTTCGCCGAGAACTGCGAAGCCGGCTTCCAGATCGGATTCATCAACATCATCCGTTCCAACGTGGTCAAGGTGCTGCCGATCGTGAACGGCTATTTCTGATCGGCGCAATGGCACAGAAACCCAATCCCTTCCTCAAGAAGGCGACAAAGGCGACGGGAGCCCCCAAGGCTCCCGCGCGCGTTGAAAAGCGGCACGGTCTCGGACGCGGTCTCGACGGGTTGCTCTCGTCCGCGAAGCCGCCGGAGCCGAACGCGGCGGTTCTGCCGCGGCCGGCGCCCGCCGTGCCGGCGCTCGCGCCCGCCGCGCCGGTTCCGCTGGAGCTGAAGATCGCCGACATCGAGCGCAGCCCCTACCAGCCGCGCCGCGATTTTCGCAGCGAGGAGCTCCAGGAGCTCGCCGATTCGCTGAAGAACAACGGGCTCGTCCAGCCGCCGACCGTGCGCAAGAACGCGGCGGGCCGCTGGGAGCTCATTGCGGGCGAACGGCGCCTCAGGGCCGCGCAGCTCGCGGGCTGGACCAAGATTCCGGTGACGGTGCGCCAGGTCGACGACCTGACCGCTGCCGCGATGACGACGACCGAGAACCTCCAGCGCGAGGACCTCAACCCGATCGAGGAGGCCGTCAGCTACCGCACGCTCCAGGAGAAGTTCAACCTGACGCAGGCGGACGTCGCCGAGCGCGTGGGCAAGGGCCGCGCGACGGTTGCGAACGCGGTGCGCCTCCTGGAACTGCCGGACGAAGTCAAGGCGCTTCTGGAGAACAAGCTCCTGTCGGTCGGCCACGCGAAGGTGCTCCTGTCGGTGGACGACGAGAAGGAGCGCATCCTGCTGGCGCGCGAGTCGGTGAACAGCCAGCTGTCGGTGCGCGCGCTCGAGAAGAAGGTCGCGCGCCTGACCGCGCCCGTCGTCGAACGGTCGCGCGGCACGCCGGATCTGCCCGACGGGTACGTGCGCAACCTGACCGACCGGCTGAAGAAGTACCTCGGCTGCGCGGTCCGTCTGACGAGCGGCGTGCAGCACGCGAACGGCAAGCACACCAAGGGCGTGCTGGAGATCGATTTCTTCGACAACGACGAGCTCGACCGGGTTCTCCGGATGATCGGCGTCGAGGTCGAATAGGAGGGGCGAGGATGCTCGCGGCACTCCTCGCGGCGACGCTGGTTTTCAGCGAGGCGGATGCCGACGTGGCGTTCGCGACCGCCGCAGGGCTTGTCGCCGACCATACGCCGCGCGACGCCGGAACGGCGGGCGGCTTCGCGGCCGCGACGTATCTCATGGACCGTGCGAGCGCGGCGGGCGGCGACGTGCGCCGCGACCGCTTCACGGCGGCGACGCCCCGCGGGACGAAGGGATTCACCAATCTTGAATGTACCGTCGTCGCGTCGGACGATCTGCCGTGGGTCGTCTATCTGTCGCACTACGACACGAAGTCCGGCGTCGACTGTCCGGGTGCGAACGACGGTGCGAGCACGTCGGGGCTGCTGGTTGCGCTGACGGGCGTGCTGGCGCGCCACCGCCGCCAGCTGCCGTTCAACGTGCTGCTCGTCTGGACGGACGGCGAGGAGTGCTTCGAGCGCTACGCGGCGGACGACGGCTTCTGGGGTGCGCGGCGCGCGGCCGAGCGGCTGGCCGCGTCGGGCCGGACGGTCAAGGCGGTCGTCTGCCTCGACATGCTGGGCGACCGGGAACTCACGATCATCCTGCCGCGCAACGCCACGCCGCAGCTGCGCAAGGTGACGCGGACGGCCGCGCGCAAGGCGGGGCTGGCGGACAAGGTGGTCGCCACCGACGATTGCGTCAAGGACGACCATCAGGCATTTCTGCAGGCGGGCTTTCCCGCCGTCGAGCTGATCGATTTCGACTATGGGAGCCGGCCGGGGCTGAACGACTACTGGCACACGCCGCAGGATACGATGGACAAGATTTCCGCCGCGTCGCTGCTCGCCGCCGGACGCCTGGCGCTCGCCATTCTCGAGGAACTCAAGTAAGTCGCGGGAGGAATATGCTGCACGTCGTCGCCACGCCCATTGGAAATCTCGGAGACCTCTCGCCGCGCGCGGTCGCGGCGTTCAAGGCGGCCGCGCTGATCGCGTGCGAGGACACGCGCCGCACGTGGCAGCTCCTGGCGCATTTCGAGATTCCGCGACCGGAGATGGTGTCGTACCGCCAGGGCAACGAGGAGCGGCTGACGGAGAAGATCGTCGCCGACGTGCAGGCGGGGCGCGAGGTGGTGCTGTGCTCCGACGGCGGCTATCCCGGCATTTCCGATCCCGGCTATCGGCTGATCCGCGCGTGCGCGCAGGCGGACGCGCCCTACGAGGTCATCCCCGGCGCGAGCGCCGTCAACGTCGCCCTGCTGATGAGCGGTCTGCCGACGAGCAGCTTCACGTTCCGCGGCTTCCCGCCGCGCGGGCCGGGCGCGCTGCGCAACTGGTTCGCGGAAGACGCGGACAGGGAGCATACGCTCATCTGCTACGAGTCGCCGTTCCGGATCGGCGCGACGCTCGCCGCGGCGTTCGACGCGCTCGGCGACCGCGAAGCCGCCGTCTGCATCGAGCTCACCAAGCTGCACGAGCGCGTCGTGCGCGGCTATCTGGGCGACCTCGCCCGCCAGTTCAAGGACGCGAAGGTGAAGGGCGAAGTCGCGCTCGTCATCGCCGGCAGCAACCCGAAATTCCAGCGCCCGGCGGCGGCGCCGACGCCATGAACTGTGCGCTCTGTCCACGACGGTGCGGCCGGCGGCCCGGCTTCTGCGGCGCGGGGGACGTGCCGCGCGTCTTTCGCTGGGGGCCGCACTTCGGCGAGGAGCCGCCGCTCACCGGCACGCGCGGCAGCGGCTGCGTCTTCTTTTCGCGCTGCACGATGAAGTGCCTCTACTGCCAGAATTCGCCGTGGTCGTGGAAGGGCGCGGGCGAGGACAAGACGGTCGCGGAACTGACGGCGATTTTCCGCGAGCTCGCCGTCAAAGACCGCGTCGAGAACTGGAACCTCGTTTCGCCCACGCCCTACCTGCCGTTCATCCGCGCCGCCGTCCGGCCGCTGCTGGACGAGGGCATCCGCCTGCCGTTCGTCTGGAACTCGTCGGGCTACGAGCGCGTCGAGACGCTGGAGGAATACCGCGACCTCTGCGACTGGGCGCTTTTCGACCTGCGGTACGCGCGCGGCAGAAGTGCCGCGGTCTATTCAGGCGCGCCCGACTACGTGGACGCGGCGCGCGCGGCCGTCAAGTGGGCGGCGGCGCACGCGAAGCTGATCGTGCGCATCCTCGTCCTGCCGGGGCTGGCGGACGAGGCGATTGAGAACCTGGCGTGGCTCGCGAGCGAAGTGTCGAACGAGGTGCCCGTGTCGGTGATGGCGCAGTACACGCCCGCCTACCGCGCGCTCGACTGCCCGCCGCTCGATCGGCCGGTGACGGAAGAGGAATACGAAAGCGTGACGGAGGCCGCCGCCGACTTCGGGTTCGAGAACGGCTGGATTCAGGATTACGCGGCGAGCGACCCGAAGCTCGCGCTTCTCGGCGAGAACATGACGGCGAATCACGGAACGGTGAAATGACAGATGCACATTGCCATGTTGCGCGCGGCGAGACGCGCCATTTCCTCTGCGCCCCACGGATGGGCGCGGCGGGCGCGCAGGACGTCGTGTTTGACGGCTGCCACCCGTGGGATGTCGAAAACGTGCCAAATTTCGACGAATTCATTCAGAAATTGCGAATGCGATTGGGGTCTGTCCCCACGTTGGGGGTGGGGGAGATCGGGTTGGACCGGCTCCGGTCGAAGACGATTTCCGAGGCGATGCGCGGCGCTTTTGATGCGCAGCTCGCGGTGGCGGCGGAGTTCCGGCGGCCCGTGCAGCTCCACGGCGCGAAGTGCTGGGGCGAGGTCGTGAAATCGTGCCGGCCGTTCGCGGGGCGGATTCCGGCGTTCGTCTTCCACGGCTTTTCGCGCTCGGACGGGCTGCTGCCGGACATCGTTGCGCTGGGCGGCTTCGTCTCGGTCGGCCCGGCGATCCTGAACGATCACGCGGTCAACTACCGGGCGATGGTGAAGAAGGTGCCGGCGGAGCGGCTGCTCGTCGAAAGCGATGCGACGGAGGCGGCCGCGGCACCGCGCGTTGACGAGGTGGCGGCGAAGCTGGCGGAGGTGCGCGGGATCGGGCTCGAGGAGCTGATCGCCCGGCTTGAACGAAACGCCGACGAGGTGGCGCCGTGAGCAAGAAGAAGTATCCCGTCCGCATCCCGCGCGCGGCGGCGGGCATCCGTGCGCAGGAGTCGCGCACGGGCGGCGGCCGCAGCTGGTGGGCGCGCCGGTGGCTCGCGGCCATCGAACGCATGGAGCTGGGCGCGCGGCTCGGGCGCGGCAAGAACTACGCGCTGTCGGGACAGATCACGGACATGAAGCTCGTCGGCCCGCACGTCGCGGCGACGGTCGTCGGCAGCCGCCCGGAACCCTACACGGTGACGATCGACTTCCGCGAGCCGGATGCGGCCGCGCGCGCGCGGATCGTCGCGCGGCTGAAGGCGGAGCCGATGCTTGTGGCGCGGCTCCTTGTCGACGACCTGCCGCTGGAGGTGGAGCAGATCTTCCGCGCGGAGGGGTGCGACCTCTTCCCGGGCGGCAAGCTCGCGCCGCGCACGTACGACGTGACGACGCGCTGTAGCTGCCCCGACTACGCGAACCCGTGCAAACATTCGAGCGCGGTGCTGCTCATCCTGGGCGAGGAGATCGCGTGGCGGCCGTCGGCCTTGCTGGAGCTCAGGGGCATCTCGCTGGAGGAGCTGTGCGATGAAGACTGAAATCCCGATCCTGAAGCGGCTCGGTCCCGTGCCGTTCTGGCGCGGCGAGACGAAGTGCCTTGCCGCGCTCGAGGCGATGTACAAAAAGGCGATGGACGCCGTGCGGAAATTTGATATACTGAAGCCATGATTGCGAAACTGATCCTGGACAAGAAGCGCGAAGGTCACGCGCTCGGTACCGCGGAGATCCGCGATTTCATCACGGGCTTCACGCGCGGCGAGATTCCCGACTACCAGATGAGCGCGCTCGCGATGGCGATCTGCTGCCGCGGCATGACCGCGCGCGAGACGGCCGATCTCACGGCGGCGATGAAGGAGTCGGGGCGCTGCCTCGACTGGCCGATGGCGACGGCGGACAAGCATTCGACGGGCGGTGTCGGCGACAAGCTCTCGCTCGTCGTGCAGCCGCTCGCGGCGGCCTGCGGCACGGCGGTGCCGTCGCTGACGGGGCGCGGGCTGGGCCTGACGGGCGGCACGGCGGACAAGCTCGAGACGATCCCCGGCTACTGCGCGTCGCTCGCGCTCGATGCGTTCCAGAAGGTCGTCGGCGATGTCGGCGTGTCGATGACGGTGCAGACCGACGAGATCACGCCGGCCGACCGCAGGCTCTATGCGCTCCGGGACGTGACGGGCACGGTCGCGTCGATCCCGCTCATCGTCGCGTCGATCCTCTCGAAGAAGCTCGCGGAGGGCGCGCGCGCGCTCGTCTTTGACGTCAAGTGCGGCGCGGGTGCGTTCATGAAGACGCGCGAAGAGGCGGCGGCGCTCGCGCACGCGCTCGTCGAC
>JAFUEM010000041.1 GCA_017463935.1 Kiritimatiellia bacterium
GGCGGCGGGCGATCGGGCGCGCGCTCGCGGACGCGGCGGCGGGCGACGTCGTGATCATCGCGGGCAAGGGCCACGAGACGACGCAGGAGATCGCGGGCGTGAAGCATCCCTTCGACGACCGCGAAGTTGCACGCGCCTTCGGGATGTGATATAATTTCGGCCAACCTTCCAACCTTCATTCCACAACAAAAGGACAGACAAATGGAAAAGACGATCATCAAGAACGCGCACGTCATTTCGCCGGACGTGGATCTCGAAAACGCCACGATCGTGATCGACGGCAAGACGATCAAACAGGTTTCGAAGAAGCCCGTTTCGGAGAAGGGCGCGTCGACCGTCGTCGACGTGAAGGGCCAGTACGTCATGCCCGGCTTCATCGACGTGCACACGCACGGCGCGAACACGTACGACTTCTGCGACGCCGATCCGCAGGCGATCTTCGAGATCGCCAAGGGCAAGCTCGCCGAGGGCGTGACCTCGTTCCTGCCGACGACGCTCACCGTCTCGCACGCGGAGCTGGAGACGGCGGCGAGGAACCTCAAGGCGTACGCCGACGCCGGCATGCCCTACGCGAAGACGCCCGGCATCCACCTCGAAGGCCCGTTCATCAACGTCAAGTGCTGCGGCGCGCAGAACCCCGCGTACGTGCGCAAGCCCGCCATCGCGGAGGTGAAGGCGATCGCCAGGATCTTCCCGGTCCGGCAGATCTCCTACGCCGTCGAGACCGAGGGCGGCGCGAAGTTCGCGAAGGAGTGCTTCAAGATCGGCGTCGTGCCGAGCTGCGGCCACACGGGCGCGAAGCTCGCCGACCTGATGCCGGCTTACAGGAACGGCCTCAGGCACATGACGCACTTCTGCAACCAGATGACGCCGCTGCACCACCGCGAGATCGGCATGGTCGGCGCGGGCTTTCTGATCGAGGACCTCAACACCGAGGTCATCTGCGACAAGATCCACCTCTGCCCCGACATGCTCCGCCTCATCTTCACGCGCCGCAACCTCGCGCACGTGCAGATGATCACCGATTCGCTGCGCTGCTCGCACTGCAAGGACGGCTACGCGTTCACGATGGGCGGGCTGGAGGTGAAGCTCGAGCACGGCGAGGCGCGCCTCGTCAAGGGCGGCAATCTCGCGGGCTCGACGCTCTGGATGGGCATGGGCCTCAAGAACGTCCATGACGTCACGGGCCTGCCGCTCAAGGACCTCGTGCGCACGACGTCGTGGAACCAGGCGATCGAGCAGGGCTGGGGCGACACGCTCGGCAAGGTCGAGAAGGGCTACACCGCCGACCTCGTCGTCATCAATCCGCGCAGCTGGAAGCCGTCGGCCGTGTTCGTCGACGGCGCGCAGCGCATCTGACACGGCGCGCGGCCGGCATATGCAACTGACACCGATCATCTTCGGGACGAGCTGTCTCGGCAACCTCTACAAGGTCGTGCCCTTCGAGACGAAGGTCGCGATCGCCGCCGAATGGTTCAAGGCGTTCGCGCGTCCCGTCGTCGACTCGGCGGGGAAGTACGGCGCAGGCCTGTCGCTCGCGTGCATCGGCCAGGCGCTGCGCGCGCTCGGCAAGCGGCCGGGCGACCTCGCGATCTCGGTCAAGCTCGGCTGGCGGCGGTCGCGCCGCCTCGCGCCGGGCGAGGAGCCGACGTTCGAGCCGGGTGCGTGGGCCGGGCTCGAATGGGACGCCGTGCAGGACATTTCGCATGACGGCATCCTGCGCTGCTACGCCGAGGCGGAGGAGCTGCTGGGCGGCTACCCGATCGACCTCGTGAGCGTACACGATCCCGACGAGTATCTGGCCGCAAAGGGCGCGGACGCCGCGATGGACGACATCCTCGGCGCGTATGCGGCGCTGTTCGAGCTGAAGGCGCGCGGCGCGGTGAAGGGCGTCGGCATCGGCGCGAAGGACGGCCGCGTGATCGAGCGGCTGTGGCGCGCGGGCGTGACGTTCGACTGGGCGATGTTCGCGTGCGCGCCGACGCTGCTCGTGCATCCGCCGGAACTGCTGGACTTCGTGCGCGAGCTGAAGGCGGCGGGCGTGACGCTGATCGATTCGGCGGTGTTCAACGGCGGCTTCCTGACGGGCGGCGACATGATCGACTACCGCCGCGCCGACCCGGTGGCGGATGCGGCGGCGTTCGCCTTCCGCGACCGCTACCTTGCGCTCTGCCGCGCGCACGGGCTCGATCCCGCCGCGCCCGCCGTGGAGTACGCGTACCGCCTCGGGTTCGACGCGGTCGCGCTCAACACGTCCTCGCCGCGTCGCATCCTGCAGAACGCCGCCTACGCGACGGCGCGCGCCGGTGATGCCTTCTGGCGCGCGCTTTAGGCGCCGCCCGCTGCGCCGCTCCCCGTCTGTTGCAATGCATGCTGGGCGTCTTCACGCATCTGTCGGACATCTGGCTACCACAGGTTGCTCTCCCAGAAGAGCTGGAGCAGGTGTTCGCTGTTCATCGGCATCCCAGGCGGAATTGGGCGTTGCTGCTCTTGAATCCTGAAGTTGTCGTCATGGGCGGGGATGACGAATTCGAGAAAATCCTCGTAACCTTGCCTCAATCGCGGGAATTTCCTTGCGTAGACGGGAAGCGTGACAAGCGAACCGGCATGTATGAGGCGTTGGAGAGAGTTTGACATTGCCGTGAAGTCGGAGAACATTATGTCGTAATCCTTCATGATGTACGCCGCGACGATGTCGTTCGTGTTCGCCGCAAGCCGCGACTGCGCGAGTTCGAGGACGTTTGAGTACGCCCCGCTGCGCCAATCGTTGGTGACGGCGTGATAGGTGTTCTGGGTTGGTGTCGCGCCGACTGTGAGGGCGCCCGCCGCTAAAGCGGCCATGATCGTTGTCTTGGTTGTCATTGTGTTTGTTCCTTTCGTGTACTGGTTTTGTGGAATGGTTCTGCGGACGACGCCCGGGGACGCAAACTGACGGTTGTGGTCGAAGCCCGCCGTCGGTGCGTCGACATGGTTGTCGGCGTTCGCCGGATTGGGCCAAAGCGCGAACACCTTGCTGTTTTCCACGCTTCCATCGCGAACCTGCGTCCACATGTTCGTCGCAAGCGTCGTCGTGAGTTCGACAAGATTGGCGCTGCCTGAGTCGGCAAAGTCCGTGCCGGCATCCCAGCTCATGTCGCCCGTGGCGTCGTTGGCCATTCCCCGCAGGAACTGGGACGCCCAGCGGAGTATTCGCCATACGCCAACCACCTCCGTCCCGTAGCCTGCCATGAAGTTGCCGAGCTTTGCAACCGGAGTAGGAACGTCGCGGAACATTGCCACGGCACCCATCCTGTAGTATTCGTTGAGGATGTCGTCGCTGACCTGGTTGTAGCGCCAGACCGTGGGCCGCAATGCGTTGTCCACCCTGCCGATGTAGTCCATGGCGTTGTGATCGTAGAACCACTTGTCCCCGAAGTCCATGTCTTGTTTCTGGTACCAGCTCTTTGTGTCTCGCAGAGTCTGCATGATTGCCGAAACCACGGACATGTCTGCGTCAAACACGGCATCTATGCTCGCGCCGCAAAGCGGAAGCACGATGTTCGCCTGCGTCCACGGCGAGCCGTCGCAGCGTCCCCTGAATCGGTACACTCCGCCTTGCTTTGGATTGACGAAATGTGCTGTAGCCGCGCCTGCGTGGGAGAGGTGTCCGCTCATCTGGGGCTGTGCCTCGATGACCTCCCATTGGCATGTAATGGAAGATGTGTTGACACCCAATGGCTCAAGGACGAGGTTCATGTTCACGGAGAAGTCCGCGACCGCAAATCCGTTTTCCCCGAGCGTAGCCACATTGCAGAACGGCACGACAAGGTGCTTGTCGGGAAGCGGACTGTTGGTGACCGCGAACGGATAGTCGACGCCGGTGAGGAAGGGCGGTGGATTAGCGCTCTCGCCCTGTACGGGGGATGCAACATCCATCCTGACGACCTCGGCGACGGTGAGGGACTGAGTCTTGCAGTATGTCTCCTCGCCAATCGCGAGCGTCAGCTCGAATGCGACATCGCCAATAGAGCCGCTTTTCGCAACGCCCCGTATTTCCTGCCAGTCGTCGCCCGAGCCGAGGACTTCTATCTTCTCTGCTCCGGCGATGCAGGCGAGCGACATCGTCGCGTTCGTCTCGCATGGCGGGTCGAACGATCCGGAGACGACGTGGCTGTTTCCGCCCTTTATGATCACAGGCGGACATGCCAGCGCGAACCATGCCTCGGGATTGCGCGCGTTCTCCGCCTGGCACGGACACTGCGCCGTCGTCCAGAAGAGCTTTCTGTAACCTTCCCAGAGAGCGACCACCTGCCAGGACTGCCAGTAACCCGAGCAGTGGCAGCAGTTGCAACTCCACACGTAGTTGCTTCCGTCCGCGTACACGGTGCAGCAGCTGCCAGTTACCGAATCAATGTCAGCGCCGACATCCGGCACTGTGAAGAGTCGTCCGCCGGCTTCGCCGTCCGCAAGCTCGAAGTCGAGTGGCCTTTCGACTTCGAAGTCGTCGCTGGGACCGAGCGGCGCGGCGTTTCCGCCGCGCAGCAGATGCATGGGCTCGGCCAGTCTTATCGTAGCCGCAGGGTCGCTTGCCGATATCTCGTCGACTGGCCAATTCGACTGCACCCGGTAGACGGCTCCAATGAGAAGCGGCACGGAGCAGGTCTGGCCTTCGTTCGCGATCACAACCATGTCGCCGAGATTGCTTGGCCCGTCGCATGTAATCGTGATGCGTGTGCTGTCGTGAGTCGCGGTGAAGGAGAGCCAGTAGTAGGCGTTTTCGTTGGAGTTGGGGTTCCAGTCGATTCGCATTGCGTCGTCGGCGTCGAGCGATGCGGAGAGGATTGCCCCGCAGTTGGCATTGAGCCAGTCGATTCCAGTTCCGAAACAGTTGCCGTCGTACGTCTTCGGTGCGGAATCGATCGCATTGTCGAGTCCGTCGCCATCCCAGTCGTATGGGTTGATGCGCTGGTAGACGCGTCCAACCTCGTTTGACCACGTCTCGAACCATCCGTTGTCCCTCATCACGATCTGCAAGTTTGCCGCGGCGTTTGTGCCGCCGCCGAGAAAGACGTTTTCCCAGCAGATCGCGTAGCCACCGTCGCATGGCCCGTGCCAAACGCGGCTTCGGCCCTGCATCGCGAGAACGCCGCCGGAGACGCCGGTGGAAATTTCGCGCTCTGCGTCGTGCGGCGCGAAGCGGATGCGACCGTCTATGAACCACCACGCGGAGGAATAGCGCGTGTCGCTCGGCCCGAAGAGGAACGACCATCCGCCGAAGTCGACGAAGTTGCGCCCAAGGCTCGAAGCCGCTCCGTGGATGTGTGCGTTGCCGGCGTATGACGCGTTGGTTGGCATCGTGAAGCTGTGGGCGATGTCGTTTGTCTCGTAGGCGAAACGGTAGCCCTGCGCGATCTCCTCGTCAGACACTGTCTGCGGAAGCGTCCGCGGGACAAGTCGCGGAGGGTTCGGTTGCCCTTGTGTGCCGTTGCCTCCGTTTTGCTGTTTTTGCGCCTGCACTGTCGCAACGATTGCAAAGCACACGAGTGCGACTTTCAAGAAGTGTGGCATTGCAATGAAGCGGGCACAGGCCGCTTTGAGGGGCTTGCGCAGCAACATCGCTGCGAGAATCCCGTAGAACGCGAATGCGGCAGATGCGCTGATTAGATTCCAGTTTATGAAGGTCATCGCCGTGCCTCCTATCTTATTCTTATCGAAAAGCGTTTGTTCTCGATGATCTCGGTCACTGCCGCGTCTACCTCGCCTTCGCCGCGCTTCACGATCTTGGCGAGATTCCAAGACGGGTCGAAGTCGCGGTTGCTGATGCTTAGCGTCTCGCCGACTTCGTCTGAAACGCGCCCGGCGGCATAGTCGGCGAGGTAGCGGACGCCGCAGTCAGTGCCGAATACGAACGCCGTCTCGTCGAAGGAGAGGTCGCCGTCATCGTCGGCGTCGTGCCCAATCGCGACCAAAACCTCGTTCGAGACGCAGTTGGACGCCATGATCCGCAGGGCGAACTCGTCGAGACGCGACATGTTGACATGGAGCGTGACATTTGTCGAAACCTCGGAGTCGGGCAGAGTCCCCTCGGGGAGCTGTGGCCATTCGTATTCTTTTGCCGCGCAGAGTGTTAAGGTGCACGTTGCGGCTAATGCAATCAGGATTAGTTTTTTCATTTTTCAACGACCTCCTTTCTGCCCACTGTTCCCGTGCGGGCAACGAGAGTATAGCAGAATACGGCCTCCCGCAAGTATACGTGAAGTATACGTTTGCAAGAAAAACGGCCTTGAAGTATACGTTTGCGTATACTTCGCGGAAAATCTGCGTTTTAATGGCTTCATTTGCGTGGAAAATGTGGTATACTTTGCGTCGTCTTCGGACGCAGATAAGGAAACGTCAACATGAAGCACATTATGAGGTAAGCACATCAAGAAAATCGCATTGGCCTTTGTCGTTATGGCGGGGCTTTTCACATTCGCCGCCGAGCGCGTCGACTTCTCAAACCGTCCGCTCCTCGCTGGGCGCGCCTCGCTTACCGAGACCGGCTATGTCGAGCAACGCACGATAGGCGTCGCGCGCATGTCCCCCGAGCTGACGATGCCGATCGAGCTCGTCTACGAGTCGTCGTCCGAGAAGACGGGCGCGTTCGGCTTCGCATGGCGCTCGCCGCAGCTCGAGTCGTCCGCCGTCTGGGACAAGGACGGAATGCTCTGGACCTCTCCGTGGGGCGAGAAGGTGAAGTTCTTCCCGAAGAGCGAGAAGACGCCGAAGGACGCCGTCAAGATCGAGGTCGTCGAAGAGGCGAAGAAGGGCCGCGGCTACTTCGCGCCGTACTCCGAGTGGGAGGCGGACGTCGCCACTGGCAACCCCGAGGTGGACGGCAACTGGATTATCAAGGGAAAGAAGTCCCTCATAGGCTGGACGTTCTCGTACTCGTCGGGACGACTTGCAAAAATCGTGGCACCGACGGGCCGCACGGCGGACTTCTCCTACGACACCGGCGGACGACTTGCCGCGGTTTCGCAGGGCGGAACGGCGTTCGTCTCCATAGCCTACGATGGCGCGCTCGCGAAGTCGGTCATGGTCGGCGGCGTGACGACGACGCTTTCCTACGAGAGCCGCAAGCTCGAGATTCTACCTCGCACGAAGGACGGCAAGGTCTCTCATCCGGTCAGGCCTCAACTCGTCTCGGTTAAGCGCGGCTCACTCGACGCCGTGAAGTTCGGCTACAACGGCAACTATCTCGCGTCCATCTCGCAGGGCGCGATGCGCGAGAGCATCTCCTTTGA
Organism: Kiritimatiellia bacterium; assembly: GCA_017463935.1. Lineage (GTDB taxonomy): Bacteria > Verrucomicrobiota > Kiritimatiellia > RFP12 > UBA1067 > UBA1067. Next base: position 7,266 of record JAFUEM010000041.1, read on the forward strand.
GAAGATCGACCGCACGGCGCGCATTACCGGCGACGGCGATTTCTCATACTCCTACAAAGGAGGCGTCTCGCTCCGCGACAAGGCGAACCGCACGGCGCACTACAGCTACGACGGGGAAAACGGCGTGTTCTCCGTCTCCGATTTCACAGGAAAGAAGGCTACGATCTACTACTTCATGCGCTACGACGTCGCTTATCTCGGCAAGGTCAGGAAAATCGTGGACGGGAAGGGCGAGGATCTTGTCTCCTACCGCTACGACGCGAAGTCCGGCAACGTGACGCGAGTCCGTGACCGCTTCGGCAACGACCGAGACTTCGAGTACGATTCCGACGGACGCCTCGCGAGGGCTTCGCGCAGGGCGCGCGGAGAGCGGACGGTCGAGCCCGTCGCTGCATTTTCATACGCGAAAGGACGCGAACCAGTCGCTGTCTCGCTTCTGAACGCGGACGGCACCGCGGCGCTTACAACGCGCATTTCCCGCGACAAGGCGGGCAATGTGACGTCCGTGGACGACGGACGCGGCAAGGCGGAGATTTCCTACAGCAGGCCCGGCTTCCCCATTTCCGTGAAAGACCCCCTCGGCAACATCACAAAGATTTGCTACAATATTTTTAACGCGCCCGAAAGTGTTACGGACGCAACCGGGATCGTGACGAAGTACGCATACAATGATGCCGGGCTCGTGACCCGCATGGAACGCCTCGACGGAAGCGAGACGCTGACGTCGCTCGACGTCTCCTACGACGGCGCGGGGCGTCCGGTTTCCTACACTGACCAGGACGGACTTTCCAAGTCTTTCGAGCGCGACGCGTTTGGCAAGGTTCTCAAGGAGAAGTTCCCCGACGGCTCGGAATGCGCGTACTCATACGATGCGCTTGGCAGACGTACTTCGGTAATCGACGAGAACGGACACGAGATCAGGTTTGGCTGGGGCCGCTTCGGGCTCAAGTCCCGCACCACCGCGGCGGGTCAGCTCACGGACTACGTCCGCGATGACCTCGGTCTCGTCAAGGAAGTCGTCTCCAAGTGGAACGGCAGCGAAGACCGCCACATCTCGAGCGAGTACGACGAGTTCGGTAGGCTCACCTACGCCGACTATGGCAACGGCGAGATCGAGCGTTTTGAGTACGACAAGTGGAACCGCCTTGCAAAGCACACACGCGGCAAGACTGAGGAGATTTACAAGTACGACCACTTCGGTCGCCTCATCGCCAAGCGCGAGAATGGCCTCACGACATCCTACACCTATGACGCCTACGGCAACCGTCTCTCGCGCGTCACGAAGAACCGCAAGGGCGAAGTCGTCTCTAAGGAGAACCGCGCGTACGACAGGTTCGGACGCCTCGCCGAGACCGCTGCTGGCTTCGGCTCGAAGGTGACGTACACCTACGACTCCAAGGGCCGCCTCGCGCGCCAGGTCGTCGACGGCTCGCCCATCGACTACGAGTACACGAAATACGGCCAGCTCGCGGGCAAGCATCTCGGAGGAAAGCTGAACCCCGATGCGTCCGTGACTTACGAATACTCCAAGTTTGGCCAGATCGTTGCCCGCACGGCGAACGGCGTCCGCCAGACGTACGTGTACGACAAGAAGGGGCAGCTCCTCGCGGTCAAGGACGCGGACGGCAACGCGGTCGAGCGCTACGCCTACGACAAGGCGGGCAACATGCTCAAGAAGCGGGTCAACGGAAAGACGACGACCTTTACCTTCGACGACGCGAACCAGCTCGTCTCGTCCACGACCGACGGCGTGACGACGCGTTACGCCTACGACGCGGCAGGCCGTCTCGTCAAGGAAGGCAACAAGACTTACCGCTACGGCTATCTCGACAAAGTGATGTCGGTCTCCGACGGCGACACGACCCGCACTTTCACCTACCACGCCGACGGACAGCTTGCCTCCGCGACGGTAGGGCGCGGTGGCCCCACCGCGCCGCAATCCGAAACTTTCCTCTGGGACGGCCTCGCGCTCATCCAGCGCGGCGACGAGCAGTTCATCAACGAGCCGCACATCGGTGGAGGCAACCCCGTCGCCTCTTCAAAGGGCACCTCGTACTTCAATGACGCGCTCGGTACGACCGTCGGCTCCAAGTCGAACGGCAAGTACTCCGCCGCGGCGCTCACGGCCTTCGGCGAAGACTTAACCGTCGACTCTCCAACTCAAAACTCCAGCTTTTTCACAGGTAAGCCCTACGTCGAAGGTCTTGGCCATGCCTTCCTCATGCGTAATTATCGCGCCTGCCTCGCCAAGTGGCAGTCCGCCGATCCCATGGGCTATCCGGATGGGTGGAACCAGCTGGTATATTGCAACAACGGCGTGACGAGCGCAGTGGATCTGTGGGGATGTGCAACTACTCCAAATCTGGAACCAAGGGAATTAGGGGAAATAGTTGTTGGCGACAAGAAGCCACTGCGTAGTGTGAAACAGGGGGATCCGAGCTGGAAAGTTCATCCTCCGCCTGGAGGTGATGGCAAGCTCCATTTGATGCAGTTATATTTGATAATAGACGATACACAGTATGCAAAAAGATATAGAAGAGTCAAGCAAGTGCCGCGGTACGAATGGCTACATGATCTTGCTAATGGTTGTGAAACTGTTGGTGAATATACCACGGCATTAGGAGCTGCATTGATTCTGTTGCCAGACCTGCTTCCTGCTAGTAAATTTGGAGAATTTGTAGCAGGTGAAGGTTTGGCTGGCATAGGTGGAATTGAGATGTTGATAGGTAAATTACTAGGTTTGTTTGATGAACAGATCATAGTGTGGGATGGCGAGGAATATCAGGGTGTGCCATACAAACATGAGCCAACAAAATTTTATTTAATTCTTGAGTAACGGAAAGAAGGTCGCCATGAGTGTGTTTCCTGTCCTCGCTTTTCTCTATTGTCTCTTGGCCTACGAGTCGGAGGCTGGAGCAAAAGCCAAATTGTCCAACATCGTTCTAGGCTTGTTCGCATTCGCGTTTATCCTAATGTGCATTAGTCGGTCAATTCCATGGTTGGTGAACTGTGGAGAAATTGGACTGTCTTTTGTATGTGTCATAAAAGGGCTCGAGAGAAGTGTTTATCCTGCGCGATCCATCATGAAATCGCGGGGCACGCGGCTATGTGTTATAGTAATCGGCATTCTGACGACATCACTGCCCCTGCTTGATGAAATGAAAAGTCGCGGTGTGTTTGGTCAAGCCAACGAAGATCGACTTGGTTTATGTTGCGTTGGCGGAAAGCATGGCACCGGTACTTCGTGCGGCGATGTCGTTATGACGGATTTGTGCGAGAAAATCAAGACTGCATGCGATTGTATGTATGGCGAAGGAACATTCGAGAAAGCGCAAGTGGAGCAGACGGAGACGGATTTCGCTCATTGTTTCCGCATTTCACTTCCTGGAGGGACGAATTTCATAATCAATGCAATGAAGAAAGATGGCACAATGTTCTCTTTTGTAGAAAGCAATCATCCAAGGGATGTGCAAGGCGAGAAATGATCGAGCGGCCAACGATGTCTATATTGGATGGCTAATCGACGGGTGTTTAATGATGCCTGTAGTGCCAATGCGATTCTGTAGTCATTGTGATGAAGTAAAGTACCCTGCCACGCCGCCTTTGGGCGTGTGTGACGAAAGAGCGAGGTTTTGTAGATGGTCTGCAAGAGAAGTACGAAGGCCGTACTTGTAGCTGAGCAGATGGTGGAGGCCATCAAGTGAGGCAGAGGGTTGGTGCGTAGTGGATTTCATCGTTGGTGATGTTGTACGGCAGGGCTTCGGCTTTGCGAACCCCAACCATGCCGCCGCCGCTATCTGCGCGCTGTTCCCGTTCTGTTGGGGATGGGGCGGCGCGCTCGGTGATCGCGCCCTACCAGCGCGTGGGGCGTTGCAGTGGTGCGGAAGGGTGGCGGGCGTCGCGCTTTGCGTGATGCTCGCCATGACATATTCGCGAACTGGCGTTGTTGTGGCGGTAATTGAGACGGCAGTGCTCTGGCGCGGACGCAGAATTCTTTTCCCTGTAATGATTGGCCGTGTAGAACGTGCAGAAACATGTAGAACTTCTACACGATCTACACGTTCTGCATGGTTAAAAACGATGCAAGGCCGGGGCGGCCTTGCCACATCGGTAGTCGTAGCGGTGGCCGTAGCTGCGATCGCCCTCTGGTGGATGTGGCCGAGGCTGGCGCTGGACGGCGCGATACTGAACCGGCCGAAGATCTGGTTGGCGGGGCTGAGGTTGTTCGCAGCGAATCCGTTTGGCGTCGGATTCGAGAAGTCTGGCGAGATTGCGACGGCGTTTATGCTGCCGGATGGGATTACGGTGCGGACGCTTGTCAACTCGCATCTGACGCTTCTGGTCGAAATGGGCGCGCTCGTCGGGGGCGCGTGGCTTGCGTTCTTCGCGCTGGCGCTTTGCGTCGGGAGAGCGATGCGCCGCACATGGGTCGCGTTCGCGGGACTCGCGGTCTCGGCGTTTTCGGCGTCGGTGTTTGACTGGCATGTGCTTTTCGACTTTGCGGAGAAGGGCGGATATGGCGTGGTGAACTTTGCGCTGGCGTGGGGGCTGTTCGGGGCGTTTGTCGTCATGGGGGCGGGTTGCGTGTGGCGGGGTTTGTTTTTAACGCGTAACCGCCCCTTGCGGGTGGTCGCGACCCATGGGGAAGCGACCAAGCCGAGCGAAGCGAGAGCCGAGAGACGCAGAGACGCGGAGTGTGCAGAGAGGGCTAGAAGGAGTGTTGCGCGGATGGTGGCGTTCCCGGTTGGGTGTGTTGCGGTTGGCATTTGCGTGATGATGGTTTGTTTTTGTTCGGATGATACGCCGAGGGTGGAAGGGGAGTATGTGGTTGGCGGAGGCGGACGGCGATGGAACGCCGTCCCTACCGTGCCGTCTGTTTACCGCGACGAGGAATGGAGTTTGAAGTCGGTTGCGAAACGTTTTCCGAATGGCGCGCGGTTCTGCATAAGGCCCGGAGTCCCCGCGAACGCGGAAGACTCGGGCGAAGTGTGGCTGTTCGGCAACGCGGCGGAGTCGGCTTGGCGCTTTCCCTCTGCGCGGCTTACGCTCGTCTCCCCGCCAGAGTACTTTGAAATCCCTTCAAATGCTGTTGTTCTACACGTTTCTACACGTTCTACACGGCTGATAACTAACGCAGAGTCGCAGAGTCGCTGAGTGCGCAGAGGAGTAATATGAAGTGGTTGCTGTTGATATTTGTTCTTGTTCTTGCAGTGGGTTCCGCTTTCGCGGATGGCGCGGCGAGCGTCGAGTCCGTGACGGTCGCCACGAAGGCACCACACAACCAGGAGTCGACGTTCTGGTACCACGTTCCTGCGAAATACGACGCGAAGCGGAAGAAGCCGTATCCCGTGCTTGTCTACTTCGGCGGACGCAATTGCAAGGGCAAAAACGAGGCATCGGGCAAGCTCGGCTGGTCGGACTGGGCGGACGAAAACGGCGCGTTCCTCGTCTGCCCCGGTTTTAGGGACGACAACTACTGGTCTCCTGAAGCGTGGTCAGGGCAGGCGCTTTTCGACGCACTTGCGGCATTGAAGCGCAAGTACAGGATCGACGACTCGAAGATCTGCTACTACGGATATTCCGCCGGAAGCCAGGCGGCGAACCTCTTTCCGGCGTGGCGTCCAGGACGGTGCCGCGCGTGGGTCAGCCACGCGTGTGGAGTCTTCCACGAGCCGAAGGCGACGATGCGCGCCGTGCCCGGGCTCGTCACGTGCGGCGACGCCGATTCCGCCCGCTACGTCATCAGCCGCGCGTTCGTCGAGAAGGCGCGTCGGAAGGGCGTCGACGTTATCTGGAAGTCATTCCCGAACCATCCGCACGACGTGCCGCCTGACTCGCTCCGTCTTGCTCGCGCGTTCCTCTCGTATTGCATTTCTGGCAAGAAAGGCGGGGAAGTGTTCATAGGTGACGACCAGGACGACGTGTTCTATCCTGCCAAAAGCGCGGAGGCCGAGTTCGTGAATCCCGTTGACCGCGTGAGTCTGCCGAGCCGCACCATTGCCGAGGCGTGGGGAAAGCCCGCTTTCAAGGAGGTCGCGCCGCCAGCTCCCGAGGAGATTGTGCGCATCGCCGTTGCGGGTACGGAGTTCGTCTGCCGAGTTCCACGGAAGTACGACGCCGACTCGCGCGTTGTCGTGCTCTTCGGTGGCCGCGGCTGGCCTGGCGCCAAGACGCTGAAGGAGTTCGGTTTTGGTCCGCTCGCCGACAGGGAGCGGGCGTTTCTGATTTCGCCGTCTTTCGCGAAGGGCGAGTACTGGAATCCAGAGACGGGCACGGGGAAGAAGCTTGCCAAGGCCGTCGTCGAGCTTCGGAAGCGCTACGGGCTGAAGGCGAACCCGATAGTTCTCTACGGATATTCGGCGGGCGGACAGTGCGCGGCGCTTTTCGCGCAGTCCAAGGAGCTTTCGGTCGCCGCGTGGGGTGCGCATGGATGCGGCGTGTATCCCGATGGCGTTGTCGCCGCGAAGGTGCCCGCACTTGTGACGTGCGGGATTGGCGACGAAGACCGGCTACGTATCAGCCGGTCGTTCGCCATGCGTTACAGGGGACAGGGCGGTGCGCTCCTTTTCAAGCCGCTTCCCGGTGGGCACGCGCTTGGCGACGACGCGAAGGCGATCGCGCGCGAGTGGCTAATGGCTGTGCTCGCAGGCGGCGAGTCGTGGATATGGGGCGAGGACGACACGCTGCTGGTGAAGGAGAAGGACGAAATCGAAGTCGAGGTCAGGAACCCACTCTACACGCGCCGACTTGCGGAGCTGTGGCAGAGGTGATGTCATAGCAGTAGGGGATTTGATATAATGCGCGATATGAAAACTAAAACCGCACTTGTCGCCGAGGACAACTCGGAACACTATGGGAAGTACGCCGCGCTCCTGTCGGGGATGGGCCTGCGCGTGGAGCGTGCGTGCGACGGAGTCGACGCACTCGCGATTGCCAAGGCCGGCAGATACGCGGTCGTCGTTCTTGACGTCAATCTTCCCCGCCTCGGCGGGCTTGAGGTGCTGAAGGCTGTCCGGCGAACGAAGCCGTATCTCCCGATAGTCGTCGTCAGCGAGTTCGTCGGCCCGGCGGCGGAGGCGGAGTGCATCAACCTGGGCGCGGACGACTTCATCTCGAAGAGCTTCCACGAGAAGACGTTCCAGGCGCGTGTCGGTCGCGCCATCTGGCACGGCAGTCTCGTCGGGGAGGGCACGAAGCTCAGATGCGGCGAGGTTCGCGTCGACGATTCCACGCGGACCGTGTTCTACGACGGCAAGGTCGTCGAACTTTCGGAGAAGGAGTACAACATACTTCTGCCGCTCGTCAAGGCGCATGGGCGGCGCGTGGACCCGGACGTGCTTGAAATGGCGGCGTGGGGCGACGTCAAGCGCACGTCCAAGCGCCTTGAGACGAAGATATCGTACATTCGCGACAAGTTCGAGAAGGTTGGCGCGCCGCGCGACCTGATAGACTCCAACAGGGGGACCGGATATGTTCTCAAGGCATGACGGAAGCGGTTTCGGGAGAAGGCTTCGTCGAGCTGCGCTGGCGTTCGCCGTGCCCCTCGTCTTGGCGGCGCTCGCGGTCGGGCACTACCGGACCTGTGCCGCCGCGTGCCGAATCGCCCGCCCGAACCTCGCTGACGCCGACGCGCAGAAGATCGTCGACTTCATGAAGGCGTCCGTACGGACGTCGGCGAGGTATTTCTGGGGTACTGCGGCGCTCGGGGCGACGCTGCTGCTCGTCGCCCTGCGCATGGCGCGCCGCCAGGCGGAGCTTGGGGATGAGATGGAGGGGCTGGTGCGCAATACGCTGCATCGGCTGTCCCATTCGCTCTCCGCGATACGGGAGGAGGCGGGCGGCATAAGAAGCGGACGCATGGAAGCGGCCGCGACTGCCGCCGCCATCGAGACGCTGAGCGGCAAGGAAGCCGAGATGATTTCCGCGTACATGCTGCTCGTGAAGGGCTTTGCCGGGTTCGACGATTCGAATGTGGAGCCGGTCAACCTCTCGGCGGTGGCGTGCAGGGTCGTCGCGGACGCGAATGTTCGCGAGAAGAAAAACATTGAGATACGGTGCTCCGTCCCCGAGAAGGACATATTCGTCCGCGCCCATTCGTATCTTGTCGGAGAGGTCGTCGGGAATCTCGTCGACAACGCCGTGAAGTATTCTGACGGCGGGAGCGTGTCCGTGTCGGTGGAGAGTGCGGGACGCTACGCCCGGCTGATCGTCTCCGATACGGGGCGCGGCATACCACTCGAAGAGCAGAAAGCCGTTTTCCGCAGGTTCTACAGAGCGTCGAACGCCGGCGACAGGGTTGGTTCGGGGCTCGGCCTAGCGACGGTGCGGGAGATCGTCGAATCGCGTTACGGCGGCAGGGTCTCGCTGGTCTCCGCGCCCGGCAAAGGAACGACGATCGCCGTTACCTTCCCGCGCGGCCTCTGAACATCTTTCGGTTCGGTATCTGTGCGCGTTTCTGATTTCGGTATCTCTGCGCGAAACTTGCAGCGAGGCGGCGGCAGTGCTTTCCGCAAGTATACGTGAAGTATACGTTTGCAAGAAAAACGGCCTTGAAGTATACGTTTGCGTATACATAGCGCGACAACGAATAGTCGATGTGCTATAATGAGCCGCGAACGATGCGGTCGCGTGACTTCATCGTGATGCAATCGGGTGATTGCATCGGACAATGCAACTGCAGAGAAGAAAGGTGCAGGCAAGGGAGAGGAGAGTTAATAATAGCATGGTTCCAGAAGTTACATTCGAGGTTCTGCTGGAGGACGAGGTTGCTTCCTTCGCCAGTAATGAGGCTGGTCTGGTAGGAAACGAGAGCCTTTTAAGCCTTGCGAACGACTACGAGGATGGTGAGTGGCGGTACAGTCGATTTGGGGACTTCATATGGGACAGCATACAGAAACGGCGCTGAGCCAAAGCGAGCGGGCTGCCTGGATTGGTAGTCCGATGACTATGCTCCGCGTTGCTGCGGAGCGATTGCGCATCTGCGATGACAATGGTAAAGGGAGTGAGCTCGCCGAAATATTCCTCTATGGCGTGATGCGTCGTCACTATGGGGCGCTGCCTGCGGTTCCAAAGATATTCCATAAGCAGAACAGGAACGACAATGCCAAGGGTGCAGACAGCGTCCATGTTGTTGTCTCGGATGGTGGAGCCTTCGAGCTCTGGTTAGGGGAAGCGAAGTTCTATAAATCGATAAGTGACTCCGACTTCGACACATTTATATCATCTGTCGAGAACACTTTGGACAAGGTCGCAATCAGGAAGGAGAACTCGATAATCCTGGGTGTCCGAGACCTTGAGGAATGCCTCAAATCGCTGTATACGGAAGATCGTGCCGAAAGCATTTATAGGGATATCAAACGTGCACTCGCTCCTGAAACGTCGGTTGACGGCATAAGGAGAATTCTTCACATCCCGATACTGTTGATTGACGAGTGTGATATCACCAAGCAAACCACCGTGTTTGACGAAGAGTACAGGAATTCCGTGAAGGAGCATCACAAGGAGCGGGCGGTTGTTTATTTCACACGGCAGGTCGAGCGCCTGAAAGATAAGGTGCACATGTATTCGGAGGTCAGGTTCCATCTAATTCTGTTCCCGATACCCGATAAGAAAAAGATCGTGGACGAGTTTCTGTCGATGGCCAGACGTCTGAGAGGAGGTGAGTCATGACCGAGGGACAGTTTGACAAGGCTCAGACGGTCGCCGGCTTCCTTGCCGAAGGCAATGAGAAGGAAGCGAGGAACGATCTCATATTACTTCTAGACGAGATGGATCGCAGTGGGGAGCGTCCCAACGCACTTGTGAACCATCTGGCGCGTGAGGTTGGATTATACCCGCACATTGACGACTCGACAGCATCTTTCTCCGACCTCTTGGCCAAGGATCTGTTCGCCGTGGACGTCGGAGGCGGCAGGCACGCTGTGCTCCACAGAGACCAGTCGATTCTTCTCAAGCGTCTTGTCGAAGGCCGGAGCCTTGTTGTCAGTGCGCCGACAAGCTTCGGGAAAAGCTTTGTCATCGATGCTCTCATCAGCATAAGTCGTCCCGACAACGTAATGATTGTTGTCCCCACCATAGCTTTGGCAGACGAGGCCAGACGAAGGATCAACGGGAAGTTCGCCAGGGACTACAGCATAATAACGACAGCCGACATGCCGCTGGGCAGGAAGAATATATTTGTGTTCCCCGCAGAAAGGGCCTCTGGCTATTTCAACAAGCTGGAATCACTTGACCTTCTGGTTGTTGATGAGTTCTACAAGGCGAGCCCTATGTACGAGAAAGCCAGGTATGCCGCATTGATGAAACTTATTGTCCAGCTGAAGAGGCGTTCACAGCAGTGTTATTTTCTTGCTCCAAACATGGACGAGGTGCGGGACAATCCCTTTACATTTGGGATGGAGAGTCTACGGTTTGATTTGAGCACGGTCGTTCTTCGCTACCATGACGAATACAAGAGCATCGGGACAGGCTGTGACAAGGCGTCGCGGCTCATGGCGATCCTCTCTGGATTGAAAGGCCGCAAGACGCTCGTGTACGTAAAGTCGCCCGCAGAGCTGAGCCGTGTCGCTTCGTTGATAGCGGACGGACGTGAAGCCGTTCCAGAAAACTCTAGGATGTTGGAGTTTGCGCAATGGTTCGAGGATAATTATAAGGTAGGCAGCGGCATTTCGCGCTCTGCGCGGCACGGGATACTTCACCATTACGGTGGGCTGCACAGGTCTATCGCCCAGATTGTTGTAAAGTTGTTCGAGGACTCCTCCGACGCCGACGTGCTTGTGGCCACAAGCTCGCTCATCGAGGGTGTCAACACGTCTGCGGAGAACGTTATACTGTGGAACAACAAATCGGGTACGCTCAAGTTCAACTCGTTCACATATAGGAACATAGCGGGTCGCGCGGGGCGGATGTTCCGGCACTTCGTGGGCAACGTCTACAACCTTGAACAGCCCCCGAGCATATGCGAACAGACGTATCTGGATATTAGAATTCCTGAACGCGACCTGCCGCTTTTCAACGATTCCGAAAGCGAGCCGTTCCTGACGGAAGATCAGATAAAGGCCATCAAGACGAAGGAGAACAGCATAGTCGAGAAGTACGGCGGCGTATTCTACAGGAAAGTCTTCGTCGAGTATGCCCCTTTGTATATCAGTTCCGACAAGATAGATGCCGCAGTTTTTGCGGTCAATCATGTCCGAAACATGCTCTCCGGGCTCCTTCAATCAGATCCGCGAGGTTGGAGACTTCCATTGGAGATTGTGCTGAATCGCCTTTATCAGGCCAGTCCAGAATGCCGGAAGCGGATGGTCTCAGTCATCGCACCAATGTCGGATTCGTGGAATTTCTCAATCAGAAGCATGCTGGAAAGCCTTGAGCGGGATTTTGGCATTGGTGTTGATGAATACTTCAAGCTGGAAAAGGATCTTACGTACTCGGTTGCCTCATTGCTACAGGACTGTAACGCGATTAACATGGCGCTCCATGCCAATGCCGCAGACCTGACGCCGTTCATAAACCGGCTCAAGGTTGCGTTTCTGCCGCCGAGGGTTTACGACCTTGAGGAGTATGGACTTCCGCGCATGATCTCCCGTAAGATTCACAGTTCCGGGCTGCTTGACTTGGAGAGGGATGTTTCTCTTGCCGTCATGCTCGATGAACTTAGGAAACTAGGCAGGGAGTCTGTCATCCACAAGGTGCCTGGCCTTTCTGGGTTCGACGAGTACATAATTGATCATTTTTTTGATGGCATAAGGAAGTGAGAGCGCACATGCTCATAGGCGTCTAGGCACTCGATCTGGCTCCTCGGCTGCTTCCTCGGAACGGCAAGTGTAAAGTGAAAGTGTAAAAGGTCTGAGGTTCGTGCGCGGAACGCGTCGCAAGGCGGCGAAAAGGCCTCCCGCAAGTATACGCGAAGTATACGTTTGCAAGAAAAACGGCCTTGAAGTATACGTTTGCGTATACTTCGCGCTACAACGAATAGTCGATGTGCTATAATGAGTCGCGAGCGGTGCGGTCGCGTGACTTCATCGTGATGCGATCGGGTGATTGCATCGGGTAAAATTCGGTTGTGCGGAGAATGCGGATAATACAATTAACGGAGAAGATACGAACATGGAACACAATATCGAAGGCGAAAAGTTCTGGCTGAGCTGCGCAATTCGCAGATGCCACGAAGTCGAGACAACTGGTAAGGCAGATACAGGTGCTTATTGCGGCGAAGCGGAACGCAAGTACTATGAAAAGCTGAACAGGGATGGACTTCTTTTCAGCGAGCCGACAGCTGGTAAGTGTCACTGGGTGAGCTTTCTCGGGTTTTCGCAGCTGGGGCGTGAACTATATCTGAATCAAGATGGCAGCATCCGAGAGGAATATGCCCTAAAGGAAGATAAACGGGTTGTTGGCCTTGCAAAACCATATTTCTTACTTGCTTTTGATGATACGTTTTCAAAGAGTGCTGAACGGGAAATGTCGGAGTTCGTTTCTCGGTATGACTCCTTGGCTAAAAGCAAGTGGTTTTTTGCCAGTGATTATTGCCTCGACAATCCCAAGATGAAGCATAGCGTCATCGCCTTTTCGCTGTTCCCGTATTTGCTGAGCTTTGATAAGCTCAATGCACTGATGAATGCAAATATACCTAGAGATTTTAAGGAAACTTTCAGTCTGTCGGAAGAGCAGGCAAAGCTCCTTTCAGGCATGCCGGCATTTCATGTCGCCGTCACATTCCCAAAAGACTTTGTTATATCTGGGGATCCTTCAAAGGAGCATTCGACAATGGTTGCTATTCTCGAGGCGTATGTCTTGATGCTTGAGGAGTGGATATCTGCCGACAATGCAGGAATGGCCGATGATTATCGAAAACGGGCATGGGAGATGAATCGCCTGCTAATGAACATGAAGAGGCGGCCTGATGAAGCTTGGACGTCCGCTTTTGGCAAGCACATTGTTGCCATGAGAAACGCCCTTGTCGTAACAAATCTCTTTGCCTCGCTCGCGCAGCGACTTTTACGACAATCGCCAAATGCATTGTTTGGGTGGTTTCCCGATCGTGATGCCATCATGCGATGGCCAAATGCAAAGGTTAAGGGCGTTATCCACAATATTGCGTCAGACTACATTCATATCCAATGTGTAAACGAAGGTCGCACTTACGACCCGAAGAGGTACGTTGCTGCGCTGCCCGACGAACAGGGTGCGCTATGGTATGATTTCATTAATCGCATACCAGATTATGTAGCTGGGGTGGTGTCGCATATGGATTTGGCGACGGGTGAAGTTCCAGAACGCCTTTTAACCTTGCGGGATGTTTTTGTCGCAGATAATCAACGGCTCGTACTTGTGAGTATCCGCTCCTGGAATGAGGCGGCTCGGATAGTTGCAAACAGGCACCCGTCTGTTCGGTAAGAATTTTTAATAACCTTCTCATTCACGTGGAAATATTAACGCGGATGGCTCGCAGCTTGTCGGGGGGTGCGAGGGTCAGACCCTTGTGATACGGTCGAAGTGATACGGTCAAAATGATTTTGATAGACGGCTAGCCATGATGAATCTGTGCGAGAATGCGATAGAAAGATGCCGTCGAATCCGTCGGTCGGCACGCCGGCCATTTGTTCGACATAATTCTGCGGGCCCGAACACGCATGTTCGCGATTACGGGCGCGGTTCCCCTGTTTTTAATTAACTCCGAGCAGCTGGGCTTTCGTTACCACTTCGCGCAATTCGTGATGCGTCGCGCGTGAAATTGTTCTGTAGCTGATGAGAAATGTCTATTTGTGGCTGGAGGAGGTTTCCTTCCGACCTCCTCGTGTCTGAATGAGGGTCGCCTTACCTGCCGAAGGCAGCCTCTAAAGATGAACAGCCGTTGAAAAACGCGAAGCGGCGGAGCGGTAGCGGGAGCCCAAACGCTCGGAGTTGATAAATGTGAATGTTGGTCGGGGTCTTTCCCTAGATTCCCCTAGATTCTAGAACGCGCGCCGTGCGCGCTATTCTAGATCGTTCGCTTCGCTCACTGAGCTAGAACGCGCGGCAAAGCCGCGCTATTCTAGAAGTCGAGAGTTCTAGATGTCCGAGAGTCCTAGAATTCGAGGCGGCAAGATGAGCGGCGCAACGGCCTCGGCTTTTTGATGAACGGCGCGGGCATCTGCTACGCGGACGACCGGCTGGTCGACATCTATGCCGGCGACGGCACGGCGAAGTCGCGCGGCGGCGGCGAAATATGATAAACTATAAGGATGAAAATGATGTTGTCACAAACGGGCCGCGCCCTGGGCGTGGCGGTCTGCGTGGCGCTGGGCGCGGCGCGCGCCGGTGCGGATCGGTGCGCCGTCTATCCGACGCCGGCGAAAGACTGGCAGCGGTCGAGCCTGACCGGCAACGGGACGATCGGCGCGATGGTCGAGGGACGGATCGAGGACGAGGCGATCCATCTCAGCCACTGCAAGCTGTACCTCCCCGAGCCGGGCGAGACGCCGCCGACGCTCGTCGGACACCCCAGACGCAATCCGGGCGACTACAACGACCGCGACGGCTTCATGGCGGCGTGCGACCTGAAGCTTTCCCTACGCTTCGGCAAGTCGGTGGACTATGCGCGTCGTACCGATTTCGACACGGGCGAGTGCGTGGTCGAGGCGACCGATCAGAAGGGCCGCCGCTACGCGCGCCGCGTCGTCGCGCTGCGCGGCGCGGACGTCATCGCCGTGAAGATCCGGGACGAAACGAAGGGTGCTGTCGATTTCGCGCTCGCGGGCATCGCGCCGTCGGGTCGGATGGACATCGCCGCGTTCGCGAACGGCGTGCGCCGCATCGTGTCGGAGCCGGATTACTACCGCTGCGAGTTCAAGAACGAGAATCCGTGGAATGCGTTGAGCGGATATGAGGTGTTATTAACGCAGAGACGCAGAGACGCAGAGACGGTCGAGGCTTTTGTGGCCATTGAGCCGCTCCTGAAGGGCCAGACCTCGAATCGCGCCACGCTGGAAGCGCGGCTCGCGGCGGCGGCGGAGACGGGGTATGACGCGCTCCTTGCTGAAAGCGCCGCGCGCCAGCGCGACCTGATGGGCCGCGTGTCGTTCGCGCTGGAGGGGCCGACGAACGCGGCGGAGATCGTGCGCAACTTCAATGCGGGGCGCTACAACATCATCTCGTCGACGGGCGGCGACCACGTGCCGAATCTCCAGGGGCTCTGGGCCGGGACGTGGAGCGCGCCGTGGTTCGCGAGCTTCACCGTGAACGGCAACCTGCCGTGCGCGATCTCGTTCTTCTGCCGCGGCCGGACGCCCGAGTTCAACGACTGCCTGCTGAAATGGATCGAGGCGCGCCTTCCCGAAATGCGCGACGCGGCACGGCGACACTTCGGCGCGCGCGGATTCCGCGCCGCCGCACAGACGACGGTCGCCGGCGTCGAGACCGACTCCAACGCGCGCTATCCGCACATCTACTGGCACGGCGGCGCGGCGTGGCTCCTCTCGCGCCTCTACGACGGCTACCGCCACACGCTGGACAGGGACTGGCTGAAGAAGATTTATCCGCTCATGAAGGAGGTCGCGCAGTACTACGAGGACGTGCTTGTCGAGCTGCCGGACGGCACGCTCGGCTTCAATCCGTCCTATTCGCCGGAGAACAGCCCGGCGGGGAAGAAGCCGACCGCCGTCAACGCGACGATGGACGTCGCCATCGCCAAGCAGTTCCTGGGCGAGGTCGTCCGCGCGGCGGAAACGCTCGGCGTCGACGCGGCGGACCGCGCGAAATGGGCGGCGCTGCGCGCACGCCTCACGCCGTACCAGGTGAGCGAGAACGGCTTTTTCGCCGAATGGCTCGCGCCCGGCCAGCCCGACAACAACGAGCACCGCCACGCCTCGCACCTCTACGCGCTCTACGACGACGCGCCGGCCGAGATCCTGACGAACGCGGCGCTCGTCGCGGCGATCCAGAAGACGATCGACGCGCGCATGGACTTCAACGAGAACCGCTCGAAGACGATGGCGTTCGGGTACGTCCAGAACGGCCTCGCGGCGTGCAAGATCGGCGACGCGGCGCGCGCGGCGCGGTGCCTGAGGCTCCTGACGGAAAAGAACTGGCTGGAGGGCGGCGGCTCGTGCCACGACTGGCAGAACTGCTTCAACACCGACATCTCGGGCGGCTACCCCTACCTCATCTCCGAAATGCTTGTCCACGCCGAGGAGACGGCGCGCGGCGTCGCGATCCGCTTCCTGCCCGCGAAGCCGGCGGACTGGACGCGCGGGCGGATCGACGGGCTGCTCCTCAGGGGCCACATCGTCCTTGAATCGCTGGCGTGGGACGGGGACGGCTGGACGGCGCGGCTGAAACTGCCCGACGGCACGCGGCGCGAACTTGCCGGAACGCTGGACGAGCGCACGCCTTTTATGGTAGAATATTGACAGTGGGGGTTCCCTACGCACACAAACAAACTAAAAGGAAGGCTACTCATGAAAAAACTGATGATGGCGGCGTTGGCGGCGGCTGCGATGACGGCTTTCGCCGAGGATGAGGAAACTGAAGCTCCGATCTTCTGGGGCTTCGGCAACTACGGCCTCTATTCGGGCTACCAGCTCTACGGTTCGCTCGTGAACCCCGAACCGACGCTGCAGGGGTATGCGGAAGGCAACGCCAACCTGTCGTGGGACGGCACCTCGCTCGGCTACTTCGGCCTCGGCATCTGGTCGAACACGGACCTCACCGACCGCCGCCGTTCTTCCTACGGCAAGGCGTTCAATGAATGGGATTTCAACGTCCACTACGGTTATACCTACTGGTTTGACGACGAGCAGACCTGGGGCCTCGACTACCGTACGTCCGTCGTGTGGTACTACTACCCCCACCGCCGCCATGAGCACATGTGGGGCAAGACGGACACCACGATGGACTGGGTTCATTCGTTCGCGCTCAAGAACCCGTTCGTCGAGCCCTTCTTCGACTGGGTGCACGAGTACCACGAGAACAACGCCGACCTGCTGCAGTTCGGTCTGCGCCGCCGTTGCGCGGTGACGGACGCCTTCTCGCTGACGCCGTCGGCGACGTTCGTCTACCGTGACCACCGCTACAACTGGTGCTTCCCGACGGCGGGCTTCACCGAGTTCCACAACGGCGGCCTCGCCACGGCGAAGCTGATGCTGGAGGCCAACTACCAGATCACCGACAACTTCGGCCTTTTCGCCAAGGTCGCGTTCTGCACGACGATGGACAAGGATCTGCGCGACGCATCCGACCACAGCCACGGCGGCAACTACGGCAAGTACAAGGACTTCGCCTGGGGCGGCGTCGGCGTCACGTTCAACTTCTGATGGACGGACAGTCCGAAAACTGGTACGTGCGCAGCGCGGACGGGAACGTCTACGGTCCCGCCGCGCGCGCGACTTTAGTCGAATGGGCGCGCGAGGGCCGGATCGAACCGTCGGGTTTCGTCTCGCGCGACCGGAAGGAATGGCTGCCCGCGCAGCTCATGGACGAGCTGGAGATGCGCTGGGTGGTCGAGGCGGAGCCGGGGAAGTTCTTCGGCCCGTTCAATCGCGCCGTCGTGGTGCGGCTCGCCGAATCGGGCGCGTTGCCCGAGGGGGCGAAGATCTACCGCCGCCACGACCAGGCGCCGGCCGAGGATCCGCCGCCGGTCGAAAAGATCGTCGAGGTCCCGGTCGAAAAGATCGTTGAGAAGATTGTCGAAAAAGAGGTTCGTGTCGAGGTCCCCGTCGAAAAGATCGTCGTCAAGGAAGTGATCCGGGAAGTGCCGGTCGAAAAGATCGTCGAGAAGATCGTCGAGGTCGAACCGCCGGCGCGCACCGAGATCATCGAGGCCGAGGTCGTGGACGCGGTGGACGCGGCACCCCCGCCGCCGACGTTCGGCGGCATCTTCAAGGGGGCGGACCGCGCGAGGATGGAAGCGCTCGAGGCGGCGGCGCGGCGTGAGCTCGCGGCCGCCAAGGGCCGCGGCGGGCGCGGCGGTTTTGCCGCGCTCGGCGGCATGTTCGGGAGGAGGAAGGCGTAATGGGCGAAGCCAGGTGGTATCTGCGGACGCAGGACGAGACCTTCGGTCCTGAAACGCAGGAGA
>JAFUEM010000330.1 GCA_017463935.1 Kiritimatiellia bacterium
GGGCTGCCGCCGATCGGCACGATGGAGGGCGTCGGCATCGCGACAGAGGGCATCCTCACGCTGGGGCGCGTCCTTTCCGCGCTCGAGCAGATGCGCCCGCCGGCGCGCGAGCCCGCCGCCGCGCGCGCGATCCTCGAGCGCATGATGCGCCACGACCGCATCGAGTTCGTCATCGGCACGAAGGTCAACGAGAGTCACCAGGATCCGAACATCCCGCAGGATCTCGAACTGCGGCGCAGCGTCGTCAAGCGCATCGCCGCCGCGCTGGAGAAGAACTACCGCAAGCGCGTCATTCTCAACTACTATTGAGGCACCCATCGAAGAAGGAGAACACCATGGAGAACGTCAAAGTGGAAATCTGCTGCGGCACCGCCTGCTACTTGCTGGGCGCGGCCAACATGATGAACATCGAGGACCAGCTGCCGGAATCCTGGCGCGGCCGCGTCGAGGTCGAGGCCAAGACGTGCCTGGAGCTCTGCGAGCGCGAGAATCTCGGCGGCGCGCCGTACGTGCGCATCAACGGCACGGAGATCATGGCGCAGGCGACGCCCGACAAGCTCCTGACGCGCATCGGCGAACTGCTGGAGGGGGCGGCGTAAGATGATCAACGGTTCGACATTCATCCGCCGTGAACTGATGATCCGCCTCGTGCGCGCGTTCGACGCGGGCACGCTCGAATCGGAGATCGACCGGATTCCGATCAAGCTCCGCCCGAAGAACGAGCGCGCCTCGCGCTGCTGCGTCTACCACGACCGCGCGATCCTCAAGTACCGCCTGATGGCGCTTCTGGGCATCTCGGTCGAGGAGGAGGTCGACGAGGCCAAGCCGCTGTCGGCCTACTACGCCGAGCGGGCGTGGACCGGCGAGGGCGGCGAGTCCGTCCAGCCCAAGACGCCGCTGAGCGTGTGCGGGCCGGCCTGCAGCGGCTGCCCGGACGCCCGCGTCGTCTCGACCCAGAACTGCCGCGGCTGCTTCGCGCGGCCCTGCGTCTACACCTGCCCGAAGAAGGCCATCGAGGTCGTCGACGGCCACTCCGTCATCGATCAGAAGCTCTGCATCAAGTGCGGCCGCTGCATCGCCGCGTGCCCCTACAACGCGATCGTCAAGACGACCGTGCCGTGCGAGGAGGCGTGCCCCGTCGGCGCGATCAAGAAGAACGACCTCGGCGTCGCGGAGATCGACTTCGACCGGTGCATCTTCTGCGGCAAGTGCTTCAACGCGTGCCCGTTCGCCGCGGTCATGGAGCGCTCGCAGCTCGTCGACGTCCTCGCGGCGATGAAGCGCGGCGAAAAGCTCGTCGCGATGGTCGCGCCCGCCGCGGAGAAGCAGTTCCCCGGCAAGATCGAGCAGCTGCTCGCCGCGTGCGCGAAGGCCGGCTTCAGCGACGTGATGGAAGTCGCGCTCGGCGCGGAGATGACGACGGCGCACGAGACGGCGGAGTTCATCGAGCGCATGGAGAAGGACCCCAAGACGTTCATGACGACGTCGTGCTGCCCGGCGTGGGTCAACCTCGTCGGCAAGCACCTGCCCGAGTTGATCGACCACGTCTCGCTCACCCCGAGCCCCATGGTCTACGCGCGCGAGCTGGCCAAGAAGAAGGATCCGTCCGTCAAGACGGTCTTCATCGGCCCGTGCGTCGCCAAGCGCAGCGAGGCGCGGCGCAAGGACGTCGACTACGTCCTCTCCTTCGAGGAGCTCGGCGCCATCCTCGCGGGCCGCAAGATCGACGTGATCGCCTGCGAGCCCTGGCCGGTCGAACGGCCGGCGAACCCGACCGCGCGCAACTACGCGCGCAGCTGCGGCGTGACCGACGCCGTCCTCACTGAGGCCACCGCGAAGATCCCGGGCTTCAAGCTCGACTCCAAGCAGATCAACGGTATCGACAAGAAGACGTGCATGATGGTCAAGCTGCACGCGTCGGGCAAGGTGCCCGTCAACTTCCTCGAGGTCATGGCCTGTCCCGGCGGCTGCCAGAACGGCCCGTGCTCGCTCGTCAAGTAGGCGGCGCGCCGTCGTCCTTGCCCCATCAGGGCGGATTTTGGTAAAATATGCGTATGACGATTACAAAAGAAGACAAGTGCCCGTGCAATTCGGGCAAGGTGTACGGCGCGTGCTGCGCGCCGATCCTCGACGGCACGGCCCGAGCCGAGACCGCCGAAGCGCTGATGCGCGCGCGCTATTCCGCTTACGTGACCGAGCACATCAAGTTCCTCAAGGAGAGCGCCGTCAAGGCGGTGCAGGAGGAATTCGACGAGGCGACGTCGACATCGTGGAGCCGCGCGGCCGACTGGCACGGGCTGGAGATCATCCGCACCGAGGCGGGCGGGCCCAACGACACGCGGGGCGTCGTCGAGTTCCGCGCGACCTACACCGCGAACGGCGAGTTCTGCAACCACCACGAGGTCTCGACCTTCGTGAAGGAGGCGGACGGCTGGAAGTTCGAGGACGGCGAGCTCGTCGGCGAGACGCCCATCGTGCGCGAGGCGCCGAAGGTGGGGCGCAACGATCCGTGCCCGTGCGGCAGCGGCAAGAAGTACAAGAAGTGCTGCGGCAAGTGAGCCGCGGCGGGAAGCGAACGACGTGACGCGGCCGGCGGCATTTTTCTTCGACCTGGACGGCACCTTGGTGGACACCGAGGCGGCGTGGGCGAAGGCCATCGTCGATCTGGTCGTGATGCACGGCGGCCGCACGACGCTCGGCGAGATCCTGCCGGCGGTCGTCGGCCGCAACTGGCTCGACATCGACGCGGCGCTGCACGAACGCTTCCCGGAGCTGGGCGATTCAACGCCGATGCAGGACGCGA
>JAFUEM010000331.1 GCA_017463935.1 Kiritimatiellia bacterium
ACGTTCGCCGGCGGCGCCGCGACGAGCGCGGCCAGCTCCCGTTCGCCCGCCGCCACGTCCTTCAGGCCCGGCACCGTCGTCGGGAAGCCGTCCACGAAGAGAACGCGGTAGCCCGCCTCGGCGAGCGCGAAGAGGCGCCGGAGCGTCGCGACCTTCATGTGCACCGCGCCCGGCACCACGATCGTCGTGTAGCGCGTCGCGGCCGGCGCGCCGAGCGTCCCCAGCTGCCTTTCGGAAATGAAGTCGAAGCTGTAGCCCTCGTCGTAGAGCGTGCGCGCCACGCGGCCGATGGGCTGGCCGCCGAACCAGTCGCGCGCGTGGACCGTCATCTGCTTCTCGAAGCCCGCGGCGTCGTGCCAGAAATCGTGGAGCGGCCAGTAGACGAGCACGTCGTTGTCGATGGCCGTCGTCTGCGCCACCGACTGCACGCGCGTGATGTACGCGTTGAGGATGTCCGCGTCGCGCCAGATCGGGTTGAAGCGGTTCATCTCGCACGTCGCGTAGAACGTCCAGCCCGGCCACTTCGCGTCCGCCGGCGAGTAGCACATGCCGTGATAGAACATGTGGTTCACGCCGGAAAGGAAGAGCCGGTCGACGAACGTCTTGACGGCGCCGAGCGTCTCGCAGAAGTGCTCGCACACCCACGTGCAGCTTTCCGCGCTCACGAGCGGATCGACGGCCGCGCCCGCGTGCTTGACGTGCGCGGCGGACGACGCGAACTTCGAGATGACGATGTCGCGGTCGCCCGAATTCATGAAGCCCGCCTCGACCGCCGGCGTCCGGGCCTTGGCCTTGTCGCAGCTGAACATCTCCGTCTCGGGAATGTCCGCGAGCGCGTAGAAGTCGAGCCAGTTCGCGGGTGCGCCGTGCGCCTCGTTGCGCGTCGCGATGCCGCGCGCGGCGCACCAGTCCTGCCACTGCGCGAAGACGTCCTCGATCATCATCTCCGACAGCGTCTCGCGGTAGTCCGCCTTGACGCGCGCGACCGTCTCCGGGTCGCCGACGCCCGCGAGTTCGGCGTAGTGATCGGCGAGATCGTAGCCGCGCCGCGCCTTGAACGCCACCGGCAGCTCCCACGACCAGCCCGCCGAAAAGTATTCGTACGAATCGTGGTACATGTGCTCGGGCTTCGGCGCGCCGGGCGCGTCGTACGCGGCGGTGAACGGCTGGAGGAAGCTCGCCATCGCGCCCGCCGAGAGCGGATTCATCATCGGGCCGTGCGCGCCGGGGCCCGAGCGCTTCACCTTCTGGCCCGTCGGCCGCGCGGACAGGACGACCGCCTTCCCGTCCGCATCCGTCCCGCGCCAGAGGACGGTGGACTTCTCGGGGCGCTTCGTGTTCAGTTCCAGCATCCAGCTGCCTTCCTCGGGCTTCAGCTGCGGCCCGCCGAAGCACCAGCCGCTGCCGGTCGTCAGGTCCACGCCCATCCCCTTTTCGTTCGCCCGGCGCACCGCGTCGCCGAACGCCGTCATCCACGCGGGCGACAGGAGCGGCTTGTCGGCGGGATTGTCCTTGACGGAGTAGATCGGGATGACGTGGAAGCCGCCCATGCCGACCTTTTCCATCTCGTCGACCTGCTTCTGGAGTCCGGCCGCGTCGACCGCCGAACCCATCCACCAGTTGTAGGCCCACGGCTTCATCTCCTTCGTGACCGCCGGCCAGCCCGCCGCCGCCGGCCGCCACGTGTCGGCCCACGCGATCTCGATCGTGCCGTCGCCGAACGCGATGGGCAGCCAGACGTAGCGCCCGTCGATGGCGTTGTCCGGCTTCCAGATGTCGAAGAGCGCGAGCGCGCGGCCGCCCGTCGCCGCGTCCGGCGGCAGGATGAACGTGGACTGCCCGCCCCACGTCAGCTCCGGCCCCTTGCCGTTCGCCGGATTGACGCCCGTGCAGGGGTTTCCCATCCGCTCCCACGGGCCCGTCAGCGTCCGCGCGCGGTAGTAGCGCGCCGCGTTCGGCCGCCAGCCCGTGCAGCCCGAGCCGAGGAGGTAGTACCAGCCGCCGTGCTTGATGACGGCCGGCGCTTCCGTCCAGTCCTTCTCCGCCAGGCGCCACCAGCGGCCCGTGTAGCCGAGGTAGTCGGCGGTCAGTTCGGCGATGTGGAGCGTGGAGTTGTGCTCGGACGAAAAGATGTGGTAGGCCGTGCCGTCGTCGTCCTGGAAGAGCGTCATGTCGCGGCAGTGCTGGCCCTCGACGCTGTGCGCCGGCCACAGGCACGCCGCGCGCCCTTCGTCCGACGGGCCGTTCGACTTGACGCGCGCGGCCGCCGCGCGGGAGGGAGGGAGGCCGCCGTGGGAACCGC
>JAFUEM010000332.1 GCA_017463935.1 Kiritimatiellia bacterium
CGCCCCGCCGCATTCTTCGCGGCCGGTTCCGCGCCCGCCGCCTTGCGCTTCTTCGACGAGCGGTAGTAGCCGCCGTAGCGCCCGTAGCCGTAGCCATAGCCGTAGCCGTACCCGTAGCCGTGCTTCGCGTGCGGGCTGAAGGCGGAGGCATTGGAGACCTCGACGTCGTTGACGATCACGCCGAGGATGTTGGCGCCGGCCTCGGTCAGCGACCGGGCGCAGTACTGGACGGGCTTGAAGTGGGTGCGGTCGGGGCAGCACATGATGATGACCGAATCGACCATCACCGCGAGCGACACGACGTCGCCGACGATGCCGAACGGCGGCGAGTCGACGATGATGTGGTCGTAGTTGGCGCGCGCCCACTCGAAGAATTCGCCGACGATGCTCGAGCCGAAGATTGCGGCGGGCGTGACGCCGTCCGGCGGCAGCGAGCAGATGACGTCGAGGTTCGGCACCGACGAGGCCGTGACGAGCGCGGCGAAGTCGGGCTTCGTCCCGTTCGCGTTCTGGAGCGCGTGCGAGAAGCTCTTCTGCTCCGTCAGCTCGATGCCCCAGACGCGCGCGAGGCGCGGGCGGCGCAGGTCGAAGTCGACTTGCAGCACCTTGCGGCCCGACTGCGCGTAGGAGATCGCGACCGACGTGGAAGTGATCGTCTTGCCCTCGCCCGGCTGGGTGGAGATGACGAGCAGACAGTGCGCCATCGCCTCGTAGCGCGGCGAATCGAGGAGGTTGCGGAAGCCGGCGACCGCCTCGGCGAAGGACGAATACTTGTCCTCGACCGCGAACTTCGCGACCTGCTCGCGGCTCTTGCGGCGGACGTGCGGGAAGACCGCGAGCACCTTGAGCGCGAGGCGGCCTTCGATGTCCGCGAGGTTGACGACGGTGTCCTCGATGTTGTCGACGACGAGCACGAAGAGGAAGCCGAGCGCGAGCGACAGGACGATGCCGGCGCCGAAGATGAGGAGCGGGTTGGGCAGCACCGGCTTGGTCGGCACGCCCGCCGGGCGGCCGACGCGGACGATCTCGTTGTTCGCCTCGGCGTCGATGCGCGCCTTGTTCAGGCCCATGGTCAGGTCTTCGAGCAGGTGGTTGGCGACGGTGAAGTCGGCCTCGAGGATGCCGAGGCTCGATTCCGCGAAGACGACGCGCTGGGCGTAGGAGGCGAGATCGTTCTTGAGGTCGTCGTACTTCGCGCGCAGCGAGGCGAGCCGGTTGCGCGTCACCTGGAGCGTCGAGCGGCACGACTGGAGCGCGCGGGCGACGGCGTCGAGGAAGCGCTTCTTCGCCATCTCCAGCTCCTTGCCCTTGGCGATCACGTCGGGGTGGTTGTCGGTGAAGGTGATCTGAAGCGCGGCGAACTCGGCGCTCGTGTCGAGGAAGTGCTTGTATTCGTTGGCGATTTCGGAGGCCCGCGCGGAATCGGTCGGGATCGAACCGAACGACTCGGGATTGTTCTGGAGCTCGGCGAGCAGCTTCTCCCATTCGCCCAGCTGCGTCTCCTCGGCCTCGAGGCGGAGGATCTCGGTCGTCATCTGGGTCAGCGACTGCTGCGCGGTGTCGCGCGACGAGCGCAGGTTGTCCACCTTGTTGGCGGTGCGGAAGTCCGTCAGCTGCTTGGAGATCTTCTCCACCGCGCGGCGCTGCTTCTCGACGTTGACCTGGATCTGCTGGACCGCCTTGTCGCAGCGCGCCTTGTTCTCCTCGTCGGTGAACGCCTCGATCGCGGATGCATAGGCGTTGGCGAGGCCGGCCGCGAGCTTCGGGGACTTCGAGCGGACGGTGATCGTGATGATGCGCGAATGACGCTGGAGCTCGAGCTTGGAGCCGGAGAGCGCCGACATGATCTCGTCGTCGGAGTCGGTCGCCGCCGGATGGCTGGAGCGGTACTCCTGGGTGATCATCGCGACGATCTTGTCGGAGCGCCAGTCCGACAGGCGCGTGTTGAAGATCTCGGCGTAGTCGCTGCCGTAGTCGACCATCGCCTGGTCGATGGCGTTCATGCTGCGGTTGCCGCTGGAGGAGCGGCGCATGTCCATCGTGAATTCGCTCGTGGCCTCGTAGATGGTCGGCGAGATGCGGTAGACCGCGAAGGCGACGACGATGCCCACGAGCAGGAAGACGAAGACCGACAGCCACCGCTGGGAGACGACGCGCAGGATGCGGCTCAGGGTGATCGTGCCGACGAACGAGCCGTCATCGCCCGGCGCGGACGACGAGCCGCCGTAGGAGCCGTAGGCCCCGTACGCGCCGTACTGCCCGCCGTAGGGACGCGAGCCGTAGTACATCGGGCTCTTGCCGCCGTAGGCGGGACGGGGGCCGCCGCCGTAGTACATCGGCGACGATTTGGACGAACCGTAGTAAAGAGGCTTGTCAGACATGGCTTTGGCTTTCTTGCTGTTGTGTGAGATCGTTTTTCGCGTCCGCCGACGGTGCGTCGGGCGTCCGCGGGACGGCCGGCAGCGCGCGGCCTGCGAC
>JAFUEM010000333.1 GCA_017463935.1 Kiritimatiellia bacterium
CCTGACGCCCGTTGCCGGCGCGGCCACGGGCTCGCTCGCCGACATCACGACGAACGTCGCGGGCGTCGATGCGTCCGCCGCCGCGCGGCCGGCGGTTCACGTCGTCCGGCAGGGCGACACCGTCACGAAGATCGCCGCCGCCTACGGGCTCACGCCGGCCGAACTCGCGCGCATCAACGGCAGGAAGCTGAGCGAGTGGAACAACATCTGGGTCGGCCAGAAGATCAAGCTTCGCAAGTAACAAAAAGGAACAGTCCCCATGCTCGTCAAAGTCCTCTTCACCCTGGTCTTCCTCGGCATCATGGTCGGGGTCGGCGTCTACAGCCGCAAGCAGTCGCGCTCGGTCGACGGCTTCGTGCTCGGCGGGCGCAGCGTCGGCCCGTGGCTGACGGCGTTCGCCTACGGCACGAGCTACTTCTCGGCGGTCGTGTTCGTCGGCTACGCCGGGCAGTTCGGCTGGAAGTACGGCCTCAGCTCCACGTGGATCGGCGTCGGCAACGCCGTCATCGGCTCGATGCTCGCGTGGCTCGTGCTCGCGCGCCGCACGCGCCTGATGACCCAGCACATCCAGTCGCGGACGATGCCCGACTTCTTCGGCACGCGCTTCGACTCGGAAGGGCTGCGCGTCGTCGCCTCGGTCATCGCGTTCATCTTCCTCATCCCGTACACGGCGGGCGTGTACATGGGCATCTCCAAGCTCTTCGAGATGGGCTTCGGCGTGCCGTACGTCTATTGCGCGTGGACGATGGCGATCCTGACCGCCGTCTACGTGATCCTCGGCGGCTACAAGGCGACGGCGATCAACGACTTCATCCAGGGCGTCATCATGCTCCTCGGCATCACGACGGTCATCGCGGTCGTCCTGAACCACCAGGGCGGGCTCGTCGCCGCCGTCGAGAAGATGGCTGAGGCCGCGCCGAACGCGGACGACCTCGGGCAGCCCGGCGCGGCGCTCTACGCGAACTTCCGTTCCGGCGACTTCGCCTCGCTCTTCGGCCCGAACGGCTGGAGCCTCCTCGGCGTCGTGGTCCTCACCTCGCTCGGCACGTGGGGCCTGCCGCAGATGGTCGGCAAGTTCTACTCGATCACCGACGAGAGCGCCATCCGGCGCGGGACGATCATCTCGACGCTCTTCGCGGTCGTCGTCGCGGGCGGCTGCTACTTCCTCGGCGGCTTCGGGCGGCTCTTCGTGCCGACCGCGTTCAACGCCGGGACGGGCCGCTTCGCGTTCGACTCGATCGTGCCGACGATGCTGGGCCAGAACCTGCCCGACGTCCTGATGGCGCTCGTGCTGCTGCTCGTCCTCTCCGCGTCGATGTCCACGCTCGCGTCGCTCGTGCTGACGTCCAGCTCGACGATGACGCTCGACCTCATCTACCGCGACAGGAAGTCGATCGAGGAGGAGGTGTCCGAGGGCAAGATCGACGACACGATCACGGCGCGGATCGAACGCCGCAAGGTCGTGGTGATGCGCGTTCTGATCGTCTTCTTCATCGTCCTGTCGCTCATGATCGCGCTCAATCCGCCGCACTTCATCGCGCAGCTGATGGGCATCTCGTGGGGTGCGCTGGCGGGCGCGTTCCTCGCGCCGTTCATGTACGGCCTCTACGGGCGCTGGGTGACGCGCGGCGCGGTGTGGACGTCGTTCGCGTGGGGCGTGGGGCTGACCGTCGTCAACATGATCCTCGGCAACCCGATGAACCCGATCAACTGCGGCGCGGTCGCGATGCTCGGCGGCATGGTCGTCGTGCCGCTCGTGAGCCTCTTCACGCCGAAGCTGCCGAGCGAGCATCTCGACCTCGTCTTCCGCTGCTACGGCGAGCGGACGCGCGACCCGCGCGAGGAGCCGTTCCTCGAGGAGAAGAAGACGTGCGGCTACTGCGCCGAGGGCGAATACCTCGCGGCCTACGGCATCAAGATCGGCGAGCTGCCCGCGTCGAAGGTCTATCTCTTCAAGGAGCAGTCGCACAGGGGCCGCGTCATCGTCGCCGCGAAGCTGCACGTCAGCGAGCTGACCGCGCTCACCGCGGCCGAGCGCAACCGCTTCTTCGCGGACGTCGACCGGGTCGCGCGCGCGATCCACGCGCTCTACCGTCCGGACAAGGTGAACTACGGCGCGTACGGCGACACAGGCCACCACCTGCATTTCCACCTTGTGCCGAAGTACGCGAACGAGGCGTTTGAGTGGGGCGGCACGTTCGCGATGAACCCGAAGCGCACGTTCCTCGACGACGCGGCCTACGACGAGATGGTCAAGGCGTACCGGCGCGCGCTCGCCCTCGGATGAACGCGCAGGACGTCATCCTGTCGTCGAAGGTCCTGCACCTGCGGGAGCTGAAGGGCGAGGTCGAGCGGCTGAAGGCGGAGTGCCAGCGGCTGCGCAACGAGTCGGCCGCGCTCAAGGAGCATTTCGATCTCGCGCTCGTCGCGGCGCAGGACCTGCGCGCGCTGCCGGACGGCGGCGCGTTCGTCGTGGTCGACGGCTGGAACGATCCCGAAGCCGTGATCGCCGGCTGCGCCGAGACGCTCGGGGCGCGCGCTGCCGATGTGCGCCTGAAGCTCATCCGCTTCCGCTGCTTCGGC
>JAFUEM010000334.1 GCA_017463935.1 Kiritimatiellia bacterium
CGCGGCGATGATGCGCGCGGGCGCGGCGGGCGCGGCGATCCCGCGGCCCGACCGCGTGAAGATCATCGGCGACATCTACCGCATCGTCGACAAGGCGGTGGACCACGAGGGGCTGCCGAAGACGGCGCTCGTGTCGATCCTCCTGCGCCACGCGGGCGAGGCGGACGCGGTGATCGCGTCGTTCCCGAAGGGCAAGGTGATGCTGGCGATGGACCTGTCGCCGCGCCAGAAGACGTACGTCGTCACGCCCGACTTCGAGGAGACGGCGCTCGCGGCGTTCGCGAACGCGGGCATCCGCGCGGTCAAGAATCCGCTCGACCGGCCGTTCAACACGCCGCTCGCCGCGAAGATGGTGCCGGCCGTGCGCAAGTTCGCCGACCGCTGGCTGAAGAGCGAGCCCGTCTGCGACGTCTATTCGTGCCGCACGGCGGCGCTCCTCTCGCGCAAGCCCCGTCACGCGCGCAGCGACACCGCCGAGCGCTGGGCGACGCCGATCCGCTTCGCCGAGACGATTCGCCAGATGTACGCCGACGGCTACCGCGTCTTCCTCGAGGTGGGCCCGCGCGGGCTGATGACGTCCGCCATCGCCGACATCCTCGGCGAGGACGCGCACGCGGCGATCGCGCTCAACTCGATCCACCGGCGCGGGATGCTGCAGGTGCAGCACGGCTTCGCCCAGCTGATCGCGCAGGGCGCGGCGGTCTCGATCGCGTCCGCCTACGCGCGGCGCGGCGCGCGGAAGCTCGATTTCGACGCGGCCATCGCGCTCCAGGTGCGCGAGGAGGTGGAGCTGCGCCTGTCGCGCACGTTCCCGAAGCTGACGCTCCTCGGCGACGACGCGTCGGTGCCGGGCACGGAGTATCTCGCGCCGGAGCCGCGCGTGCGCGGCGGCAAGGCGGCCCAGCGCGCGGCGGTGATCGCGGAGCAGAAGCGCCGCCACCAGCAGTTCGATTTCGGCGCGGCGTATCCGCTCATCTCCGACGCGGACGAGATCGCGTCCAGCCCCGGCGTCTCCTGCGAGCTCGAGAAGACGCTGACGCTGAACGCCGCGCCGTTCCTGGCCGACGCCGCCTACGGCGCGAGCCAGCTGTCCTATTCCGACCCGAACCTGCGCGGTCTGGTGCTCCTGTCGATCCCCGTCGGCGCCGAGCTGATGGCGGAGACGGCGATGCGCCTCATGCCCAACCGCCGCCTTGTCGCGATCGAGGATTTCGTCTGCCGCCGCCTCGTCGCGTTCACGAAGGGGAAGCTGACGGTCTTCATCAAGGCCGAGCGCGTGGCGACCGCCGACGCGACGGCCGCCGCCGTCAAGGTGCAGGTCCGCGACGATTCGCCGAACGCCGCCTACACGTGGCCGGTGATGGAGGCGACGGTCCTGCTCGCGGCCGAGACGCCCGCGCCGATCCCGGCGCGGATCGACCCGCTCACGCGGCCGCGCTCCGTGCACTGGTCGGGCCGCGACATCTACCCGGCGAAGATCGGCTTCGGGCGGCGGCTCAGGGGCATCACGTTCGCCGAGACGTGGGGCGAGGGCGGGCTCGACTACGCCGTGACCGTCCCGCCGCTCGCGGGCAACGTCAGCTACACGCGCTTCCCGCTGTGGGCAATCAACCCGCTCCTGATCCAGACGGTCGTCAGCGGCTTCCTGCTGTGGCGCAGCCACGAGCGCTTCCCGGGCGCGTTCTCGTTCCCGTGCCGGATGCGCCGGCTCGTGCTGAAGGGGCCCGCGCCGAAGGAGGGCGAGCGGCTGAACTGCTACCTGCGCCTGACGGGCGTGACGCCGAAGTCGCACATCTGCGACATCGCGGTGACGGGCGGCGACGGCAACGAGATCCTGGAGATCGGCGGCTGGGAGGAGATCACCGAGCGCGTGCCGCAGGCGCTCTGCGAGGCGGTGCTCCAGCCGGCCACGAAGTTCCTGACCGAAAGCGTCTCGCGCGCGCTTCTGGGCGATCCCGCGACGGACGTGGCGAGCGCGTTCGTGACGGACGTGCCCTACGCGCTCTTCGAGCGCAACGAGGAGTTCTGGCTCAAGATCCTCAGCAACGTCATCCTCAGCTCGCCCGAGCGCAAGGAGTTCCTCGGCATGAGCGGCTCGACCTCGCGGCGCACCGAGTGGCTCTACGGGCGCATCGCGGCGAAGGAGGCCGTGCGCCGCTACCTGAAGGACTACTACCAGGCGCGGTGGAGCTACGCGGACGTGCAGATCTGGCCGAACGAGATGGGCAAGCCCATCGCCATCGGCGACTGGTCGAAGTACCTGACGACGAAGTTCGACATCGCCATCGCCCACACGGCGCAGTTCGTCGTCGCGGTCGCGGCGGCGAACGCGCGCGTCGGCGTGGACGTGGAGTCGGTCACGCGCGACCTGTCCGAGGAGTTTACGCGCGGCGTCTTCACGCCGGACGAGCTGGCGCTGGCGACCGAGTCGTCGAACCCGCCGCAGGCGATCATCCGCTTCTGGTGCGCGAAGGAGGCGGTGTCGAAGGCGCTCGGCACGGGCATCCGCTATTCGCCGCGCGAACTGAACGTGACGGGCTACCGCGCCGACACCGGCCGGCTCGTCGTGCGGCTCGACGGCGGCTGGGTGCAGGCGTTCAAGAATTTCAAGGGCCGCGACATCGAGGTGTCGACGCGCATCCTGCGCGAGCACGCGCTCGCGTTTTGTCTCATCCCCGCGGCGCTCTTCAACGATGATGAAAACGGCTGACTGCGATTTCCCCGAATATGCGTGCGCCTACGCGCGGCGGCTGGCCGCGCGCTCGAAGCGGTTCGCGCGCCAAGTCTACGACGGCGCGGCGAAAGCGCCGCGGACGGCGGAGGCCTACGGCCCCGACCCGTTCGGCGAGCTGACGCACGCGGCGAG
>JAFUEM010000335.1 GCA_017463935.1 Kiritimatiellia bacterium
GCCGTGCGCGCCGCGTGCCCGTTCGACGCGCACCGGCTCTACTGCGAACGCACGGACCTGCGCTACCACTTCCCCGACGAATCCGACGCGGCGATGGAGAAGGTCGTCGCCGAATCGCCCTACGGCCGCTGCGTCTACGCGTGCGGCAACGACGCGGTCGACCACCAGACGGTGCTGATGGAGTTCGACGGGGGGCTGACGGTCACGCTGGAGATGGAGAGTTTTTCCGCGCGACGCGGCCGGACGACGCATTTCTACGGCACGCGCGGCGAAATCGCCGCCGACGGCGAGACGATCGAGATCCGCCCGTTCATCGGCGCGCCGCAGACGATCGTGCCGGCGCAGTGCGGCAACCACGGCGGCGGCGACCGGGAGATCATGAGCGCGTTCGCGCGCCTCGCCGCCACCGCCTCGAGCGCACGCTACGCGGGCATTCTCGAGGCGTCGCTCGTCTCGCACCGTCTCGCCTTCCGCGCCGAGGCGCTGCGCCGCAACGGTTGAGCGCCGCGCAACGCGCGCATACGCGTGCAAAAGGCGGCCGAAATATGCTATAATATCCGCCTAATGGACACAGCAGATACTCCTCTTTTGGACCTGGGATCGTTCGACTTCACGCCCGACTGGGCGAAGAAGGACGCCAAGGTGACCGTCGGCAAGGATGCGGCCCGCGCCGCGAGCGAACCCGAGTCGCGCCCCGCGCGCGACGCGCGCAAGCCGTTTGACAGACGCGGCGACAGGCCGTTCGCGCGTGACGCGCGCAAGCCGTTCGACAAGCGCGGCGGCGAGGCGCGGCGCTTCGGCGACCGGCCGCGCGTCGAGCGCCCGAAACCGCTCGACGTGGAGGTGAAGATCCTGCCCGAGACGAAGGCGCTGGGCACCATCATCCGCAAGCTCCAGGGCGACAGCCACGCCTTCAAGCTGAAGGATCTGGCGTATTTCTTCCTCGACAACCCGTCGTCGGTCCTCCTCAAGATCACGCCGAAGAAGGGCGCGGACGGCGCGCCGGCCGCCAGCGCGGACTTCCACCAGTGCAAGGCGTGCGGCTTCGCGTCGACGCGGCCGGAGGACGTCACCGAGCATATTCTCGCCGCGCACCTCGGCGACTACTACGAGGCGAAGGAGATCGAGGTCGAGCCGCCGAAGGGCAATTTCAGCTGCGTGGCGAAGTGCGGGCTGTCGGGCGTGCTGCTCGGGCCGCCGAACGTCCATGAATTCGCGGCGACCGTCAAGGAGATGATCCGCACGCGCTATCCCGACATGAGCGAGGCGGACTACCGCTCGCGCCTCGTGATGGTGCGCGACGCGGAGGCCATCGAGGAATGGCGCAAGGGCGCGACGAAGAAGACGGTCTACGTGCAGAAGGGCGCGGGCGAGGGCGCGGCGCAGCTGACGCGCGACCAGGCGGAGGCGGAGTTCCGCCGCACGATCCTGCCGTCGATGCTCGACCGGCCGAAGAACCTGATGATCACCGCGGACGTCGCGATGAAGAGCCCCGTCCGGCCGCTCCAGTGGGCGGCGAAGGACGCGCTGGAGGCGGAGCGGCGCGCGCCGTACAACATGTGCTTCGCGCTGCGCGGCGCGTTCCACCACCGCAAGCTCAAGTTCTTCCGCGCCAACGACGCGCGCGGACCCGAATTCGTGACGAACACCGAGTACAAGGCGTTCGACGCCGAGCACGCGATCCCCGAGCTCGCGAAGGTGGCGCGCTTCATCGCCGAGAACCCGTGCCAGCCGAAGGCCGTGATCGCGCCCGACGCTGAGACGGAGAAGTATCTCGCCTGGCTCGTGTCGACGGGCCACGTGGTGGCGTTCACGAACGGCGTCTATTCGCCCGTCGAGAAGTTTCCGAAGTATGGCCCGCAGTGGCAGAGAAAGCTGGGGGCGGCGGGAGCAACTGAAGAAGGGACGAAAGGGACAGAAGGGACCGAAGGGACGGTTGCCGCAGGAGAGCCGGTAATTGGAGAAGGGACCGAAGGGACGGTTGCCGTGGAAGAGGCCCCGAAGGTTGAGGAACCGGGAAAGGCTGAGGAGCCGCCGAAGGTTGAGGAGACGGGAAAGGCGGAGGAGCCGCCGAAGGTGGAAGAGGCCCTGAAGGTGGAGGAAGAGCCGAAGGCTGTTGTTGAAGAAGAGGTTAAGCAGGAAGAGGTGAAGCAAGATGAAAGTGCCGCTCAGTTGGCTGAATGAGTATGTCAAGGTCGATGACATCGACCCGAGGGAACTGGCCGAGAAGCTGACCCGCGCGGGTCTCCAGGTTGAATCAATCGACACCGTCGGCGGCTCGCCCCTGTCGGAGCTGATCGTTGTCGCGGAGGTACTGGAGGCCGAGCCGCATCCGAACTCCGACCACCTGAAGGTCTGCAAGGTGACGGACGGCACGGCCGAGTATCAGGTCGTCTGCGGCGCGCCGAACATGCGCAAGGGCATCAAGACGGCGTTCGCGAAGATCGGCGCGCTCATCCCCGAGGGCGAATTCAAGATCAAGAAGGGCAAGCTGCGCGGCGTCGAGTCGTTCGGCATGTGCTGCTCCGAAAAGGAGCTCCACATTGGCGAGGGCGCGGCGGGCATCATCGAGTATCCCGCCGACACGCCTGCGGGCGCGCTCGTGCGCGACATCGCGCAGCTGGAGAAGCCCGAGACGGTCTTCGACATCGAGGTCACGTGGAACCGCCCCGACGCGCTGTCCGTCGTCGGCATCGCGCGCGAATACGCGGCGATCCTCCACCGCGAGCTGAAGCTGCCGCCGGTCGATTTCACCGAGGTCGAAACGCCCGTCGAGGACGAGGTCAAGGTCGTCGTCGAGGATACGGTCAAGTGCCCGCGCTACACCGCGCGCGTCATCACCGCGATGACGCCCGACGCGCCGAGCCCGGCGCTCATGGCGAAGCGGCTGGAGCTCTGCGACGTCCGCTCGCTCGGCCTCGCGGTCGACGTGACGAACTACGTCATGCTGGAGCTCGGCCAGCCGCTCCACGCGTTCGACCACACGAAGCTGAAGGACCGCACGATCGTCGTGCGCGACGCGCGCGACGGCGAGACGATGAAGACGCTCGACGGCGTCGTGCGCACGCTCGATCCGACGATGCTCGTCATCTGCGACGCCGAGAAGCCGAACGCGGTCGCGGGCGTGATGGGCGGCGAGGATTCGGGCATCGCGCCCGGCACGACGACGGTCCTGCTGGAGTCGGCGCTCTTCGAATGCACCTCGACGAAGTACACGGCGACGAAGCTCGGCCTCGCGAGCGAGGCGGCGTACCGCTACATCCGCGGCGTCGACAAGGACCTGGCGGACTTCGCGTCGCGCCGCGCGGCGCACCTCCTGCAGAAGTACGGCGGCGCGCAGGTGGCGAAGGGCGTCATCGACGCGGACTTCCGCGCGCAGCCGCTCAACGCGGACGTCACGCTCGATTTCGAGCGCGCGCGCAAGCTGATCGGCATTCCCGTCGGCAACGACGCGATGGTCTTCATCCTCGCCTCGCTCGGCCTCGTGCCGCGCGCGCAGGGTCCGTACGCCGCGCAGCGGACGGTCGCGTTCGGCATTCCGAGCTGGCGCTACGACCTGTCGCTCGAAGCGGATCTCGTCGAGGAGATCGCGCGCCTCTACGGGCTCGACAACATCCCCGACACGATGCCGTCCGCGCCGTCGGTCTCGCCGCTGTCGGATGCGCCGTTCCAGGCGCGGTGCCGCGTGCGCGACATCTGCCTCGCGCTCGGCTTCTCGGAGGCGATGCACTATTCGTTCCTGTCGAAGAAGGAGCTGGACGAGTTCGACACGCGCAAGGCGGCCGAACGCCTCGTCATCCCCGATCCCGTCTCGGCGGAGTACGCGGTCATGCGCGACTCGCTCCTGCCGCAGATGATGGGGAGCCTCGGCCGCAACGCCGCGCACCAGCTGGAGAGCGCGCTCCTCTTCGAGATCGGCAAGGTGTTCACGCTCGCCCAGCGCGGCGGCGCGCAGCCCGTCCCGGCGGAGGCGGAGCGCCTCGCGCTCGGGTTCGTCGGCCCCGTCGGGCGCGAGGCCCTGCGGCGCCGCGCGGCGGTGACGGAGGAGGAGACGGTCCTGTGGCTGAAGGGCGCGGTCGAGGAGCTCGTCCTGCGGCTGCACGCGGGCCGCGTGGAGTTCGTCGCGGAGGACCATCCGGCGTTTGCGAAGGGTGCGTCGCTCGCGGTCAAGCTGAACGGGCGCGCGATCGGCGTGCTCGGCGCGATCTCGGCGAAACTGCGCCATCCGTACCGTCTGACGACGCAGATGGGGCTGTGCGAGCTCGAGCTCAGGCCGCTCCTCAAGCACGTCGGCGAGGTCGGCCGCGTCAGCGCGCCGCCGCAGTTCCCGCTCGTGCGGCGCGACATCGCGCTCGTCGCGGCGAAGGATGTCACGAACGCGGCGATCGAGAAGGTCATCCGCGCGAACGGCGGCGCGGCCTTGACCAAAGTCGCGATCTTTGATATATTCAAGTCGAAAGACCTGAAGGACGGCCGCCGCTCGCTCGCCTACGCGCTCGAGTTCCGCTCGTCCGAACGGACGCTGACCGACGAAGAGGTCGGCGAAACATTCCGACGGATCGTCGACGCCCTCAAGGCGACCGCCGGCATCGAGGTGAGGGAAAGTTGATTTGAACGACGTGGACTCTGGGCCGCACGCGGATTCAGCAGATATTTCTTCGACCGACATCTTGAAATGGGGCGTCAGCCCCGACTTGGGAACACGGGTTCCGGGGGTTCTGTGCTACGGCGACTTGGGGTCTTTTTGAAATTTGCGGAAAGGGGTTGGACGATGATGAACATGATGAAGATGATGACGCTGGCGCTGGTGACGGCGCTCGTCCTGCCGCTCGTCGCCGCGCCGGCGGCGGTGACGGTCAGGAACACCTTCAAGCGGCAGCCCGCCGAGGCGGCGACCGCGCTCAAGCGTACGGTCGGCAAGCCGATCTCGACGGGCTACGTGTTCATCGACGGCAAGTACATCCCGCCGCCCTACAAGGTGGAGCGCAACGGGCTCGTCCTGCGCGTGAACGGTCTGCAGGTGTCGAACCCCGTCGTGCCGTGGGAGGAGTTCGTCAAGACGCAGGAGGGCGTGACCGTCAGCAAGACCACGGTCGGCGGCGGAACGGACGGTGCGGCCGAGGCGGTGCCGGAACCGGAGCCGGAGCCCGAGGAGGACGACCTCGACGACTGGGACGACGATGACGGCGCGAGCTCGCTCGACGACCTCTTCGACGACGATCCCAAGCCGAAGGCGGCGAAGAAGAAGCCGGCGAAGCGCAGGGCCGCCAAGCCCCGGGTCAAGAAGCCGACGGTGCAGGTGAGCTATTCGTTCGACGGCGCGTTCACGCCGAACGAGAAGACGCAGGCGTTCGTCGCGAAGATCAACGCCGAGCGCACGCGGGTCGACGCGAAGCTGCGCGCCGGCGGGTTCTACTTCTTCGGTTCCGCCTATCCCGCCGGGGTGAGCGGCGACAAGACGATCGCCCGGAAGATGATGGCCAAGCTGCCGGAGGCGATGAAGACGAGCGAGAGCGCCGAGGCCCTCGCCGCCGCCGCCCGCCAGGCGGGGCTCGTCTACCTGACGCCCGCGATCGTGAACGACCTCTTCAAGAACCGCATCGATTATCTCCAGCTCATCCAGCGGCGCAAGACCGACGAAAAGGAGGCGAATCCATGGGGCAGCCTGATCGGCCCGTGACCATCCTCATCCCGGCGTACAACCCGGACGAGAAGCTGCTGGCGCTGCTGCCGAAGCTGCGCGAGAAGTTCGACCGCATCGTGCTCGTGGACGACGGCTCGACGTCGGGGCGCGAGATCTTTCCGCAGGCGGTGCCGTACGTCGAGAAGATCCTCGTCCACGAGAAGAACCGCGGCAAGGGCGCCGCGCTCAAGACCGGTTTTTCGTACATCGCGGAATCGGGGTCGGACGTCATCACCGCCGACGCCGACGGGCAGCACACGCCCGAAGACATCGCCAAGGTCGCCGAGGGGCTGAAGACCCAGCGCGGCGGGCTCGTGCTGGGCGTTAGGGCGTTCACGGGCAAGGTGCCGTTCCGCTCGCGCTTCGGCAACACGTGGACGCGGTGGCTCTTCTTCTTCATGACGCGCCTGATGATCAACGACACGCAGACGGGCCTCAGGGGCATCCCGTTCGAGCTCTTGGCGCACATCGCGGCGATTCCCGGCGACCGCTACGAGTACGAGATGGCGATGCTCGCGGATGCGCGCAACCACGAGCAGAAGCCGCTGCAGATCCCGATCGAGACGATCTACATCGAGGAGAACGCGACGAGCCACTTCAACCCGATCCTCGACACGATCCGCGTCTACCGCTCGCTCTTCCAGTTCTGCCTGAGCTCGGTCCTGTCGTTTCTCCTCGACAACGCCGTGTTCGCGGCGGTCGTCTGGTATTTCGCGGGCAAGGCGACGCCACGGCGCGAGGACGTGCTGATCGCGCTCGTCGCCGCACGGCTCGCGAGCTCTAACTTCAACTTCTTCTACAACCGCTTCGTCGTGTTCTACCGGCGGCGGAAGCTGACCCGGATGCGGGTGCAGCGCGGCGTGCGCAACTACTTCACGTACTGGGCGCTGGTGCTGGCGCTCGCGGCGGCCTCGTACGCGCTCACGACGCTCTGCGCGGCGCTCTTCGACGTGCGCGGCGTCGCCATCACGATCGTCAAGATCGTGGTCGAGACGTTCCTCTTCCTCGCCTCCTACTTCATCCAGAAGCGCTTCATCTTCAAGTAGGGCTTCCTGCGGGATTGCGAATCCGCCGTGCCGTGCGCGGGCCTGCCGGGCCCGGCCTTTCCGGCGTGCGGCTGGCATCGCCCGACGACCGTGCGGCTCCAGGGGTGCAATAGACGTTGCCTTCCAGCCGTACCTTTTGATATAATGCGGAGGCATAACGGGAGAGTCGCATATGAAACGAACAACATTCGCAAATTCGTCTAGGCCGTCGGCCGCTTCTTCGACAGCCTCACGCATCCGTTCAAGATTGCGATGCGTGCTTTATGCTGCGGTGCTGTCGGCGTCTCTCGCGCTTGACGGCGCGCCGGTCGCGGAAGATGCCGTCCAGTCCGCGGCGGAGGGATTTCTCCGGCGCAGTTCCGCCGCGCAGAGGATTCTCCCCGGGCGCACCGTCTCCTCGCTCGCCGCACGCGGCAATCTTTGGATTGTCTCGCTCTCGCCCTCCGGCCACGTCGTGTTCGCCGGGAGCGACAAGTGCTCTCCGGTCGTTTCGTTCTCGCCGGACGACTTCACGGAACCCGAAGCCGGTTCGGCGCTTTACGCGCAACTGCAGAACACCGGCGATTGGGTCGCCGGCAAAGAGGCGGACGAGTCGGCGGCGGTCGATTCCGGCTGGGCGAAATACACCGCCACCGACACGAAAAAGCGACTCCTTTCCGCCGCGCCTTCGGGCGCGACCGTCGGCGACGGCTACGACGACTTCGTAAATCCCTTCCTCGGCACGACATGGTCGCAAGGCGCGCCGATGACCGACTTGACGCCGCTTTCGTCGCCTTGCGGCTGTGCGGCGACGGCGGGCGGCCAGGAGTTCCGGCACTGGCGCTGGCCGTATCGTTTCGAGAAGTCGCGTTCCTTCACCCACGCCCTGCGCGACAGTTACAACAACGCCCTCAACTACACGATGCGCCCAGACGGCCGCGTTCCGATCGACTGGGACAAGGTGGCCGCCGCCGGCACATCCTCCACGCCATGGGAGACTGACAAGACAGTCGGCTACAACACCGCGTTCCTCACGATGTGGATGCAGACGATGGTGAACATGGGCTTCAAGGCGGGCGGATCGTACGCGACGCGCAAGCTCTGTAGCGACGCCGAGAACTACTGGTACGAGGCGGGCAAGGTGATGAGCCAGGGACGCGACGGCTACGACAACCTCTGGTGCGCCATCACGAACGACCTCAAGTTCGGCTCGCCGATCCAGATCAACACTCCCGTCCACCAGATGGTCATCGACGGCTACGCCATCGAGAACGCTGGCACGGATAGCGAAATCGACTATGTCAACACCAACTACGGCTGGGGCAACGGCATCCGCTGGGAAAACCTCAAGACCGCCATCGAATCGGGCGGTGGCGCGGGCAAGTTCGCGGACTTCCAGGTCGGGTTCCGCCCGCAGAAAATCGTCCAGTTCGAGCCGCTCGCGAAAGTCTCGACAAGCGACGTCACGCTCAAGTGGCACATCGCGCCGTGCTACACCAATCGCACGACCGGCTTCACCGTTCAGATCGCCAAGACCGGCGGCGAGACGGCCACCGAAACCGTTGCGACGCACGACGAAACGACGGTCTGGACCGCGAGCGGCCTCGACGACGGCGGCGAATACACCTTCACCGTCACGCCCGTGATGGCGGACGGGTCGGAGGCGCGGACGAACTCCGTCGCGACCGTAATCGGCGCGCCGCAGCCAGCGCCGGAGATCGTCGGCGTCTCGTCCGTCGCCTGCGGCATCGATCTCGTGCAGCAGGGCTTCTATATAGAGTGCGCGCGCGCGATTACGAACTATATCGCCGTCACGTGTTCCGAGACCACCACCGCGCTCGAAGCGTATTCAAGCCACCTGACGATCCTGCCCGACGAGAAAATCTCCGTCTCGAAGAGCGGCAGCGTCTTCACCATCGCCGTCGATGCGACCGACATGGCCGCGACGTGGAACGGCGAAATGCTCCTCCTCACGCTCGTCGCGAAGAATTCCGACGGCACGGAGGCGTACAAGAACCTGATGCTCCGCTTCAACGGCATGCGGCAGGTCCTCGGCGGCACGTTCGAGATGGTGGAAACGAATCCGACGACGCCCGTCTGGTTCTGCGGCTCGGTCGTTCTGGATGCGAAAGGGCAGGCAATTACGTTCGGCGCAAACGCCTTCCAGGGCAACGGATGTGACGTCACGCTCACCGACTCCGTCGGCGGCGGCTCCTTCACGTTCGAGAGCCTCGACGGATTTTTGGGTACGCTCCACATCACGAGCGCCGCCACGGTGAATTTGCCGAGCGACATGAGCAACTTCAGCGGCACGCTCGCATACGACCGCTGCACGACCGACCTCGCCTTCCACTACACGCTCTCCCGCAATCTGCCCTCGACAGCGACAGTCTATCTGCCGCAATATACACTTCTGTATCTCGACAACGTCACCGTCGATGCCGCGTTCACAGGCAAGGGGGCGGTCTATATCACCTCCGGCAGTTCCACGCTCTCCAACACCTCCGGATTCTCCGGCACGGTGGAACTCGGTGACTACACAAACGCAGGTACGCTAACTTTGAACGCCGGCGAAGAGCCGAGCATCACAATCTGGAACGGCACGCTCTATCTGACACTTTCCAGGGCGCAGGTTGCGTATGGATATTCGACTTCGCAAATAAAATACAACTGGGGGACGGTCGTATTCCAGGACGAGGACGGCAACGAACTCAAGCGCTGGACGACCGATGACAAGACCTTCGCCGTAGATCCCAGCGCGAACACGTGGACGCCGGACGCCGAGACCGGCACGGGGCGCTTCAACGACGCCGCGCGCTGGTCGAGGGGTTCCGTTCCAAGCGCGGGGGAACTCGTGATATTCAACGACAACTTCGGCGACACCGAAATGACGCTGGATCTCTCTGCGGACTTCAACCTCGCCCACGTCAAGGTGATCGGCACGCGCTTCACCATCAAGTCCAGCGGCACGGGGAAACTCTCGGTCGATACGTTCGAGAACACTGTCCCCACGAAACTCGCGACCACGAACATCGTCCCGGCGACAGTCGTTCCGCGCGGCAAACTGTTCGTCCAGACGGGTCTCACGATCAGCTGCGACATCGACAGCTCCCTCGCGCAGAACCTGCGCGACATTTCGGATGCGATGTCCGCGCTGATCTGGGACGACGGCGACGACTACTGCATCTGGCGCGGCACGGTCGTCTTCAAGGACTATTCCGCCGCGTATCTCAATCTCAACGAGTGGGGGCATTCGCGCTCGTCCGTCAGATTCAACGGTGTGACGGGGCATATCTCGTCCGGCAAGACGTACGACGTCCCCGTGGAACTCGCGGACAACGGCTCGACCGTCGCGCTCAACTGGAACAACGGTTCCAGCGGTGCTACCACGACTTTCGCGAAGATCTACGGCGCGGGCACGTTCAAGACGACCGCCGGCGGCGGCAACAACGAGAACGTCCTCGTCAAGGACGCATCGGAGTTCACGGGGTCGTTCCAGCTCGCCGCGAAGAACGTGATCTTCGGCAATGCGGCGCCGTCAAGCGACCTCGGCAGCAACGGGCGGCTGCACATCCTCACCAACGCGACCGTGGCGGCGGGCGCAATCTGGAATATTGGCGGCGGCGTGTATCTCGGCAGCGGATGTAATTTGACCGTTCGCGGACAGTTGCTCTCCACGGGCACCACTGCGTCCATAAAGACGTGCGCAGAGGATACGCAGATAACCTTCGAGGACGGCTCGCTCCTGCGCACAGCCGTGGCGCTTTCCGGCGACTATTCGCCGGACATCAGTTTCAAGGCGGCGACATGGCAGGCCACGCAGAACCGCACAGAGACGAAGACCGTGAACTTCTGCGCCGATTCCGGCTCATATACGACGCTAGACGCGTACGGCAACACCGTGACGCTCGGCGCGGATTTCTTCTCCGGCTCCGGCGACGTGTACCTGACGTCTTCCACCGATGGTGGTGCGTTCATCATCCAGGGCATCCCCTCTGCCTACACCGGCACGACCACCGCCGACATAACGGCGCGCGTCACGATAACCGGCGACATGTCGGCATCTAGCGCGATGCTGAATCTCTCCGGCCAGGAAGTCTCCGTCTCCTCCGACAACCTCGGCAACATAGTCGTCGGCGACGGCGCGACGCTTTCCGTGACGCTAACCGACCGCCAGGCGATGAAGGGCTATGCGGCAAGTTCCGTCACGCTCGCCGGCGGCACGATCGAGTTCGTCGATGCGTACGGCACGGCCCTCGGCACCAGCACGGAATCCACCACATACGTGAAGCCGGAAGGCTACTCCATCGCACCCGTCCCGACCGCCGTCTGGGTCTCCGGCGAGTTCGCCGACGAACCGGAACTCCACGGCGGGTATTCCATCAGTACGACGCTCGCGGGAAGCGTCAATTCCAGCGGCAACATCGTCATTGGTTCGGATTCTTCAATCGGTGCGACGCTGAATCTCTCTACCGTCACCAACACGACAAAGGCATCGGTACTTGTGAAGTTCAAGTCCTCGACACCCGGCGCACCCGCCGCAAACGCCGCAATCATGGGTGTCATCTCCACGGACGGCAATCCTGTTTCGCCAATCTGCACGACTGCTGACGGCACGTCTTTCACGGGCGCGTATTTGAACAGCGGAAACAACTATGCGCTTGTGACGGGATATCCGTTCTCGACTACGCCTGAATTTCCTGCCGGCGGCGAAGGGTATATGCTCTTCTGCTACCAGTCCGACCAGGGCAACAGCACCGAAACCGGCACTGCGTTCTATATCGGCGACGCGATTGAAACGATGGCTGGCGGTGCGAAGGCCGGTCTCCAGTGGCGGCAGAAGAAGCTGACGAGCTTCTACATCGGCGGACCCGCCAGCACCACAATTCCGACCTGGGCCGGCCTGGAGATCGAGGCGGTGGCGCTGTTTGTCGATGAATGGTATTCGCCAAGCAATATCGAGTTCTATGAGTTCCCGACCGTCGAGGAGCCGGAAGAGCCGTATGAAGGTCCTGCACCGACTGCCGTCTGGGTTGCTGGCGAATTCGAAGACCACAAGAGCGCCCACGCAGGTTGCGAAATCGCCCTCAACGGCAACACCGTAAACGAACGCGGCCAGATCGTCATCGGCAACGACACCACGCTTGGTGCCACGATTTCCGTGCCGAACTACGACCAGGCGACGATGCTCGTCAAGTATTCGATTCCGTCGGGCGGCGCTCCTGCGGCGAATGCCGTGCCCGCAGTGGCGTTCGTGAATTACGACCTCGGCCCCGTGGCGACCGCAAGCGGCTCGTCCAACCTCACGGGATATTATTACAATAACGGTGTAATTGCCAATTATCCGTTCGCCACAACGCCGAGCCTTCCGCAGAGTGGTTATCTCCTGATTTCGGTGCCGGCCAACTCCAACGGGGCCGCCGCCAGCCACTACGCGGCGGTGTATGCGGGATCGACGACTTCGTCCTTGATAGGCGGCGAGGCGGCAAGCCTGCGTTTCACTGGACCGAACAACCGTGTAACGAAGGTCGGCATCGGCGGGCCGACGAAGGCCGGTGCTGTTCCGTGGGCCGGCATGGTGATCGAAGGCGTTGCGCTGTTCGATTCGTGGGTGACGCCCGACGATATCGCCGGCTACACCTTCCCGGAGAAAGGCGCGGTGCAGCCGGTCGATGACGACGAGTACCTGGTCGAGCCTGCGGCCGTCTGGGTGAACGACTTCAAGACGGCGGAGAAGGGCGGTTATACGCTTTCGACGAGCGGCACGACTGCCGTGCGCGACGATTCCTTCGGCGGCGACATCACCATCGGCGACGCCGCAGCGGCGATTGCGATACCCGAGCCGACGCGCCAATGGACGATGCTCGTCAAGTACGCCGCCGCGCCAGCGCAGAGTGCACAGAATTTCTTTGCGTGCGGCAGTTTCACGAACAAAACTACGACGGTCGATCTGGGCGTCCTCTCCGAGAGCGCGTCCAGCACCGCGCTCGTCGCAGGATATGACAACGGCTCGGCAAAAACAACGGCGCTCGGAACGACGATAACGCCATCTACGACCGGCGGCTATCTTCTCATTGCGCATGACGCCGGAAGCAAATTTTATGTCTATGCCGGCGAGACTTACGAG
Organism: Kiritimatiellia bacterium; assembly: GCA_017463935.1. GTDB lineage: Bacteria > Verrucomicrobiota > Kiritimatiellia > RFP12 > UBA1067 > UBA1067. The sequence goes on from JAFUEM010000335.1 coordinate 12,836, forward strand.
GAACTCTACAATACAAGTGCGACAATAGATTATGTTTTCACTGATTGGTGGTATACGAGCCTCGCAGTCGGCGGCCCCAGCGGCAAGAGAGCGTCGAACAAGTGCGGTGCATGGGAAGGCCTCGTTGTCGAGAAGATAGCCATCTTCGACGGTTGCTACACGGTAAATCAGATCGTGCCCATCGAAAACCCCGAAGACGCGGCGACGCTTTCCATCGCCGACAATGCGACGTGGAATTTCGCGGCAGGCACGACGCGCACGTATGAAAGCATCGGTACGCTTTCGTCCGGCGGAACGATCGCCGTCACGAACGATACAATCGCCGCCGGTGTTTACAAGCTCGCAGAATGGACGACGCCGCAGGTGAAATCGACGGGCTACGGACGCGTCGGGACGCTCAACGTGCCGAACCTTCCATCGAATTTCACCGCTGAACTCGTCTATGGCGCGACGGCGATATACCTGCGCGTCTATGACGCGACCGCGCAGGCGGCGAAGCCGATGCTGAAAGTGTGGCCCTACGGCGACTCCATCACCGAGGGCTTCAACGCGAGCAACACGAAGGCGAACTACCGCGTCCTCCTCGCGCAGAAGCTGACGCTCCTCGGCTACAACGTCGAGATGGTCGGCTGCTACGACAGGATACAGACGGCGACCGAGGCGAATCTGGCGTTCATGGACGCGATCGACCCGTCCGGCGCGGCGGTGCCCGACAGGTGGAAGTGGCACTCCGCCAAGCACGGCGGCACGATCGGCGTGACGACCGCGACGAACTACAAGCGCTCCGCCATGGTCGAGAACGTCGACACGCTCGCGGTGCAGGCCGGCAATCCCGACATCATCCTCCTCCACGCCGGCATAAACGATCTCTACGCAAGCGGCCAGACGCCCGCATCGGTCTTCGCGAACCTCACCAATACCGTCTCGCGGCTCGTCGCAGATCTGCCCGATGCGAAGATCGTCATCTCAACGTGCCTTTACGGTGACGCGGCGAACTCCCAGCGCAAAACGTACAACTCGTCCGTCGTCGAGCCGTTCAACACGCTCGTCAGAGCGTTCATGGAATCGGCGGACTTCCCCGTCGCGTGGCAGGGCCGCGTCTATCTCGCCGACCTCAACACATACGTGCAGACGTACCGCGACGACGCCGCGCCGGCCGGCATCACGGTGGACAACCTCCATCCCGACTGGCTCGGCCACGACCAGATGGCAGAAGGGTGGCTTTCGGTGATAACAAACGTGTATCCCAGCGCGTCCGGCACGTTCCCGTCTTCCACGCCTCTGCCGCAGGTCGCCGCCGCAGACCTCGGCGCGGCCGCCAAGACGGAACTCGCGGACTACATCGACGGCTTCGAGCTCGCGCAGACGATCGCCGTCGCAAGCACCAACGCGCCGGCCGTCGTTGACGGCTCCGGCCTGGCGGAGGGCATCGGCAAGGTCGGCTATTTCGTCGAATGCGTCCGTGCCGACAACGAGGCGCACAAGTGGGTGTGGGTCGATATGGATGCGTTCGCGACGACACTCGCAGACCTGGGCCTCCCGGCGGCGAACCGCCAGCATGTCGTCACGGCGCTCCACGTCAAGTCCAACCACAACGGCATTGACGACATCGCCGCAGATGACGACACGGTCAGCGGCTGGATCGAGTTCTCGCCATACGACTACACGGGCGCGGCGTCGGGCGTCGCCGACGCTCCGGCGGCGCACGGCGGCGGCGCGATGTTCGACTGGAACGACACGCTCGGCTCGTCCGGCACGATGGGTTCCATGCAGGTCTTTCGCATTGCGCCGCCCTCCGGCCGTCCGGCGCAGGTCCTCTTCGCCTACAACAACTGGCAATCTTCCTCCACCGCTGCAGAGTTCGGCATCGGCAACTTCGCCCAGCATTTCTGGGGCGGGGCGCAGACGCTCGACTACACGAATACGAAGGACCTCGAGAAGATGAACGCCGCCGCCTACCGCGTCAAGCGCATCGAAATCTGGACGAAGCGTTCCGAGCCGCGCACGGTCTATTACAAGAGCGGCTACTGGGGGACGGGCGGCGACACGTCGCTCGTCGTGACGCTCGCCGACGGAACGGAGACGACGCTCAGGGAGGGCGACACGATCGTCATCGATGACAAATCCTCGGGCGGCGTCTATTTCGGATATCTCCCCGACCATGCGAATAAGATTCGCGTCTCGCGCGACGTCGTTTTCAGTTCCGGCATCGACAACGCCGCCATCCTCGGCGGCGCGACCATCGAGATCGACGAAGGCAAGACGGTGACGTTCAAGCGCCAGTACCACGACATTGCGCTCGGCGCGTTTGCGATAACGGGCGAAGGCGCGATAGCGTTCGACGTCAACGACGGGTCGATCACGCTCGATCCCGCCGCGACGGTGAACGGCGTAACCGTGCGCCCGGAACTGGATTCGAGCGTCGCCGCGCCATATGATGCGGCGAAGGAAGAAATCTCGATCAAGGCCATTTCCGGGCTTTGGTATTCCGTGATCTACGGCGACCGGCTTGTTTCCGGCGGCATCGGCGGCGAGACGGGCGAGACGGAGCCGGTGAAGGCGCCGTCAACCGGTCCGTTGACGCTTGGGGCGCCCAAGGACGGTGCAAAGCGATTCTACCGGGTGAAGGTCAGTCCACGCGACAACTGAAAGGGAGGGTGGTGATGAAGAATGCGATGCTGACGATGACGACGGCGGCGACGGTGCTGTGCCTGTCTGCGGCGGTGCAGGCGGGCGTGCGCGTTTCGCCGCACGACGCCCCGTTCATCCCGAAGGTGGTGCCGGGGACGCAGACGGTCGTGCGGGTGTCCGTGCTGAAGGGAAAGAACATGCCGCTCGTCAGGGCGAAGCTTGACGGACGCGACTGCACGCTTCTTTTCGACACCGGAGCGACGCACACGACGATCGACATCGCCTTTGTCCGGCGCGAGCTTCCCGACGCGAAGCTGGAGAAAGTCGCTCTCGGCGGAATGACGAACGTCGAAGGCGCGCCGATGCTGTTTCCTGCCGCATCCCTGAAACTCGGCGATGCGGAGTTTCGCGACTTCGACGTCATGGCGCTCGATCTTTCGGGGCTTGGACCGGGAATCGGGACTCCGGTGGACGGAATCGTCGGGATGAACGTCATCGGGGCGACGCCGTTTCTCCTTTCGCTCGGCGAGGGAAGGGCGGTGTTCCGTCCGGACGAAACGGAGCGCGCGGGATTCAAGGAAGGCATCGCGCGGTATGCGGACGATGCGATGTCCGTCGCCATGACGCCCGTCTACGGCGGGAAGATGTTCGGGCTGATCGTCGATTCCGCGGCCTCCTTGACCTTCCTCGACAAGTCGCTCGGCTGGCCGTCGACGGGGGAGCGGGAGGAAATCGGCGCGGTCGGCGTGAACGGCGACAGCGGAATCGGCTGCGAGCGCGGGAAGCGCGGCGGTCTCGTACTCGGCATCGAGGTCGAGATCGAGCCGCAGCTTGTCCCGCAGCGCGTCAACTGCATCGGCGCGGACGCGCTGCTGCGCTACGACATGCTCGTCGACGCGGAATGCGTCCGTTTCCGTCCGTGTCGCGCGACCGGCCGACCCCGGCTTGCGCACTGAACGGCGGGCACTTGACGGGGTGGAGCGAATTTTGATATACTTTCAAATCCTTCCATCTGGAGCGGGCTCACAACCGACTGCCCGACCGGCGAGGAAGACGCATAAAGGAAAATAAACATGCCGAAGATGAAAACGAAGAAGTGCGCGGTCAAGCGCATGAAAATGTCGGCCACCGGGAAGGTGATGCGCAGCCAGGGCGGCAAGGCTCACCTGAACAACGGCAAGAAGCGCGCCCGCAAGCGCAACCTCCGTGGCATCACCACGACGGACAGGACAGTCGCCAAAACCTACGCCCGCGCGCTGCAGGGCGGACGCTAATACAGGAGGTAAAAGAACATGCGTGTTACAAATGCACCCGCTTCCCGCGAACGCCGCCGCCGCCGCCTTGAGCTGGCGAAGGGCTTCTATGGCGCGCGCAGCAAACTCTTCCGTACCGCGACCGAGGCGGTCGATCGCGCGATGCGCCTGTCGACCGAGCACCGCAAGCTCAAGAAGCGCGACTTCCGCCAGCTGTGGATCGCCCGCGTCAACGCGGCGGCCCGCGCGGAGGGCATCAGCTACTCGAAACTCATGGCGGGCCTCATCAAGGCCGGCGTCATCATCAACCGCAAGTGCCTGAGCGAGATCGCGATCCAGGACCCGGCGGGCTTCAAGACGATCGTCGAGATCGCCAAGAACGCCTAAGGGAGCGGCGAGCCGTCGGCGCGGAGGCGCGCGGCCCGGCCATTCAGCCCGTGCAAGCGGGCTGAATTTTTTTTTGCTGTGGCGCGGGCGGATCAGGATGCTGCGTTCGGACCGTTCGGCCTGTGGTGGTGGGGCTTGTGGGCGTGGCCGGAGAGGACCGGCACGCCGAGGTGGTACTTGATCGCCAGCGCGCGGATGGCGAAGATCACGAGCACGCCGAGGATGTAGCGCACGTACGGGTCGGAGACGTGGCACCAATAGAGGACGTAGTAGAGGAGACCGCCCGCCGCGCACGCGAGCGCGTAGATCTCCTTGCGGAAGATGAGCGGCACCTCGTTGATGCAGATGTCGCGCAGGACGCCGCCGAACACGCCGGTGATGACGCCCATCAGGATCGCGAGCCACCATTCGTCGTGACCGCAGTTGATGGACTTCTCCAGCCCGACGATGGTGAAGACGGAGATCGAGATCGTGTCGAAGATGAACCACGTGATCTTGCCGCTGATGAACCGCCGCCCGAAGAGCCACACCGCGACCACGGCGGCGAAGGTGGCGACGAGATAGCTCGGCGCCGCCATCCAGAACGGCTCGACGTTGAGCATCATGTCGCGCAGCGTGCCGCCGCCCAGCGCGGTGACGAGCCCGATCACGTAGGCCCCGAACCAGTCGAAGCGCTTGACGCTCGCGAGGCGGATGCCCGAGATCGCGCCCGCGAAGGTGCCGATGTACTCGAGCACCGCCATGAACGGAAGCATTTCGTCGTGCCAGGCCGCCTCAGTCATGCCGCCACCTCCTGTGGAACCAGAGATACTGTTCGGGATACCGCCGGATCGCCGCCTCCAGCCGGTCGTTCAGCAGCTGCGTCGCCGCGTCGCGGTCCGCGTCCGGCGCGAACGTCACGGGGTCGCCGCCGACGAGTTTGTAGCGGTAGGGCGCGACGCGCACGAACGTGCCGACGATGACGGGCGCGCGGTAGCGGATCGCGAGCCGCGTCGCCGACGTGAAGCACTGCGCCGGCCGTCCGAAGAACGTGAGATGCGCCCCCTTGGACGTGTGCTGGTCGATGAGGATCGTCATCGCGGCGCGCTCGTCCATCCACTGCCGCAGGATGTCGGGCGTGAAGCCGTGGTTCTTGTCGATGACGGTGATCTTGCCGCGGAAGTGGTGCTTCTTCAGCCAGTTGGCGACGAACCGGGAGTTCATCACGCGCGCGATGGCGATCATCGGCCGCGCGAAGCTCAGGAGGTTGGTCGCCGCCTCCCAGACGCCGTGATGCGCGCTCGCGATGATGATGGGCACGTCGGGCGTGTCGAGCAGCAGCTTGACGGCGACCGGGCTCGCGCCCTCGACGTCCAGGTGTTCGCGCCAGTTCGCGGCGTTGATGACGTTCGGCACGCACAGCGCCTCGGCGATGTGGCCCGCGAGGTGGCACCAGCTCGCCTTGGCGATGCGCCGCGCCTCGGCTTCGTCCGCCGCGACCCGGCCCTTGAGCAGGTTCTCGACGGCGACCCTGCGCCGTTTCGGGAAGAGCGGCCACAGGAGAGCGGCGAATCCCGCGCCCCACCCGTAGGCGTGCCGTTGGATGAACGTCAGTTTTTTCATGTGCAGCGGATGGTGGCGGCGCGCCCGTGCGCATCGAGCCCCTCGACCGCCGCAAACGCTTCGATGGTCGGCGCGGTCGCGCGCAGGTCGCCCTCGGTGAACGCGACGAAGCTGTGGCGGCGGCGGAAGTCGTCGGGCGTCAGGCCGTTGAACATGTTCGCCGCGCCGCCCGTGGGCAGCACGTGGCTCGGCCCCGCCACGAAGTCGCCCGCCGACTCCGGCGTCCACGGCCCCGCGAAGACCGCGCCCGCCGAGCGGACGCCGCGCAGGACCTTCAGCGCGTCCTTCGTCATGATCTCGAAATGCTCGGGCGCGAAGTTGTTGACGACCGCGAGCCCCTCGGCGACGTCGCGCGCGACGACGATCAGGATGCCGCCGCGGTCGATGACGCGCCGGACGAGTTCGCGGCGCGGCAGATCCTTCATCTGCCGGAGGACTTCCGCCTTGATCGCCTCGGCGTCCGCGCGCGCCGTGCACACGCACAGCGACTTTTCCCAGCCGCTGCCGTGCTCGGCCTGCGAGAGGAGGTCGGCCGCGATCCAGCGCACGTCCACGGAGCCGTCGGTCAGCACCGCGATCTCGCTTGGGCCCGCCACCTGGTCGATGGCGACGTAGCCGTAGACCTGGCGCTTGGCGGCCGTCACGAACGCGTTGCCGGGGCCCGCGATCTTCTGCACCTTGCGGCACGACTTCGTGCCGAACGCCATCATGCCGACGGCCTGGATGCCGCCGACGCGGTAGATCTCGGTCGCGCCCGCGAGGAGAAGGGCGTAGAGGAGGACGGGATTCACCTCGCCTGTCTTTCCGGCGGGCGTGCACGCGACGATCTCCCGGACGCCCGCGGCCTTCGCGAGCGTGACGGTGTGGATCGACGTCGAGGCGAGCGGCGCGGTGCCGCCCGGGATGTAGACGCCGACGCGGTCCATCGGCGTGAAGAATTCGCCCGCCGAGCCGCCCTTGGGCGTCTTCATCGTCCACGGCCTGCGCAGCGACGCGACGGCGAAGCGCCGGACGCGGCGGTGCGCGTCCTTGACCGCGCGCACGATCTGCGGATCGATCGCCTTCTCGAGCGCGGCGAGGTCGGCCGCGACCCGCAGCGTCCTGCCGGTGAAGCCTTCGAACTTCGCGACGTAGCGGCGCACGGCCGCGTCGCCCTCCGCGCGGACGGCGGCGAGGACCTCGGCGGCGGCGCGCTCGGCTTCCGCAGGGAATGCGGGGCGGGCGTTGAACTTTGCGATCGCCCGGTCGCCCGTCTGGACTATGCGTATCATGATGGCGCGTAGTATATCATTTCCGCCGCAGCCCCGCCACGGCAAAAATTCGCCGCGCGCAGTTGCGGCGCGACCGTTTTTATTGTATAATATCCGCCGTAAACCCGACAAGGAGGGACACATGGTCAGCACCGACATGAACGGAGTGGAAATCTCCGACAGCCAGGCCGCGGACATCCGCGACACCGATATCGTCTTCGACTGCCCGCACTGCGGCTGCAACCTCGCGATCGACTACCGCGGCGCCGGCCTGCAGATCAACTGCTCGCAGTGCAACAAGTCGGTCCTCGTGCCGATCCCCGACGGCATGCAGCTGACGGATCTCGACCTCAATCCCGGCGACATCCTCAAGCAGCTCTTCGCCACGCGCCGCAACTTCCAGAAGGCGGAGCTTCAGATCCAGAACCTCAAGGCGAAGCTCGTCACGATGCAGGAAGCGCTCGGCGCGATGCAGGCGGTGGTCGCGGAAGGGCTGGCGATCTAAGTGACGGCGCGCACCGTTCTCGTCAACACGCTGACTTTTCTGCGTGTGCCGCTCATCTTCGCGTGGATGGTCCTCGCGATCGTCGGGGAGTTCCGCGGCAGCGTCGCGCTCGGCCTCGTCGCGGTGACGATGATGTTCTTCGCGGGCCTCTCCGACCTCGTGGACGGCTGGCTCGCGCGCAAATGGAACGTCGTCACGCCGCTCGGCAAGATGGCCGATCCGCTGATGGACAAGGTGTTCTACGTCGTCGCGTTCCCCACGCTCACGTGGCTCGTCCAGCGGCCGGGCGAAAGCGACGTGCACGCGCTCGTGATGCTCGTCTTCACGATCCTCTGCATCCTGCGCGACCTGTGGGTCACGTTCATGCGCGCGATTGGCTCGATGTACGGCGCGGACGGCGCCGCGATGTGGCTCGGCAAGGTGCGCACCGCGCTTCTCTTCCCGTTCGCGGGGCTGATCTACTTCTACACGTTCCTGCACCGGCTGCTGCCGGCGGCGGGGCAGGCGGCGTGTCTCTGGGGCTGCTTCGCGGCGGAGGCGGCGATGATCGTCCTCAACCTCTACAGCTCCTACGCCTACACGCGCGTCTACCTGCCGTACCTCAAAAAGGCACTTGAACGGAAATGAGATTTTTGAGATAATATCCACTACAGCAACAAAAGGAAAAAACAAATGAACAAACAATCCAAAGGTTTCACACTCGTCGAGTTGCTCGTCGTCATCGGCATTCTCGGCATTCTGATGGGCGCGCTCTTCCCGGCGATTTCGTCCGCCATGCTCTCCGCGAACACCTCCGCCGCCTCGATGCGCGGGCGCAACCTGTTCGTCGGCATCACCCAGGCCAACACCGAGCGCGAGGCGCAGGGCCTCACGTCCGTCTGGCCGCACCAGACCGAGGATGACGGCCTCAACACCGAGGACTCCGACGATATCGCCGGCACCGCCTACAACTCCTCGACCGAATACTTCAAGGAGCTCTTCGACATCGACAACTACGGCCAGGAGGCGTGGGCGCCGTACGTCAGCGGCGTCGACATCGCGGTTCTCTCCGGCTCGGGCGTCCCGGCGTTCACCGGCTCCACGCTCCAGTCCAAGAACGTCGCCTGGACGGTGGCCGCGGGCCTCACCGACGAGATGGAGGACATCGTCCCCGCCATCGTCTCGCGCAACATGGAGACCGACAACTTCCCGACCTCCGGCACGCAGGACATGTCGCAGAAGAAGGAGACGGTCGAGCTCGGCACGAAGTATCCGCAGCCCTTCGGCAACAAGGCCGCGATCGTCATCCACAAGGGCGGCGCCGCGAACGTCGTGAAGGCGAAGTACGCCAAGCTCTACCTCATCTACAACAAGCAGAGCTTCACGATCCCGAACGGCATCACGCTCAAGTACATCAAGCCGGACTGATCGGTGCTCGTCAAGGTCGCGATCGACCTTTCGCTCGACCGGCTCTTCTTCTACGAAGTCCCGGCGGCGCTCCAGGGGAAGCTGGCCATCGGCCAGCTTCTTTCCGTTCCGTTCGGTCACCAGCTCAAGCGCGGCTTCGCGCTCGAGCTCGGCGACTGGCCCGCGGCGCGCGCGCACGCGCTGAAGCCCGTCGCCGAGATCGTCGACCCCGAGCCGTTCTTCTCGCCGCAGCTCCTGACGCTCGTGCGCCAGATCGCGGCCTACACGGCCTCGCCGATCGAAAGCGTCCTCCGCTCCGCCGTGCCCGCCGCCGTCGTCCGGCCCAACGCGCGCCCGCGCGAGCTCCTCTTCGTCGAACCCGCGCTCGCCGCGCAGCCCGTCAGCCTGAC
>JAFUEM010000336.1 GCA_017463935.1 Kiritimatiellia bacterium
GCTCGTGCTGGCGGTGGGGCCGGAGGGCGGCTGGACGGAGGCGGAAGTGGCGCTGCTGGAGGCGAAGGGGTTTGTGCGCCGGTCGCTCGGCCCGCGCATCCTGCGCACCGACACGGCGACGGTGGCGCTGCTGGCGCGCCTGGCGCCGGCGGACTGATTTTCTCAATACGGACATTCAACACAAGAGAAAGGAAACGACGACAATGAACATGAAGACACTGATGGTGGCGGCCGCGCTCGCGGCGATGGGAAGCGCGCAGGCGGGCGTGGTCGGCGAGGCGATCCGGCCGTACGCCGACAACGGGCAGCTGCCGGGCGCAATCTCGATTCTCTACAACAACGGCGTCGAGGAGATCGACTGCGTCGGCTACGCGGACGTGGCGGCGCAGCGGCCGATCGGGCTGGATGATCCGTTCATGCAGTGCTCGCAGACGAAGGGCTTCTGCGGCGTGACGATTGCGAAGCTTGTGGAGGAAGGGAAGATTTCGCTCGACGATCCCGTCGCGAAGTACCTGCCGGAGTTCGCGACGCTGTGGGTGAAGGCGTCGCAGACGAACGACGCGATCACGCTCGTCAAGGCGAAGACGCCGCTGACGATCCGCATGGTCATGAACCACACGGGCGGCTTTCCGTTCGAGATTTCGGCGAAGCAGGGCAGCATCAAGGGCGGCGGCTGGTCGGGCGGCGCGCCGCTTCGTCAGACGGCGGCCATCGCGGCCGCGTCGCCGCTCCTCTTCGAGCCCGGCACGAAGGTGCAGTACTCCAACACGGGCATCGACATCGGCGCGGCGGTCGTCGAGGTCGTCACGGGGATGAAGTGGGAGGACTACCTGAAGGAAAACGTCCTCGCGCCGCTCGGCATGAACGAGACGGGATTCTGGCCGACGGACGCGCAGCTCGCGCACCAAATCGAGATGTACGACACGGTCAAGGACGCGCCCGCCCGGTGGAAGCTCCAGAACGACATGCAGCAGCGCCCCTACAACGACGGCCACGTCTTCGCGTCGGCCGGCGCGGGGCTCTGGACGACGGCGCGCGACCAGGTGAAGTTCTACAAGATGCTGATGAACCTGGGCGTCGGCGACAACGGTGTGCGCATCCTCCAGGAGGCGACGGTCAAGAACCTCCTCGCCGTGTCGACGCGGCCGGCCGGCTTCGAGGGGTATTCGCTCGGCCTCAAGGCGCCCGAGACGGACGGCGAGGAGGCGTGGTTCGGCCATGGCGGCGCGTGGGGCACGAACTGCATGGTCAACTGGCACAAGAAGCAGCTGAAACTGTGGGTCGTGCAGCTCAACGGGCGCAACCGTCCGTGGGACGCGCTCAAGGACCGCGCGGCGGACGCGTTCTTCAAGACGAAAATCGACAACGCCGGCGCGGACGCCTACACGGGCCGGATGGAGTGACGCGCCCGCCGCGGCCTCGCGGCGCTTTCCTGTTTCGCTCTGTCGCGGTGAAAGCAAAAGCGGACAACTGTAGTTAGCAAAAGCGGAATGGGAAGAGAAGGCCTGTTAAGCGGGCTTCAGCGAGTGGTTGTGCCTGAAAACATTGGGTGATGTTGAGGATGAGGAAGAATCACACGCCC
>JAFUEM010000337.1 GCA_017463935.1 Kiritimatiellia bacterium
GGGCGTGTGATTCTTCCTCATCCTCAACATCACCCAATGTTTTCAGGCACAACCACTCGCTGAAGCCCGCTTAACAGGCCTTCTCTTCCCATTCCGCTTTTGCTAACTACAGTTGTCCGCTTTTGCTTTCACCGCGACAGACCAAATGCAAATATGCGACGATTTGTCCAAGCCTCCGCATCTCCTTCCGCGGAAAGGAGCAACCCTTGCCTCCACTCCATACTGCGGGCAAGACGCGAAAATCTTACGCGGAAAAACTTCGGCTATCAGAACGAGTCCTTCGTCGTCCAATAGAAGGAGGATTTATTGTCCTCGTCCACAAGTTCCTCTAGATTGTCGGGGCCTTTGATTCGCCGCCAGCGCCGCCCTTCGGACATGCCGTTGCTCCGTATGCGCGTGCTGGCTTCCAGCTTCATCCCCTCTGTGGCGGGCAAGTCGGTGAAATTCAGATACGCGCCGCCATCCAGCACATAGTCAATGCCCGCTCGGGCGGGATTCGTCTTCGTGCGATTTCGAAAAATGCAGTTGACGACGCGGACGGTCGCTGTTGAAGCGGCGGAAAACTGAGCATCCAGAACGCCGGGCCCGACGATCCAATACTCCCGTTCAGCGTCGAGCTCAATCGGCTCGTCGAATGTGATTGTTTGCCCGTCCAACCTTACCTCCACGACGTTCAACGCGTTTGTCTCGGCCCAAGATACCGTCTCAAACGCATTCGCCCCCATCATCATTGGGTGTTCGCCTGGCGCCAACGGGCGATGCTGCATCGTGGTGTGCCAGGTCACGATGTTCGTAGTGAAATTGCGGCACAAGTCGTGCCATGAGGGCGGAGCGACCGCGAGCGTTATCATTGCCTCATTTTGCCGCAACACCCACAACGCAAGAACAGAAGCCACCAATAGGCCCACCAATGCGCCGACAATCCACGTTCGCGCCCGCAACCGCCAAATGGCGCGCGCAAAGGCATCCGCCGTCGCATAGCGTTGCGCGGGAACGGCGGCGGTGGCGCGCTGGATGATGCGCCGCCAGGCACGCGGCGGCCGCCCGCTAAAGCAGTCGTTCGCCAGCATTCCCAGCGCATAGACGTCCGTCGCGAACGAAACTTCGTCGCCCGTCAACTGTTCCGGCGCGGCATAGCGCGGCGTTCCCACGCCGACGGCCCGGCCATCTACAATCGAAAAGGATTGGCCCGCGTGCCCGCGAACAGCCGATACGTCCTTGGCCAATCCCAGATCGACGAGGATGGGGTTTTCGCCCCGCCAGAGGATGTTTGCGGGCTTGATGTCGCGGTGGATAAGACCGAGCGAATGCAACTGCTGGATGCCCGACGCGAGGGCGAGCAGAAAGCGGACAATATCCTTTTCCGCTGTCGGTAGCGGTCTCTGCTCCAAAAGTTCCATCACATACCACGGGCGGCCCTCGCGCTCGCCGAATCCAAGGAAGCGCGGAAACGCCGGATGCACGTTGTCCGCCAACAGTTTAGCCTCGCGTCGGAATCGGGCGCAAACCGCCGCATCGCGGGCCGCGTCGCGTTCCGGATTGCGCACGCAGACCTTGAGCGCCGCGGCGGTGCCGAGCGCGGCATGGACAACACGGTAGACCTCGCCGCTGCCACCGCGCCCGAGATACGCCGTCACGCGCCAGTCGCCAAATAATTCCCCTGACGCAAAGGCAGAAGGAATATCCACCGGGCCATGCACGGACAGAAACGCGTCAAGTCTTTTGTCATCCGACTTAGGCTTCATCGGCTTTCTCCAACGCGGCAACTAACTCCTTGAGCCGCGCCATCAGGCGGGATTTCATCTGGTCGACGGCGTTGCGCGTAATGCCGAACGCGGCGGCAACGTCATCCGGTCTCTCGCCGTTGACGGCGACACGAGCGAACACAAGGCGCGTCCGCTCGTGGATTGTCGTGTCGGACAACAACTGCTGAAGCGCGATTTCCATCAGCGATTCACGCCAGGCGGAGTCTTCGGATTCGGCGGACGACCAAAGGCCAGGCGCGGCCTCTTCGACACGCTGTAACTTGCCGGTGAATTCTTCGCGGCGTTTCTCTTCGCCCCTCTTTCGGAGGGCACGATGGCGCAAGATGCCGGTCAAATAGTTGTGGAAATGCCCCTTCTCCTTTGGTGAATAATGGTAGACGGGGAACACCTGAATCAGTTCGATCAGCGTTTCCTGAATCACATCATCGGCATCGAGCGACGGGAAGCGCTCGCGCATGAACGCCTCCATCATCGGGCGGTAGCGCGCAACGAACTCGCCCCAACGGGCGTGCTGCGAGTCGTGCGCCAGATCTCGCAGAAGGGTTGTCGATGTCGTGGGAATGTCAGCCATGTGATTTGCGGGCTATTATACCATACTTTCGCCTTTCTGTGGCGGGCATGCGCAGCCACACGGGAAAAAGAGCAACATCCAATGAAAGCGATTGGGACTAGAGCTTCTGTGGTTCCTAGCAGCTCTAGAACGCCCGCTGGCGCGGGCTAAGCTAGGGCGCGTCCTTGCGGACGCTATTCTAGAACGCGGCCTGAAGGCCGCTATTCTAGATATCTAGAATAACTAGTGGGCAGGTTGCGGCGAAGCGCGGGGCGCGGCAGGGCGCGTGTGAAGCAAAAAGCGCGACGCAGGGAGCCGACAGGCGGGCAAGAGGCAGTTTCGGCTCGTCGCCGTAAGAGGCATGCCGTACGCAACCAGTGGTCTCAACCGAGGCATGGCTCGGCACTCGCTTACGCTCGGCTTGGCTCGCTTGAATCGCGAGCCCCGCTTGCGCGGCGGTTATGGCTGAATCCGGCCGATTGTCTAAGCGTGAAAGGCGTGACGACGCCGAAACAACGGTTTGACCGAGCTGTCGGGCCCGTAGTCGCGCGCTTTTTCGGGCGCCCCTGCCGCGCCCCGCGCTTGAGCCGTTCTTAGCCCCAAAAATTTCCGCGCGAGCAGCTTCCTCTCCGAAAACCGCGTCTAGCCGAGCAGCGCCTCGAAGTCGGCGGCGGCCTGGTCGTTGGTCGCAAAGCGGATGGCGTGCCACCCCGCCGCTCGCGACGCGTCGCCAATTGGGTGATTGCGGATGCGGCGGCGGATTTGATAGACTACCTGCATTTCGGACGACAAGGAAGGAGACAAGACGATGACGACAGGATTATGGCTGCTGGCGGCGGTGCAGATGACCGTGGGCGGGGCGGGAGACGCGCAGGCGACCGGCGGGGCGGAAGACGCCCTCGAGCCCGTGATGTGGGCGGACGTCCCGGACGTCGCGCCGCTCAGGGTCGGCGACACGTACTACATGGTCTCGACCACCATGCACTTCAACCCCGGCATTCCCGTGATGGCGTCGAAGGACCTCGTCAACTGGCAGACGATCAGCTACTGCTATCCGACAATCGAGGACCGCGCGCAGGACCGGCTGGAGAACGGCGCGCACGACTACAGCCTCGGCACCTGGGCGTCGTCGATCCGCTACAACGCGGCGGACGGCTTCTTCTACGTGACGAGCTTCAACAACAAGGTGAACGCGACCTATCTCTTCCGCACGAAGGATCCGACGAAGTCCGACTGGGAGTTCTTCCGCCTCGCGCCGAAGCAGTACGACGAGTCGCTCTGGATCGAGGACGGCCGGTTCTACGTCTTCGCGACCGTGCCGGGACGGCCGTACAAGGTGCGCCTGACCGAGATGAAGAGCGACTTCTCCGGCTTCGTCGACGGCGGGCGGATCATCCTCGACAACGTGACCGACTGCGCCGGCGGCACCGGGCTCGGCGAGGGCACGCAGGTGTTCAAGCGCGACGGCTGGTACTACATCGTCAACATCGGCTGGCCGAAGGGCTCGTGCCGCTGCGTGATCGTCCACCGTTCGCGCAACATCGACGGGCCGTGGGAGGGCCGCATCGTCTTCGCGCGCGAGGGCATCGCGCAGGGTTCGTTCATCGACCGTCCGGACGGCAGCTGGGTCGCCGTGCTCTTCGGCGACCGCGGCGCGGTCGGCCGCATCCCGTACATCCTCGAGACGGAATGGGTCGACGGCTGGCCCGTCGTGCAGCCGCGCGAGGTCCGGGACGCGGCGGGCCGCACGCGCGCGGCGGTGCCGGGCTGCGTCGCGAGCGACGA
>JAFUEM010000338.1 GCA_017463935.1 Kiritimatiellia bacterium
CGCCGCCGCACCCTCGGCACCCGTCGAGGAGGTCGCCACGCCCGACGCCCGGACGATCGACGAGGTGGCCGCGTTCATGGGCCTCGCGCCCGCCGCGTTCGTCAAGTCGCTCGTCTATGTCGCGGACGGCCGTCCCGTGATGGTCTGCGTGCCCGGCGACCGCGACGTGAACGACGTGAAGCTCAAGCGCTTCCTCGGCGCCAAGACGGTGGCGCTGGCGGACAACGACACGGTGCTGCGCGCGACGGGCGCGAACGCGGGCTTTGTCGGGCCCGTCCGTCCGGCGGACGCGGCGCTGCGTCTTGTCGCGGACCAGTCGCTCAAGGGCGCGACCGGCCGGATCGTCGGCGCGAACAAGGACGGTTTCCATCTCAAGAACGTGGATCTGGCGCGCGACACGGCGCTCGCCGACGCGGACTACGCCGATCTCGTCATCTGCGGCGCGGGCGATCTGTGCCCGACGTGCGGCCGTCCGATGGAGCTCAAGCGCGGCATCGAGGTCGGCCAGGTCTTCAAGCTCGGCACGAAGTACACCGATGCGTTCAAGGCCGTCTTCAAGACGGCGGAGCTGAAGGACGAGACGATGATCATGGGCTGCTACGGCATCGGCGTCAGCCGCACGCTTCAGGCGATCATCGAGCAGAGCCACGACAGGGACGGCATCGTCTGGCCCGCGGCGGTCGCGCCGTACCAGGTCGTGATCGACCTCCTCGATCCGACGGTGCCCGAGGTGGCGAAGGTCGCGGACGAGCTGGAGGCGGCGCTGACGGCCGCCGGCGTCGACGTGCTCGTGGACGACCGCGAGGAGCGCCCGGGCGTCAAGTTCAAGGACGCGGACCTGATCGGCTTCCCCGTCCGCGTCGTCGTGGGCGCGAAGGGGCTCGCGAACGGCGGCGTCGAGGTGAAGCGCCGCGCCGACGACAAGTCGAAGACGGTCGTCGTCGCGCCGGCCGAGGCCGCGGCGGCCGTGAAGGGGATGCTGTGATGGCGGAGAAGATCAGCTTTGACGCGCCGCGCGGCATGCGCGACTTCTATCCCGAGGACATGGCGTGGCGCAACCGCGTCTTCGATGCGTTCCGCGCGGCGGGCGCGGCGGCCGGCTTCCAGCCGTACGACGCGTGCGTCGTCGAGAGCTACGAGCTCCTGGCGCGCAAGGCGGGCGAGGAGGTGGGCGAGCAGCTCTACCACTTCTACGACAAGTCCGAGCGCCATATCGCGCTGCGGGCGGAAATGACGCCGACCCTGGCGCGCATGGTCGCGCAGCGCCAGAAGGAACTGCAGTTCCCGCTCAAGTGGACGACGATCGCGCAGTGCTTCCGCTACGAGCGCATGACGAAGGGCCGCAAGCGCGAGCACTACCAGTGGAATCTCGACATCATCGGCGAGGAGTCGGTCCTCGCGGAGGTGGAGGTCCTCGGCGCGGCGTGCGACGCCCTGCGCCGGATGGGGCTGACGGCGGCCGACTACAAGGTGCACGTCTCCTCGCGCAAGTTCCTGGGCGAGCTGCTCGCGCGCTCGGGCATCGCCGCCGACAAGCACGCGCAGGTCTTCCTCGCGCTCGACAAGCGCGGCAAGATGCCGGACGCCGAGATCGCCGCGATGCTGAAGGACGGCGGCCTCTCCGAGGCGGACGTCGCGGCGACGTTCGCGATCATGGAGACGACGGACTGTTCCGCCTCGCCCGAGCTCGTGGAGCTCTTCCGCCTCGCGGAGGTCGCGGGCTTCGCGGACCGGCTCGTCTTCGACATCGGCGTCATCCGGGGCCTCAGCTACTACACGGGCGTCGTCTTCGAGTGCTTCGACACGGCGGGCGAGTTCCGCGCGATCTTCGGCGGCGGCCGCTACGACAACCTGCTGACGACGATCGGCGGCGAGCCGACGAGCGCGGTGGGCCTCGGGTTCGGCGACGTGGTGGTGACGGAGCTTCTGAAGGCGCGGCTCGGCACGGACGCGGCGACGGCGCGCGCGGGCGTGGCGGTCGGCTTCATGTTCCCCGAGC
>JAFUEM010000339.1 GCA_017463935.1 Kiritimatiellia bacterium
CTGGAGCATCGACCGCGGCACGGCCTTCCGACACGAGATCGCCGCGCGCCACGGCGCGTGCGCGCTCTACGACACGCCCTGGCAGGACACCTTCGCCGTCCAGAAGCGGCTCGCCCGCTGGCTCGCGGCGCAGCCCCGGCCGCTCGGCGTCTTCGCCGCCAACGACTACGCCGCCGAACAGGTCGCGGGCGCCTGCACGCTCGCCGGTCTCGAATCGCCGCGCGACGTCGCCATCGTCGGCGTGGACAACGACGAACTGCTCTGTGAAAACTCCTTTCCGACGCTGACGTCCATCCAGCCAGACTTCAAGGCGGCCGGCTGCCTCGCCGCCGACCTGCTGGCGAACCTCATCCGGGATCCGCAGCTGCCGCCCCGGCGGCTGACATTCGGTCCGCTCGGCCTCTACCGCCGCCAGTCCACGCGCATCGTCAACTCGAACGACAGCCGCATCATCCACGCGGTCGAGCGCATCCGCCGCGACGCCTGCTCGGGCCTCACGGCCGCCGACGTTCTCGCCGAGATCGGCCTTTCGCGCCGTCTCGCGGAAAAGCGCTTCCGCGCGGCGACCGGCCGGACCATCCTCGGCGAAATCCAGGAAGTGCGCTTCGCCAGGGTCCTGCAGCTGCTCCGCGAAACCGATCTGCCGATCGGTCAGCTCGCCGGCCTGTGCGGCTGGGAATCCGACAGCTACCTCAAGCGCTTCTTCAAGAAGCGCACCGGCCTGACGCTGCGCGAAGGACGGGCGCGGCGGATCGACGCGGGAAATATGATATACTGTCCGGCGTGAAAAAGATCCGCGCACTCCTCGCCGCCGCCCTGCTGGCGCACGGCGCATCGGCCGCGCCGCCCGCGTTCGCGAAAGGCGCGGACGTGAGCTGGGTCACCGAACTGGAGGCGCGCGGCTACAGCTGGCGCACCGCGGACGGTCTCCCGAAGGACTGCTTCGCGCTGATGAAGGCACTCGGCTTCAACGCCGTGCGCCTGCGCGTGTGGGTGGACCCGAAAGACGGATGGAACAGCGGCGACGATCTCGCGGCGAAAGCGCGCCGCGCCGCGAAGCTGCGCCTGCCGGTGATGCTCGACTTCCACTACTCCGACACGTGGGCCGATCCCGGCAAGCAGATCAAGCCCGCGCGCTGGGCCGCGCTCGACCGCACGGCGCTGATCGCGGCGCTCACCGACCATACGGCGCACGTCCTGAAGGCCGTCAAGGCGACGGGCGCGGAGATCGCGTGGGTGCAAATCGGCAACGAGGTGCGCCCCGGTTTTCTCTGGGATGCCGATCCCGCGCGCAGCGGCGCGCTGTCCGACCGGACCGAGGGCGGCCGGCCGGTGGCCGCGAAAAATGCACGGAACTTTGCGGCCTTCCTGAACGCCGGAGCCGCCGCCGTGCGCCGGACGTGCCCGCGCGCCAAGATCATCGTCCATTGCGATCACGGCGACCGCTGGGACGACCTCGTCGGCGTGCTGGAGGCGGCCCAAGGCGTCGACTACGACCTGTTCGGCGTCTCGCTCTATCCGCCGCGCGACTGGGGTCCGTCGATTGCGGCCTGCGCGGACAATCTCGCCCGCGTCAAGCGGGAGTACCGCAAGGACACGATGGTCTGCGAGTTCGGGATGCCGACCCATCCGTTCGATCCGGCGCGCGCGGCGACGGCCGCGCTGCTGGCGGCGCTGCGCAAGACGGCGGCGTGCCGCGGCGTCTTCTACTGGGAGCCCGAATCGTTCCCCGCGCCGGGCGGCTACACGATGGGCGCCTGCACGCTCGACGGCAAAGTCGCCGTGCCGACGCCCGCGCTCGCCCCGTTCCGTCGGTGAGGTGAAGAGAGGAGGGGTCGGAAGGTTGGCTGCCGAACCGTCCCAACCTCGACTCAGCGGCTCACTGGGCGGGCGGGGCGCTCGCCCGCCAGTCGGGGCCGAGAATGCGCTCGACGCAGACGAGCGCGTTGGAATGGATGTCGCGCATGAGCGGCACGGGGCTGCCGAGCTCCTCCGACAACGGATACGGGTTGTGGCGCAGGAAGTCGAAGTCCGCCTCGATCTCACGCATCAGCCGCGCGTCGCTCACGCCCATGTCCTTCAGGAAGCGGAGGCGCCGGAAGCGCCACATCGCCCCGTCCACCGCGCGGTACGTCTTCAGGTGCGCGATCAGGAGGTCCATCCGCCGCGCCAGTTCCGCCGCAGGCCCTTCCGCGGCCGCCGGGCGCGCCGCCTCGAGCGCCGCGATCGCCGCGTTCTTCTCGTCGACGACGGCCTGGATGTTCGCTTCCGTCGGCATCAGCGCCGCGCGGCCCTCGGGCAGATACTGGCGGTTCGTGTAGCGGAAGAGGTCTTCGCGCCGCTGCACCGTCTTCGCCGCCTTCGATTCCGTCGGCGCACCGAGCCCGAGCGGC